>JAKAXE010000141.1 GCA_021816695.1 bacterium | reverse complement strand
CTCCGTTCCCGGCCCGGGCGCACCACCGGCACCCGGCCCTCGTCTGCCCAACGGCGCAACGTCACCGGGTGCACTCCCAGCACCTCCGCCGCCGCCTTGAGTCGCAGTAATGCCATGCCACCAAGTCTTACACATCACTCATGTTCGCTTAGCAAGACACACCACTGCTACAGACCCTCATACAATGGCCGCGCCGGGGCGGCGAAGGGAGGTGCGTGATGGCAGCTGCGGAGATCAGCTTCGGGACCGACGGCTGGCGGGGGATTGTCGCTGACGACTTCACCTACGCCAACGTCCGGGTGGTGAGTCAGGCCGTGGCGCTGTATCTCTCGGCCGAGCCGCCGGAGGGCCGGGTGGTGGTCGGTCACGACACCCGGTATTGCGCCGAACTCTTCGCCAAAGAGGTGGCGCGGGTGCTGGCGGCCAACTCCAGGCGGGTCCTGCTCCTCGACCGCCCGAGCCCGACCCAGGCCGCCGCCTGGATGGTCGTGGCCCGCAAGGCGCTGGGGGGGGTGGTGGTCACGGCCAGCCACAACCCCCCGGAGTTCAACGGGATGAAGTACAAGCCCGACTACGGGGGGTCCGCCTCGCCCGAGGTGGTGGCCGCGCTCGAGGAGGAGGTCGCCAGGGTCCTGTCCCAGGGGTCGGTCAAGACCATGGCGTTCGAGGAGGCGCTGCACCAGGGGCTGGTGGAGATGGTCGACCCCCGGCCGGAGTACCGGGCCCAGGTGGGGCGGATCGTCGACCTGGACCAGATCCGTCAGGCGGGCCTCAAGATCCTTCACGATCCCATGTACGGAGCTGGAGCCGGGTATGTGGCCGACACCATAGGCGCCGGCGCCACCACCGTCGAGGAGCTTCACCAGGAGCGCAACCCGGGATTCGGGGGCCTGCACCCCGAGCCAATCGCGGTGAACCTGCAGGAGGCCATCGGCAGGCTCCGCCAGGGCGGGTACGACCTCGGGATCGCCAATGACGGCGACGCCGACCGGGTGGGGATCATGGACGGAACCGGGGATTTCGTCGACCAGCTGGAGGTGGCCACCATGCTCCTCTGGCATCTCTGCGAGAACCACGGGTGGAGGGGGCCGGTGGTCCGCTCTTTGACCTCCACGGGACGGCTCGACATCCTGGGGCGGCACTACGGGCTGGAGGTCGAGGAGCTGCCGGTGGGGTTCAAGTACCTGGGGCCCCGCATGCGTGAGCGGGACGCCATCCTGGGTGCCGAGGAGTCCGGCGGCTTCGCCTTTCGGGGGCACATCCCCGAGCGCGACGGAATCCTGAGCGGGCTCATGTTTGCCGAGATGATCGCCATGACCGGAAGGCCCCTTGCCCAGCTGCGCCGCGAGGTCGCGGACCTGGTGGGGCCCCACGCCTACGCCCGGCGCGACCATCACTTCCCCCGGGAGGAGTACCCGGTGGTGCGCGAGCGGCTCGCCCACCGCCTGCGCAGCCAGCCGCCGGAGAGGGTGGGCGCCGAGCGGGTGGTCCGGGTTCGCTCCGATGACGGGGCCAAGTTCTGGCTGGAGGACGGGTCCTTCGTCCTGGTGCGGATGTCCGGGACCGAGCCGCTTATGCGGGTCTACTGCGAGTCCACCGACCCGGCGCGGGTTCAGCGGCTGCTGGATGACTTCGAGACGGAGCTGGGGGTGGTGGGGGACAGCCATGGCCGATGACCTCTCCCTCTCGGTGCCCGAGCGCCGGGTGGACAAGCCCTGGGGCCACGAGATCTGGTTCGCCGTGACCGACCGCTACGCCGGCAAGATCCTGCACATCGAGGCGGGGGAGGCGCTCAGCCTCCAGTACCACGAGCGCAAGGATGAGGCCATCTGGGTGCTGCAGGGAGAGCTGGAGCTGGAGCTGGACAGCCCCGAGGGGGAGTTGGAGGTTCACCGGCTTCGCCCGGGCGAGGGGCGTCGCATCTTGCCGGGGAGGCGTCACCGCATGCGGGCAGTCACGGTGGTGGAGCTCTGTGAGGTGTCGACCCCCGACCTGGACGACGTGGTGCGCCTGGAGGACCGCTACGGCCGCGCTGGAACCAGCACCGGCTGACCCGTGAGTCCACACTTTCCACAGGTGAACGTGGAAAAGCCCCGTTGGGCCAGCCGTTGAGCCGGCTGCCCGCCGGGCCTGCTGCCCTCCGCCGCCAGGCCGAGATCGGCGGCCTCCCGGAGGCCCACGTTGAGGCGATGCGGCCGCTTCTTCTGGCCATCTTCGCGCTGGCGGCGGCGCTGGTGGTGGCCATCTCCGGGCTCGGGGTACTGGCCCCGATCTGGGGCTACCTGCTCACGCTCGCGGCCGGCGCCACCTATGTGCTGGGGCTGCGCTCCTTCCTTCCCAGCCGGGCTCGAGCCGGGGCTCGCTTCTGGCTCTCCCCGCGGCTGCTGGAGGTGGCCACCGTGCCTCTCACCGCGATCACCGGTGCGGTGGTAGTGCTGACCCTCAGTCCGGGCCCGATCCTGGTGGGAGTGATCGCCGGTTGGCTCTTCCTGGTACTCGGCCTGGGTGCCTGGCTGGACGCCGCCGGTTCCCGTGGTGAGGGTCCGGTGTGGGGCCCGACGGTCCTCTCGCTGCTGCTGGTGAGTGTCCCCGCACCGCTGCTGGTGAGCTCCC
>JAKAXE010000075.1 GCA_021816695.1 bacterium | reverse complement strand
CCCTACTCCTCTGGGGGCAGATTGACGATCCGGTGACGGGGCTTGCGCTCCACAAGATGGTGTGGTTTAATCCTCCCCGGGCACAAGATGTGGCCCCACACGCATCGCCCACGCAGGCAGTGGGCGCTGGCAACGCTTCGTCCCCCTCCTTCGCCGATAAGACCCCCTCCCGCCTGGCGCTCGCTGCCTGCACCCTGACCCCACCCGGGCTCCCCCTGCCCTTTGGGTAAACTGGCGCCGCGCCCGATCTGAAGCCGCCGCGCACCACCACCCGGGAGCCCTACTTGGCCAGAAGAACCAGGCACCGCGCCAGCGGAGCTGCGCGCAAGCGTCCCGCCACCGCCCCCCGGCCGAGTCCGGGCGCGGAAGCGGCTGCGCCGGAGGGCGATGCAACCCCGGTCGCCGGGACCCCGCCTCAGGCTGAGGCCGCGCTGGCGCCTCAGGCCGCGCCGCCAGCCCACCCCGCCGGGACCGCCTCCCTTCTGCCCCGGCGCAGGCCTGCCGCCGAAACGCAGCCCAAGGTGGTGGAGCCAGCCCCGGAGGAGCCCGCTCCGGCGACCAGCGTGGCCGCCCAGCCGACCCCTCCCACCGTGGCGGCGCCGGCGGCCCAGGAGAGCCTGCTTCCCCGCCGGGGTAGGGTCGCCGGGCGCGCGGAGCGGAGGCGGCAGCAAGAGGCCGCCCTGGAGCCGCTGGGGGAGGACCCCGCGGTCCCCCTGGACCGCACCCCCTACCTCATCCTCGATCTGCGTCGGGTCGCCCTGGTGTCAGGGCTGCTGGCCGCCCTGGTGGTCCTGGGGTACTTCTTCCTGCACTGACCGGCCCGGGGGCCCATGGGACCCGAACGTATACTCCCGGAATGCGGGTGATCCTCTACACCGGCAAGGGCGGGGTAGGCAAGACCACCATCTCGGCGGCCACCGCCGCTCGCTGTGCCGAGCGGGGTCTCAAGACCCTGGTGATGTCCACCGACGCGGCCCACAGCCTGGGGGACTCCCTGGACGTGGAGCTGGGGCCGGAGCCCCAGGAGGTGGCGCCCAACCTCTTCGCCCAGGAGGTGAACGCCCTGCACGAGATGGAGGGCAACTGGGAGAAGATCCACCAGTACCTGGCGGCCCTCTTCAACTCCCAGGGGGTGGACGACATCATCGCCGAGGAGCTGGCCACCCCGCCCGGGATGGAGGAGGTGGCCAGCCTGATGTGGATCCGCCGCCATGCGGCCGCCCAGAAGTTCGACGTCATGGTGGTCGACTGCGCTCCCACCGGGGAGACCCTGCAGCTCCTGGCCTTTCCGGATGTTGCTCGCTGGTATCTGAACCGGATCTTCCCGATCCAGCGCCGGGTGATGAAGATGACCCGGCCGATGGTGCAGCCCTTCATCGGCATCCCCCTCCCGGCCGACGAGATTTACGGCTCCGTGCACGGCCTCCTGCTGGACCTGGACTCCATGAAGGAGATCCTCACCGACCCCAAGACCACCACCGTGCGCATCGTCCTCAACCTGGAGAAGATGGTGATCAAGGAGGCCCAGAGGGCCTTCACCTACCTCAACCTGTACGACTATCTGGTGGACGCCGTGCTGGTGAACCGGATCCTGCCCAAGGACGCCGGTGGGCAGTACTTCAGCGACTGGCGCAGGGCGCAGGCGCGCTACTCCACCCAGGTTCAGGAGACCTTCTCCCCCCTGCCCATCCTGGAGTCGCGCCTCTTCGACCATGAGATAGTGGGCCTGGAGCAGCTCTCCGAGCTGGGGGCCTTCCTCTACCAGGACGTGGCCCCCGAGGCCATCATGTACGCCACCAAGCCTCAGTCGTTGCGCAAGGAGGGGGACGAGTACGTGCTCTCCCTGCAGCTGCCGTTCGTGAGCCGGGACCAGGTGGAGCTGGCCCAGAACCAGGAGGAGCTTTACGTGAGCGTGGGACCGTACAAGAGGGAGATCTCACTGCCGCGCGTCCTGCGCGGCAAGGTGACCCGTTCCGCCCATCTCGAGGGTGGGGAGCTGGCGATCCGCTTCGGCAGGGCCGGGTGATGGACCGCCGGGACGTGAGCGCGGCGGCTCAGCTGGCGGCCCAGATGGCCATCGGGGCGGCCCACCTGGCGGAGCGCCGGCTGGAGGAGATCGTGCCGCTGGAGACTCGGCTCCACCTCGTCCGGGCCCAGCGTGAGCTGGTGCTGGCGGCGATGGCGGCGCTGGAGGCGAGGGAGAGGCGCGAGCCCGCCAAGAGGGGGCCGAGGGTCCACAAGATCCCGCTGGACTGACGCGGAGTGCTGGGGACCGGGATCGAGTTCTACCTGGTCCTCGTCGTCTTCGCGATCCCCGGGATCGTTCTCGGCTTCACCGTCCACGAGTACTGCCACGCCGCCGTGGCCACCGGATACGGTGACCCCCTCCCGCGCCGTCAGGGCCGCCTCAGCCTGAACCCCGGGGCCCAGGTCGACCCCCTGGGCCTGGTCCTCCTCCTCACCGTGGGATTTGGATTCGCCCGACCCGTGATCTACAACCCGATGTACGTCCGCCGGGGCCGGCAGCGAGCCTGGCTGGCCGCGGCCGGGCCGCTGAGCAATCTGGTGCTGGCCGCCGCCCTGGGCCTCCTGGCCAAGGTCGTCATCCTGACCAACCCCTGGGTCCAGACCTGCTCCAACCCCAGCTTCGCCCTCCCGGTCATGGGGATCGTCTACTGGCTGCTGGTGTCCGCCGTCTATGTCAACCTGGTCCTCTTCATCTTCAACCTGCTGCCCATCCCGCCTCTGGACGGCTTCGGGGTGGCCGAGGGGTTCTTCCGGGGCCGACACCCCGCTCCCTTCCAGTGGGTGGAGATGCACCGCACCGAAATCTACGTCGGGCTGATCCTGGTGGTCCTGGTGCTCCCCCAGCTCCTGGGCGGTCTCAGCCCGCTCTCCATCCCGGCGGGGCTGGCCTTCAACTGGCTCTGGTCCCACGTGGCCACCGGCGCCGCGCCCCCGATCTACTTCCCCAACATCGCCTACCTCTTCCTCGCCGGTGGCCAGAGCCTCGCCGGCTACCTGCTCCACCCCTGCTTCATCACCTGATGACCAGGGTCGTCGGCGCCCAGGCGGTGATCCTGGACCCAGAGGGCCGGGTACTGCTCCAGTTCCGCAGCTGGCCGCCCGGCTGGGAGCCACCGGGCGGCCATGTGGGAGCCGGCGAAGACCCCGCGTCCACCGTCGTCCGGGAGACCCGGGAGGAGTGTGGGCTGGAGGTGGAGATCGTGCGCCTGGTGGGCAGCTACCACTTCCGGGGGATCCGGGTGGGGCAGGACGCCGTCTTCCTCGCCCGCTCGGTGGGGGGGCGGCCCCGGCGCAGCCGGGAGGCGCTGCGGCTGACCTGGGCCGATCCCCGTCGGCTGCCCGCGGCCACCTTCCCCTGGTTTCGCCAGCGGATCCTGGACGCCCTGGCGGATGGCCCCCCCGTGGAGCGCTGGCAGGAGGTCAACCTGGCGGACGTCCTCCGCCACGGCAGAGCGCTCCTCACCGAGCCGCTCCGGGCGGGGCGGGGAGGCACCTGAGTTGGGAGCCTGGGCCGGGCTGGGCCTGGGGATGGTGCTCATGCTGGCCTCCGCCTTCCTGTTCACCAACGCCATGGAGTGGGCCGGCGGCAGGATGGGCCTCGGGCACGCGGCCACCGGAGGGGTCCTGGCGGCGATCGGCACGGCGCTCCCGGAGAGCGTGGTCCCGATCGTGGCCCTGATCCACGGCGGGAGTGCCGCCAACCGCACCGCCATCGGAGCCATCCTGGGGGCGCCCTTCATGCTGGCCACCCTCGGCCTGGCCATGACCGCCCTCTTCGCCCTCGTCTCCGGCCGCCGCCTCCTGCGCGTCGGTGGCCCGGAGGCCCGGGGCCCGCTCTACACCTTCCTCGCCAGCTACGTCCTCCTCATGATGGGCGCCTTCGCCCCCCGTCCGGTGCGCATCCTGGACGCCCTCCTGCTCGTGGGGCTGTACCTCGTGTACGTCCGCCGCAGCCTGAGGCGACCGCCCGGCGAGGGCGAGCCGGAGGCCCCGCATCTGCTGCTGGCGCGCCAGGGCGGGGGCAGCTTCGCCCTGGGCGTCGGCCAGGGGCTGCTGGGGGTCGCCGGACTCGCGATCGCCAGCGAGCTCTTCATCTCCGGCCTCGAGGGGGCGGCCCCGGCCCTGCACCTCTCCGCCCTCGCCCTCGCCCTCATCCTGGTGCCGGTGGCGACCGAGCTGCCCGAGCTGGTGGCCGGCGGCCTCTGGGTCACGCACGGCCGGGACGGCCTGGCCCTGGGGAATGTGACGGGGGCCATGGTCTTCCAGGCCACCGTGCCGGCGCTGGTCGGCCTCTGCTTCACGTCCTGGAACCCGGAGGGGGTCGGCTTCCTGGCGGCCGCCGTGACCCTGAGCGCCGCCATCCTGGCCCTCGCCGCCAGCACCAGGTCGGGAGTGCGCGCCCTGGTGCTGCTCCCCTCCGGGGTCGGACTGTATGCCCTCTACGTGCTGGCGGTCGCCCTGGGCCGCTCCTGACCCCGCCAAAGCGCCCAGTTAGCGGAGAATTGCGGGGGGAGGAGGTTCACCCCTAGGGGAGGCGTCTTTTTGCGATCTGGTCGCCGGTTGGCCCGGTTGGGGGCGCTCCCGGCCCTGGCCACCACCGCACTGCTGTGCTCGTGCGGGTCCGCTACCCCGTCCGCGGCGCACCTGCTCCAGGCGGCGGGGCGCACGATGGCCACCTCCTCCTACCGGCTCACCGGCGGTGACCGGGCGGGCCAGGCCAAGGTGAGCTTCTCCCTGCGCCAGCTGCCCTCCGGCTCCTTCTCGGGCGAGGTCGAGTTTTCCGTCCCACCGTCCCCAGTGCTCAGCACCGAGGTGGTGAGCCTTGGCACCAGGGTGTGGGTGCTCTCGGCCGCCGCCCTGGCCCAGCTGGGGATCACCTCTCTGCCCGGCAACCTCAACCCGGCGACCACCTGGGTCCTGCAGCCCAGCTCGGTGGGGGTGAGGTACCGGCAGAGCGTGGCGCCTTTCGTGGGGTCGGGGCTGGAGGCCACCCTGGAGAAGCTGGCGGCGGGGCGACCTCAGGTGTCGGCCACGGAGTACTCGGGGGCAGCCGCCTGGCGGCTCAGCGAGAAGGGCAGGGCGGGGGAGGACCTCACCATCTACCTCCAGCGTCGGCCGCTGCGGGTGCTCCAGCTCCAGGTCAGCGGGCCGGACGGCTTTGAGATCCAATACTCGGGCTTTGGCCAGATCGCCGCGGTCACGCCGCCGCCGCCCGCCCAGGTGTATGTCCCGCCCACTCCGGCGCCGGGGGCCTGACGCCATGCACATCGGGGCCCATGTCTCCACCCGGGGCGGGATCCTCACCGCCTTCGACCGGGCCCGGGAGCTGGGGGCGGAGGCGGTCCAGGTGCACCCCACCCCGCCCCAGACCTGGCGCCACCTCCACCTGGAGGCGGAGGAGGCCCAGGAGTTCCGCCTCCGGCTGGCCTCCACCGGCCTGGCGGACCGCTTCTTCTTCCACGCGGTGTACCTGATCAACCTCGGCACCCCGCGGCCCGAGCTCCTGGCGAGCTCCGAGGCCTCGCTGATCCACTACCTGCAGCTGGCGGGCGAGCTGGGGGTGGCCGGCGTGATCTTCCACCCTGGTTCCCACCTGGGCCAGGGGTTCGATACCGTGCTGGACCAGATCGGCAGCACCATGCGCCGGGCGCTGGAGGCGGCCCCCGGAGAGGCCCGCCTGCTGGTGGAGAACAGCGCCGGAGCGGGGGCCAACCTCGGCGCCACGCTCCCGGAGATCCGGCGGATGTTAGAGGCGGTGGACTCGCCCCGGGTGGGGCTCTGCCTGGACACCGCCCACGCCTTCACCTCCGGGTGGCAGCTCACCACCGAGGAGGGGCTGGCGGCTGCCCTGGCCGAGTTCGAGGCGGAGATCGGCTGGGACCGGCTCTGGGCCGTCCACGCCAACGACTCCAAGGCGCCCTTCGGGAGCAACCGTGACCGCCACGAGAACATCGGCGAGGGGGAGATCGGCTCCGAGGCCTTCGCCCGCATGCTGGCCGACCCTCGCCTCCGCCGTCCCCCCTGGATCCTTGAGGTCCCGGGCGAGGAGCGGCAGGGACCCGATCGAGTCAATGTGGAGCGCCTCCGCAGCCTGGCCGGCCTCCCCCCGCTGGAGCCGCAATGACGGAGACGGCCGGGAGGACACCGGTGGTGGCCGTGGACCTGGGAGGGACCTGGCTGCGGGTGGCCCCCTTCGACGAGGCTGGGGAGATGGGAAGGACGGTCCGGGTGCCAACCCCGGCCGAGCACGGCCCGAGCCGGGTGGTGGATGCGATCTGCGACCTGGCGACCGCCGCCGCCCATGGCGGGCGGCCCCGGCTGGTCATCGGAGTGCCCGGCCCGGTCGACCCGGCCAAGGGCGTGGTCCATGGAGCCCCCAACCTCCCCGGCTGGAAGGAGGTCGCCCTCCGCGAGCTGATCCAGGAGCGGCTGGGCTGGGAGTGCCGGGTGGAGCACGACGCCGGGCTGGCCGCCCTGGGGGAACACCGCCGGGGCGCGGGAAGGGGCTCCACCAACTTCGCCTACGTCACGGTGAGCACCGGGATCGGGGCCGGCCTCATCCTGGGCCGCCGGCTGTACCGCGGTTCACAGGGCACGGCGGGGGAGTTCGGCCACGTGGTGGTGGAGCCGGACGGGCCGCGCTGCCGCTGCGGGAACCGGGGCTGTCTGGAGGCGGTGGCCTCGGGCACCGCCATCGCCGAGAGGGCAGGGATGTCCACCGGCGCCGAGGTCTCCCGGGCGGCGGCGGCCGGCGACCCTGGGGCCCAGGAGGTCCTGGACCGGGCCGCCGACCACCTGGGGCGGGCGCTGGGGGGCCTGCTGAACCTGCTCAACCTGGATGCGGTGGCCCTGGGGGGCGGCGTCTTCAACTCCGGCCCCAAGTTCTGGGAGCGGATGGTGGAGGCGGTGGCCCAGGGCAGCTTCCCCGGGCCTCGGAGGCACGCCCGGCTGGCCCCTGCCGAGCTGAAGGGAGACGCCGGCCTGCTGGGGGCGTACGAGATGGCCCAGGGAGATTGGGCCGCGGACTGAGGTCAGCCGGGGATCAGCTCGCTCGGGCCACCGGGTCGCGAAGCCGGGACTCGAGCTTGCCGGCCTGCACCGCGAGGAGCCGGCCCAGCGCCTGCTCCAGCTTCGGGGTGAAGCGGGCCTCGGGGACGGCGAACCCCAGGGCCCCGCCGGGACGGCCGTCCACGGACCGGAAGGGAACGGCCAGCTCCACGCAGCCCTCCTCGTGAGCGCCCCGCACGGTGGCGAAGCCACGCTCCCGGACGGTCTGAAGAGCCTCGGCCAGCTCTGAGCCCGAGGGAGGGTTGGCGCTCTCCGAGAAGGCCGCCACCAGCGCCGCCGGGTCGAGCAGGGAGAGAACCGCGAGCCCGGCCGCGGTGGAGGTGAGGGGCAACCAGCGGTACAGCCGGCTGCGGGCCTGGAGGCGGCGGTTCGGCACCACCTCAGAGAGGAACAGCACCGACTGCTCCAGCGCCCCGTAGACCGCCAGCTGGCTGGTCTCCTCGCCCGCCCGGGCGGCCTCCTGGAGGAGCGGGGTCGCCAGCTCGACCAGCGGTGCGCGGCGGGCCCCGCGCAGCGCCAGCCGGTAGAAGCCCAGGCTCAGCCGGTAGCGGCCGTTCTTGGGATCCGAGGACACCAGCCCCTCCTCCTCCAGCGCCCCCAGGGAGCGGTGGGTGGTGCTGGGCGCCATGTCCACCGCGGCAGCCAGCTCCCTCACGCCGAAGTCCTGAGCGTCGTGCTCGGCCATCCAGGTGAGGAGGCGGACGGTCCGTCCGAGCGGGTTCCGCTCCCGGTTCTGGATCTCAGGCATGAGGGCCCGCCGCCGCTCGCATCCCGGCATCATAGCAGCGCGTTCCGCTCTGCTGAACGCACCCGCGAAGGGGCGCGCTCCCACCGGGCAGCGGGGGGCGCCGGGACGCGAAGATGGCTGGGTGAGCGGCAGTCACGTCCCGGTCGCCCGCCAGGTCGGCGTCCCGCCTCCGCCGCGGGAGGAGCCCCCGCTTCCATCTGCCAGGGCTCTCCGAGCCGAGCTGGGGGCGATGGAGGCGGAGCTGGGCAGCCCCGCGTGGATCGTGGGGGGCTATGTGCGCGACCTGCTCCTGGGCCGCCCCGAGGCGTCCGACGTGGACCTGGTGCTGGAGTCAGCCCCGGCCCAGGACGCCGGCGAGTGGCTGCGGCGCCGCTGGAAGCGGCGGGAGCCCGTGGTGGCCTTCGAGCGCTTCGGCACCGCCCAGGTCTCCTTTCTGGTCGCGGGCGGGCAGCGTTTCACCGTGGAGCTGGTCCGGGCGCGCCGCGAGGCCTATCTCACGCACAGCCGCAAGCCCGAGGTCCAGGCGGCCACCCTGGAGGAGGATGCCCTCCGCCGTGACTTCACCGTAAACACCCTGCTCCTGGGGTCCCGGGGCCAGGTGCTGGACCCCATCGGGAGAGGGCTCGAGGATCTGCACCGGGGGTTGCTGCGCACCCCCCTGGAGCCGGCCGCCACCTTCTCCGAGGACCCGCTCCGGATGCTGCGGGCGGCCCGCTTCGCCGCCCAGCTCGGCTTCCGAATCGACCCGAAGGTGGCCGAAGGCATGCGCGAGTCCGCAGCCCGGATCGGGATCGTCTCCGTGGAGCGGGTGAGGGACGAGCTGCTCAAGCTGCTCCTCGCTCCCGAGGCCGCGACCGGGCTCCACCTGCTCCTGGAGACGGGCCTACTCCGACAGGTCGCCCCCGAGGTGGCCCAGATGGCCGGGGTGGAGCAGGGCGGATACCACCTGGGCGACGTATTTCTGCACTCCGCCCTGGCGGTGGAGAAGGCCCCCGTGGCCCGGGTCGTGCGGCTGGCGGCCCTCCTCCACGATGTGGGCAAGCCGGTGACCGCCAAGCCCTCACCCTCCGGTCCCACCTTCCACCGCCACCAGCAGGTGGGCGCCGAGATCGCCAGGGAGCTGCTGCGCCGGCTACGGCTGCCCAACTCCGAGGTGGATCGGGTGTCCCGGCTGGTGGAGCTGCACATGCATCCGATCCAGTACCGCAGCGAGTGGGCGGACAGCGCGGTGCGCCGGTTGTGGCACCGGGCGGGCGACCTGCTGCCCGAGCTCCTCCAGCTGGCTCGGGCCGACACCCTGGCCTCGGGATACCCGGGGACCGCGCAGCTGGACGAGCTGGAGAGCCGGCTGGAGGCCGTGGCCAGGGAGAACCCCGGTGGCCTGAGACCGGCGCTGGGAGGCGCCCAGCTCAAGGCCTGGAAGGGTTGGCCCGACGGCCCCTGGATCGGGAGGGCCCAGCGGCTCCTGCTGGAGGCGGCGGTCCAGGGGGGACTGGCCACCGGCACCGAGGACTTAGAGGGGGCCGCTCGGGCTTACCTCCAGCAGCGCCTTTCGGAGTGGGAGCCCCGGCCGGGGGAGAGAGGGATGCGCAGCACCTAGCCCCGATCATTCACGGAGGCTGATGACCGAAGGGGGGTGTCGCCGCAGAAGCGCCCTCCGGGAAGGGAAACCGGAGTGCGAGATCAAAAAAGGGGGGTACCGTCGTATCTACCGTCGTAAGACTCGCGGCGGCGAGACTCTCTTGTGGAAAACCGAACTCAAGCCCTCCTCCGCAACTGTCCTGGATTCCTCCCACGACCCCGTGAGGAACCGCACCGGATGACCCTCATCGCGGGCGGTAGACATCGCGGCGGTGGCCGAGGGTCAGGACCAGAACCAGAAGCCGGTCATCGTGTACTTGATAGAGCACCCGGTAAGAGCCAACACGGAGGCGGAGGAGTCCAGGAAGACCCTGGAGCGCCTTGACGCCGGCTGGTCTTGGCTGCTCCGCCAGGCCAGCCATGGCCTCGATCAAACGGAGCTGCACAACACGCTCGAGCCTCTCCAGCTGGCGGCGGGCAGCCGGCCGCAGACGGACCTCGTAGGCCTGAGCAGGCACTCAGCTTCCCGCTGGACTCA
>JAKAXE010000004.1 GCA_021816695.1 bacterium | reverse complement strand
TCCCGGGACCGCAACCCCACCTGGGAGCTGCTCGAGGCGGCGGTGGCGCAGCTGGAGGGGGCTTCCGGTGCGGTGGCCTTCGCCTCTGGCATGGCCGGGATCGCCGCCGCCCTGGACATCCTCCCTGTGGGGGCGGAGGTGGTGGTGGCGCAGGACGCCTACACCGGCACCCGCGAGCTGCTCGCCCACCTCAGCTCGACCGGGCGGCTGCGGGTACGGAGGGTGGACGCCACCTCCCCGGCCGCCCTGGAGGAGATCGGAGGGGCGGCCATGGTCTGGCTGGAGAGCATGGGCAACCCCCTCCTCACCATTCCCGACCTCAGGGCCTGGGCTGCGGCCGCGCACGGCCGGGGGGCGACCCTGGTGGTGGACAACACCCTGGCCACCCCGCTCCTCTGCCGTCCTTTGGAGCTGGGCGCTGACCTGGTGGCTCACTCCGCCTCCAAGCACCTCGGCGGCCACAGCGACCTCATGCTCGGAGTGGTGGCCGGGCGGGACCTGGAGCTCCTCTCGCGGCTGCGCCAGCACCGCACCCGGCAGGGAGGCTGCCCCGGACAGCTGGAGGCCTGGCTGGCGCTCCGGGGGATGCGCACCCTGGCGGTGCGCCTCTCCCGCCAGTGCCAGACGGCGGGGTTCCTGGCCAAGGCGCTTGCCGGGACCTCCCGGGTGCGGGAGGTCCACTATCCCGGGCTCCCCACCCACCCCCAGCACGAGCTGGCGGAGGCGCAGCTGGACGGGGCCTTCGGCGCCCTGCTGGCGCTGGAGCTGGAGGTGGGCGCAGTGGCGGCGGAGCGGGTCTGCACCTCCACCAGGATCTGGACCAACGCCACCAGCCTCGGCTCGGTCGAGTCGCTCTTGGAGCGCCGGGGCCGGTGGGCGGGAGAGGAGTACCTGCCCGAGGGGTTGATCCGCCTCTCCTGCGGGATCGAGAACCAGGAGGACCTGCTGGAGGACCTGGGTCGGGCGCTGGCTCAGGTGGGGGCCGGCCCGCTCGCCTGAAGCAGGCGCTCCAATAGGTTCAGGATCGCCTCCCGGACGGCGCCAATGTCAGAGTCCCCGAGCGCCAGCTCGGTCAGCGCCCCGTCCATGGTCATGGCGATGGCGCGGGCCAGGGGGGCCACCTCACCCTCCACCTCCCCCTCCGCCCGGCGCTCCTCCAGGTACCGGCGGATGAAGGCCACGATGGTGTCACGACGGAGCCGCAGCGAGGCCTGGAGCCCGGGGTTCCGCTGGGCCTCGGCCATCGCCCCCAGGAGGAGCGCCCCCTCACCGTCCTCGGCCAGCCGGGAGAGGTAGAAGTCCACGGCGTGGGCCAGACGGGCCCGGGGGTCGCGGATGGCCGCCATCTCGGCCATGAGTCCCGCCATCTCCGCCTCCGCCCCCAGGGTGCAGGCGGCGGCGTACAGCTCGGCCTTGCCGCTGAAGTAGCGGTAGATCAGCCCTACGGAGACCCTGGCCTCGGCTGCGATCTCGGGCACCGAGGTGGCCTGCGGGCCCGACCGGGAGAAGGCGCGCGCCGCGCCCTCCAGGATGCGGCGGCGCATCTGGTCCGCGTGCTCGCTGATCGCCGGCTGGACGGCCAAGCCACCTCCTCCGCTCCCTGGGCTCTCCTGCTAACCTGTAAGCCTACCTGAATGAACGTTCATTCAGGATGCTCCACCGGAGGCCGCCCGCATGCCCTTCGCCCGCCTCGGCGCCTTCGCCCACCGCCACCGGCGCTCCATTCCGGTGGGGGGGCTGGCCCTGATGGTCCTGCTCCTGGTCCTCTCCGGGCCGCTCGGGGGCTCCCTCCAGGCGGGGGGCTTCTCGGTCCCGGGCTCGCAGAGCCAGCGCGCCAGCCAGCTCCTCACCCGGCACTTCGGCGCCGCCACCACCCAGCTGCTCCTGGTGTACCGCAGCTCCCACCAGGACGTGACCAGCCCGCAGGTCCAGGCCGAGGTGGCCTCCAGCTTCGCCCGTCTGGCCCGCCGCCCGCAGGTGGCCTCGGTCCAGACCTACGCCACCACCAAGCTCCCGATCTTCATCGGGGACCGGGGGTATGAGACCTTCGCGGTGGTCAACCTGAAGATGAGCGAGGTGGCGGCCACCAACCAGCTGCCCCAGCTGGAGTCCTACCTGAGCCGCCCTAGGGGGCTCACCATGTGGGTGACAGGCCCGGCCCCTATCGACGCCCTCTACAACACCGCCTTGGAGGCTCAGCTCAAGACCGCCGAGCTGATCGCCCTCCCCATCTCCCTGCTCCTCCTGCTCTTGGTCTTCGGCTCGGTCACCGCGGCCCTCCTCCCCCTCCTGATCGCCGGGCTGGCCGTCCCCACCGCCCTCTCGGTGATACGCCTCATCGCCGCCCACTTCTCCATGTCCATCTTCGTCACCAATGTGGCCACCATCGTGGGGCTGGGGCTGGCCATCGACTACTCGCTCTTCTTTGTCAAGCGCTTCCGCGAGGAGCTGACCCAGAGCCCGCCCGAGGTGGCGGTGGTGGCGGCCACCGCCAGCGCCGGCAAGGCGGTGGCCATCTCCGGCACCGCCGTGGCCCTGGGTCTCCTCTCCCTGACCCTCTTCCCGGCGACCGCCCTGGGGAGCATGGGGATCGGAGGTGTGGTGGTGGTCGCCTGCACCCTGCTCTACGCCCTCACCGTCCTGCCGGCCATCCTCTCCCTGCTCGGCAACCGGCTCAACTGGCTCACCCTGAGGCGCGGGCTGCGCGGTGCAACTGAGCTCACCCACCACCATTCCAGCTTCTGGGGATGGGCCGGCGAGCGGGTGATGCGCCATCCGGTGGCCATCGCCCTCCCGGTGGCCGTGCTCCTGCTGGCCGTGGGCACGCCCTTCCTCAGCCTCCGGCTCTCCACTGGGGCCAGCGTCCAGGAGATCCCGGCTGGCCCGGCGCGCACCGGCTACGCCCAGTTGGTGAACAATTTCCCCCAGGCCGGTGGGGTGAACGACCTCAACATGGTGGTGAACTACGGCCACCAGCTCTCGGGGAGGCTGACCCCGGCCCAGCAGTCCACCCTCAGCGCCTACCTGGCACGGGCGGAGCGGCTCCATGGGGTGCAGGGCTTGGTCGGGGTGCTCTCCCCACCCCCGGGGATTCCCGCGAAGGTCTATCTGGGGTTGCTCAGCGGGCCCCCGGCACAGCGCCCGGCGGCGGTCGAGAAGTACATCGCGGGCTATCTGGCCGGACCTGTGGCCCAATTCGAGGTCTCCACCGCATACGGTCCCGACTCCAGTTCGGGGGCGAGGTTGGTGTCCCAGCTTCGGCGGCTGGCCCCGCCACCCGGCGCCTCGGTACTGTACGGAGGCGGGGCGGCCGTCTCGGTGGACTTCCTCCAGGCCTTCGCCGACACCATCCCCTGGGCGGTGGCCATGGTGGTGCTGGCCACCATGGCGGTCCTGTTCCTCACCTTTGGCTCGGTGGTGCTGCCCATCAAGGCGGTGCTGATGAGCCTCATCTCCATCAGTGCCGCCTTCGGCGCCATGGTCTGGATCTTCCAGGAGGGACATCTCTCCCACCTGCTGAACTTCAGCTCGCCCGGCTCGATCACCGCCACCGACCCGGTGTTGATGTTCGCCTTCATCTTCGGCCTCTCCATGGACTACGAGGTCTTCCTGCTCACCCGCATCAGGGAGCGCTATCTGGCCACCGGGGACAACCGCCGGGCGGTTCAGGAGGGCATGGCCTCGACCGGAGGGGTCATCACCTCGGCAGCGCTGATCATGATCGCGGTGTTCGGCGCCTTCGCCCTGGGGCACGTCCTGGACATCCAGATCCTGGGGCTGGGGATGGCCATCGCGGTGGCGGTTGACGCCAGCCTGGTGCGGGGGGTCATGGTCCCGGCCTTGATGCGCCTGCTCGGCCGGGCCAACTGGTGGGCGCCGGCTCCGGCCCAGCGGCTGGTGGC
Organism: bacterium; assembly: GCA_021816695.1. Lineage (GTDB taxonomy): Bacteria > Chloroflexota > Dormibacteria > Aeolococcales > Bog-877 > JAJYXT01. Next base: position 60,553 of record JAKAXE010000004.1, on the reverse strand, counting down.
CCGGCTGGGCCTGTACGAGAGCTCCGCGCCGGTGCCTCCGGCGAAGGCCGCCTGAACTGGCGGCCCGCTCTCCGGAACGCGGATAATCGGGCCGTGATGACCGCCCCCGAGGAGACCACCGAGAGGCGCGCTCTGCTGCGCCGCCTGGACGATGTCCTCGAGGCACTGGAGCAGCTCAACCTCTCCGAGGCCACTCAGCTCCCGGACCGGGTCCGGCGCTCTTTGGAGGCGCACCAGATCCCCTACGAGGACGGCGCCGAGGTGCGCATCCTGATCGAGCGGGTCTGGCGCAAGCAGGAGGCGCACATGCTCAGCCCCCGCCAGGAGCGGCGCCGCAACCCCAGTCGCCGGGTGGGGAGCCGCCGCCACCCCGGGCAGGAGGTGATCGAGAGCATCCTGCGCCAGGTTCAGCGGGGGGACGGCCCCCAGGTCTGAGATCCTCCTGGGGAGCAGTTTGCGGCCGGCAACACAGAGTTCGCCGGGAATGCCAAGATGGCTCACATGGATGCAAGGAGGCGTTCCTTCCTCCATTTCCGGAGGGGACGCCGGTGAGCCGGGTGGTGGTGCTCGGGTCGGGTATCGCCGGGCACACGGCCGCTTCCTTCGCGCGGAGGTGGCTTCCTCGGACTGAAACCGTCACCGTTGTCTCCCCGGTCGACCGCTACAACTGGGTGCCGTCCAACATCTGGGTCGGGGTGGGCCTGATGCAGCCACACCAGGTGACCTTCCCGCTGGCCCCGGTCTACGAGCGGCACGGAATCGAGTTCGTCCACGGCTTCGCCCGCCAAATTCATCCGGAGGGTGACGCGGGCGATTCCCGGCCCTTCGTCGCCGTGGAGAGGGTGGCGGGCGGGGATGGCGATTTCCTTCGGCTGCCTTACGACTTCCTCATCAACGCCACGGGACCCCGGCTGCGCTTCGACATGACCGAGGGTCTGGGGCCGGAGGCCAACAGCATGTCGGTCTGCACCCCGGAGCATGCCCAGCTGGCGGCTCGGGCGCTGGACCGAGCGGTCGAGCGGATGCGGCGGGGCCAGCGCCAGCGTTTCGTGGTCGGGGTGGGACATGGAGGATGCACCTGCGAGGGAGCGGCCTTCGAGTACATCGTCAACCTGGAGTTCGAACTGAGGGCCCGCAAGGTGCGGGAGCTCGCCGAGATCGTCTGGATCACCAACGAGTACGAGTTGGGGGACTTCGGGATGGCCGGGATGCAGATGCGCCGCTCCGGGTACCTCATACCCGCCAGCATCTTCACGGCCTCCCTCTTCGCCGAGCGGGGCATCAGCTGGATAACCCGGGCCCACGTGCGCAAGGTGGAGCCCGATCGGCTGTCCTACGAGACCCTCGACGGGGGCGAGGCAGAGCTGGGGTTCGACTTCGCCATGCTTCTCCCCCCCTTCTCGGGTGTGGGGCTCCGGGCGTTCGACCGCCAGGGCACGGAGATCACCGACCGGCTGTTCCAGCCCAACGGGTTCATGCGGGTGGACGGGGACTACACCCCGCGGCCCTTCGAGGAGTGGTCGGCGCGGGACTGGCCCCGCACCTACCAGTCACCCGCCTATCCCAACCTCTTCGCGGCGGGGATCGCCTTCGCACCGCCTCATCCCATCTCCCGCCCCCACACCAGCCCCCGGGGCACGGTCATCACCCCGGCCGCCCCACGCACGGGAATGCCTTCGGCCCAGATCGGCAGGGCGGTGGCCCGGAGCGTCGTCGACATGCTGAGGGGTGCGCCCCGCCCCACCGCGACCGCCTCGATGGCCGAGATGGGGGCCGCCTGCGTCGCCTCGGCCGGGGCCAACCCCTTCTCCGGCACGGCCGCCTCGATGACCGTGTACCCGGTCGTGCCCGACTACGAGCGCTACCCGGGATACGGACGCGACATGAAGCGGACGTTCGGCGAAATCGGCCTGGCCGGGCACTGGATCAAGATCCTGCTGCACCACATGTTCATCTACAAGGCCAAGCTCCGCCCCGGCTGGCCCCTGATCCCGGAGTAGGTCAGGGTGCCCAACAGGGGGCCAGCTGTGCCTGACGAAGAGGCCGCCTCCGTCACCTTGCCCACCCGGTGGACCGTCTTCCTGCGCACCTTCCTCCCCTGGCAGGCCTGGAGGTTCCTGCGCATCAATCTCAAGATGCTGGGAATGGTGCGCCGCCACCATTGACGGTGCCGCTCAGCCGAACAGCTGGGCCTTGGATCGCCTCCCGGCGCGGGGGAGGAGCAGCAGGCCGACCAGGCCGGCCACCGCCACCAGCGCCAGCGACTCGAAGGAGACCGCCAGGTGCCGGTAGGAGCTGAGCGCCAGCAGCCCGATAACCAGTGGCCCCAGCGCCTGCCCCCCGGTGGATCCCAGCCCCCAGACGAAGGCGTTGGCGGTCGAGGAGCTGCCCTTAGGGGCGTAGTCGGCGACCAGCGACATGAGGAGGGGGAAGCCGCTGAAGTTGAAGACCCCGAACAGGCCCAGGAGGGCCAGCCCTCCGGCACCGCCCACGTTGAGGTATCCGAAGGTGGTGCCTGCCGCGCCCAGCGTGGCTAGGGCCAGCATGAGCCGCTTGTCCACCCGGTCGGCCAGCAGCCCGAACACCGGCTGGCCCACGATCCCACCGGCGTACAGCAGGGTCACCATCAGGCCCAGCTCCCCGGAGAGCCCGAGCCCCCGCTCCCGGGTGAAGTAGGTGGGGAGCCAGGCCACCATCCCGGTGAAGGCCAAAGACCGCAGCAGCGAGACCACGGTGAGGATGGCGATGTTGCGGTCCAGCCAGGCCCTCTGGGGGGCGCCGCCGGTCGCGACCGGGGAGTGGGCCCCGGCCCCGGCGACGGGCCGGGAGTCCACCCGGGTGGTCCAGAGCAGGACCGCCGCCCCCGCGGCCACCACGGCGAAGACCACGACCGCACCGGTCTGGGAGGCGATGAGCCCGGTCACCGCGAAGAAGAGTGTGGGATACAGCGCCCGCCCCAAGCTTCCCATGGCGCCGTTGGCCCCCAGCGCCCGGGCCCGGCCGCGGGGTGGGAAGGCGGCGATGATCAGGCTGGCTCCCAGCGGGTGGTAGACGGAGCTGCCGACTCCGGCCACCAGCGCCGCCAGGAGCGCCAGCACCGTCCTCTCTGTCACATCCGGAGCGGCCACCGCCGCCGCGAACAGCAGCAGCCCGGCGGCCAGGCCCAGGATCCCCATCGCCATCTTGGCCCCCCGGCTGCCGCCGGAGTCAGCCAGCCGCCCGATCAGGATCCCGGCGGCGCTGGAGCTGAGGTAGAACCCGGTGAGCATCACCGTGATGACCGGCGCAGAGACGTGGCCGCGGCTGGCCAACAGGTCGGCCATCACCGGGACGAAGAACACCGTCCCGTCATTGACGAAGTGGGCGAGGGAGGTGGTTCCCAGCACCCTCCAGGCGCTTCCTGACCCTCCTCTCCGGTCCTCGTCCGAGGGGAGCGGCGCGCCACCTTGGGAGGTGCCGGGGTCCCCCTGCTTCACTCCGTCCGCGTTCCGTGCCATGTTCCACCTCGAATACCGGACGGAGCTGCCATCCCGCCGCGCCCATATTGTATACCTGACTACGGTTCTCCCGCCCTCCGCCTGACCGGACCGGGAGGGGGAGGCCTAGTGAGGGAGGCGGCCTATCCTCTGAAAAGTGAGGAAGGTGGGGCTGGCGGGCCGGTCGCTGACGCGTGCGGACCTGGTGATCCTCCTGGTCACCGCAGCCTGGAGCGTGAACGTGGTGGTGGTCAAGGTGGCCCTCACCGACAGCGGTCCCCTCTTCTACGCGGCGGTGCGCTTCCTGCTGGGCGGCGCCGGGCTCTGGCTCCTGGCCTGGCGGCTGGAGGGCCCGGTCCGTCTCCCCCGGGGCCGGGACCTGGCCTTGGTCCTCACGGCGGCCGCCCTGGGCACCGCCATCAACCAGGCCAGCTTCACCGGGGCGCTGGCCCTCAACAGCGCCGACTTCGTGGCCCTGGTGCAGGCGGCGACTCCCCTCATGGTGGCCGGCTGGCTGGCGGCCGTCAGCAAGCAGCACTTCGGCAGGAGGGTCTGGGTGGGGCTGGGGCTGGGGCTGGCGGGGCTGGCGCTGGTGGTGGACACGGGGGGCGGGGCCCGGGCCAGCGCGCTGGGAATTGTGGTGGCTCTGATCATGCCCACCAGCTGGGCCGCCTACCTGCTCGTGCTGCCCAGACTTCTGCGGCAGCACCGTCCCCTCACCCTCTCCGCCCTGGTGACCGTCCTGGGGGCGCTCATGCTCCTGCCCTTCGGCGCCGTGGAGGCGGTGGCCAGCCCGCCCCGGATCAACCTCGGGTGGGTGGGCCTTTTGGCCTACAGCTCGCTGGTGGCCGTGGTGGCCACCACCTGGCTGTTCCTCGTCGGCCTGGAGCGGCTGGGACCAGCCCGCACCTCCGCCTACACCTACCTGCAGCCGTTCATCGCGGTGGTGGCCGCGGCCCTCCTGATCGGGGAGGCGGTCCTGCCGCTGCAGCTCCTGGGAGGTGCGATCATGCTGGTGGGGGTCGCTCTGGGACGGCCGCGTCCGCGTCGGGTGGGTGGGAGCCGGGGGGGCTCGGGTGCGCCGCAGCTGTCCTCCAGCCCGCCGGTGGCCGCTCCTCCGGAGGGGGTGCGGCCGAGAGCTTAGACTCGTTGGTGTCCACTTGCTGGGGGGCGATGATGGGGGTCGGGGCGGCATGACGGGGGCGCGGCCCCTGGTGGGCGTGGTCGGCCTGGGGGCCATGGGCGCCGCCAGCGCCTACCATCTGGCCCGGCGGGGAGCTCGGGTGGTGGGCCTGGAGGCCTTCGGACCCGGTCACGACCTGGGTTCCTCGCACGGCGAGTCCCGAGTGATCCACCAGGCCTACTACTCGGACCCCGCCTACGTTCCCCTGGTCCTGCGCGCCTACGAGCTCTGGCGGGAGCTGGAGGCGGAGTGCCGCGAGCCGATCCTGCAGATAACCGGCGGGCTGATCCTGGGGGCCCCGGATTCGGGCCTCGTGCGGGGGGCGCTGGCCAGCTCCCGGAAGTACGGCCTGGAGGCCCGGCTTCTCACCGCCTCCGAGGTTCGGCGGGAGTTCCCCGCCCTGGATCCTCCCCGCGGCGTCACCGCTCTTCTGGAACCGGGTGCGGGGGTGCTGAGGCCGGAGGCCGGGGTGCTCTGCCACCTGCGGGCGGCCGCCGGCGCCGGTGCATCTCTCCGCTTCGGCGAGCCGGCGCTCTCCTGGGCGCCCACTGCGGACGGGGTCTTGGTCGAGACCCCCTCGGGCCAGCTTCGATTCGACCACCTGGTGCTCACGGCTGGGGCCTGGACGGCGAAGCTGCTGCGGGGCTGGCAGCTGCCGCTCACGGTGGAGCGGCAGGTCATGGTGTGGCTGCGCCCGGCGGTCGTGGAGTCGTTCGCGCCGGACCGGCTGCCGGCCTTCTACTACCAGCACGATCCCGGCCATTCCTGGTACGGCTTCCCTACCCTGGACGGTGTGACGGTCAAGGTCGCCCGGCATCACGGAGGGGAGGTCACCGCCCCCGACTCGGTGGACCGCGAGTGCCATCAGGAGGAGCTGGCGGCCATCCGCGAGGGGATCGGGAACGTCGCCCCCTCGCTGCGGGCGGCGCCGGTGGTGCGCGCCCGGGTCGGGCTGATGACCAACACCCCGGACGGTGACTTCGCCCTGGGTCCGCACCCGGAGTGCTCCCGGGTCCAGGTGGCCTGTGGCTTCTCCGGGCACGGCTACAAGTTCTCCCCGGTGATCGGCGAGCTGATGGCCGACCTGGTATTGGAGGGTCGGCCGCTGCGGCCGATCGGGCCGCTCGAGGCATCCCGCCTTATGGAGGTGAGCGGATGAGCTGCGTCTTTGGCCGCCCCGTCGGGCGAACCGACCGACCTTGCCGCTGAACGGGGCCGCGCGGTCGGCCATCCTGCTGGCCGCCGGCAATCGGGGCACGGAACGGTTCATGAACCGGTACGGCATGAGGCTGGGCGCCTCCCGGTTCGTGGCCGGGGAGACCCTGGACCAGGCGGTGGACACCATCCGCAGGCTGAACCAGGCCGGATTCAAGTGCAACGCCACCGAGTTGGGTGAGGCGGTCGCCACCGAGGCTGACGCCGCCCGGGCGGTGGGGGACTACGAGGTCCTGCTGCGGCGGATGGCCTCTGAGGGGCTGCGGGCGAACGCGGCGCTCAAGCTGACCCTCCTGGGGCAGGACATCGACCCCGGGCTCGCGGAGCGCAACCTGGCCCACCTCCTGGACCTGGCGCGGGAGCTGGGTCTGTTCATCCGCATCGACATGGAGGACTCGGCCCACGTCCAGCCCACCCTGGACGCCTACCGCCACCTGCGCGAGCTCGGCTACGACAACGTGGGCTGCGTGCTCCAGTCCTACCTCTTCCGCAGCTACCAGGACCTGGAGCAGCTCCTGCCGCTCAGCCCCAACCTGCGGCTGGTCAAGGGCGCCTACCTCGAGCCGGTGCAGGTGGCCTTCCCCCGCAAGCAGGACGTGGACCGCAACTACCTGCGCATGATGGAGCTGGCCCTCTCCGGCGGTGGCTACACCGCCCTCGCCACCCACGACCCGGAGATCATCGAGGAGTCGGTGACCTTCGCCCTCCGCAAGGGGATCCCCCGGGACCGCTTCGAATTCCAGATGCTGTACGGAGTGCGCCCCGACCTCCAGCGCCAGCTGGTCTCCCGGGGCTACACGGTGCTGGTGGCCGTCTCCTACGGGACCCACTGGTACCCCTTCTTCATGCGCCGGCTGGCCGAGCGCCCCGCCAACGTCCTGTTTCTCGCCCGAAACCTGGTCCGGCGCTGAGCTGTGGCCCGCCTTCAGGAGTGACGCCCATGAACCTTCCCCCCTTCTCCACCGAGCCCGCCCTGGACTTCTCCATCCCGGCCAACCAGGAGGCCATGCGGGCCGCCCTCCGGCAGATGGAGGGTCGGCTGGGAGAGGACTACCCGCTGATCATCGGGGGGCGCCGGGTGGGCTCCACTGAGCAGATCGTCTCCGTCAACCCGGCCCACCCCGACCAGGTGGTTGGGCGGCATGCGGCGGCACAGCTCGAGCATGTCGAGGAGGCGCTGGCGGCCGGTTGGCAAGCGTTCCCGGAGTGGTCCAGGACACCGGTGGAGGAGCGGGCCGCGGTGCTGGTGAGGGCGGCCGAGCTGGTCCGCCGCCGCCGCCACGAGCTGGCCGCGGTGATGGTGTACGAGGTGGGCAAGCCCTGGGATGAGGCGGACGGCGAGGCGGCGGAGGCGGTCGACCTCATGGAGTGGTATGCCCGGCAGGCGCTGCAGTTCGCCGCCGGCGACCGGACCGCCCCCATCGCCGGGGAGATCACCCAGTTCCGCTACATCCCGCTCGGGGTGGGGGCGGTGATCTCCCCCTGGAACTTCCCGGTGGCGCTTACCACCGGGATGACCACCGCGGCCCTGGTGGCGGGCAACTGCGTCGTTCTCAAGCCCGCCAACACCGCCTGCACCACGGCCGCCTTTTTGGTGCGGATCTGGGAGGATGCCGGCCTGCCTCCGGGGGTCATCAACCTGCTCACCGGGAGGGGATCGCTGGTTGGGGACCCGCTGGTGGACCACCCCCAGACACGCTTCGTGGCCTTCACCGGTTCGCGTGAGGTGGGGGTGCGGATCAACGAGCGGGCCGCTCGGGTGCACCCCGGGCAGCGCTGGCTGAAGCGGGTACAGCTGGAGATGGGTGGCAAGAACGCGGTGGTGGTGGACGAGACCGCCGACCTGGACCGCGCCGCCCGCGACATCGCCATCTCCGCCTTCGGTTTCCAGGGCCAGAAGTGCTCGGCGGGTTCCCGGGCCGTGGTGGTGCAGGAGGTGTATGACCAGCTGCTAACCAAGGTGTTGGACCGGGTCCGGGAGATCCGGCTCGGGGACCCGGTGGATCCCAAGGTGACCATGGGCCCGGTGGTGGACTCGGCCGCCGAGGAGAAGATCCTCGACTACATCGAGGTAGGCAAGCACGAGGGGGAGCTGGTGCTGGGGGGGCGGAAGCCCCCGGGTGAGGGCTACTACATCGAGCCCACGGTCTTCTCCGGGGTCCGGGCCGAGGCCCGCATCGCCCAGGAGGAGATCTTCGGCCCGGTTCTGGCGGTCATGCCCGCCCGGGACTTCGAGGACGGCATCCGCATCGCCAACTCCACGGAGTACGGGCTCACCGGCTCCTACTTCAGCCGCGACCCGGAGCGGATCGCCTTCGCCAAGGAGCGCATCCACGTCGGCAACCTGTACGTAAACCGCAAGTCTACCGGCGCCCTGATGGGCGTCCACCCCTTCGGCGGGTTCAACATGAGCGGCACCGACACCAAGGCCGGGGGGCCAGACTACCTGCTCTTCTTCATGCAGGGGCAGAGCATCGCCGAGCGCCTCTGAGCGCCTCCGGCCCGGCGGGGGGGCGCGGGCACCGGGGCTCGCGTCCCCGCCCCCTGCCCAGCCGTGCCGGGTCCCGGGAAGGCCGGGGAATGATCCCGGGGGGAGGTGCGGTAGCTCGGTCGGCTGCTAACCATCCCTGCTCCCCTGGGCCGACGCCACCTCCTCCAGGTGGTCCATGGCTTCCTGGAGCCCGTCCTCCATTCCCGAGTGCAGGTGGACGTCGCGATTGGCCCGGTTCTTGTGCTGCACCAGGATCGCCAGGGTGGTGCCCTGGGCCGTGTCGCTGAAGGTCACGGTGCTGGTTGCCGCCGCCTCGGGCATCCCCTCGAAGACCTCGGTCGACACGATCCTCTCCGCCGGCACGATCTCCAGGTACTCGCCATGGAAGACTACGGGGAAGCCGCCGTTGGCGGTCATGGCGTAGCGCCACCTGCCACCCACCCGGAGGTCGATCTCGATGCTGTCGATGGTCCCGCGGTCGGCGTGCCACCACTGCGCCACCAGCTCCGGGGTGGTGTAGGCGCGGTAGACCAGGGCGCGCGGCGCCGTGAACTCCCGGGTGATCAGGATCTGATCATCTCTGGGCAGCGTGACCAGAGCCCTGCGTCTCTGCTCCTTGGCCATGTTGCAGTTCCTCCTGTGCTTCCAGCGTCTGCAGCACCATCTCCATGCGGTCGAACGCCCCAGACCAGCTCTCCTCATACCGGCGCAGCCATTCGTGAATCGGCCGGAGCGCCGCCCCGTTCAGCCGATAGAGGCGCCGGCGCCCCTGGTCCCGGCGGGCCACCAGGTTCACGTCGCGAAGCACCCTGAGGTGCTTGGACACGACCGGCTGGGCGACCCGCAGGCGCTGGGCCAGCTCGCCGACCGAGTGCTCACCGCCCGCCAGGGCATCGAGGATCTGTCGTCGGCGCGGCTCGGCCACGGCGTTGAAGGCGTCGCTGGTGGTCGAAGCTCGGGCCATGGCTGGAGATTACATGCCTATATCGGCACGTGTCAATCATGCCGCGGCTCCCGGTGGGGTGGGACCCACCGGTTCGAAGGGGACGGGCGACTCCGGCGGTGGCGGGCGAGCCGTCGGATCCGTTCAGGAGCCGCGCCCACGGCCAGCTTCCCTTGAAGTGATCCAGCGCCCCGCGCCATACTGGGCTCCGGGATCCAGTTCACGTCCGGCTCCGCCAGCTCCGGCGAAGCACCGCCATGGCCGGTCGGCCTCTGAGCCGGCGCAGCCCCCCGCAGATGAAGGAGAGCCACCTGATGACCCAGCCCGACCAGATCGCCACCTACTTCCCGACCCGCCTGGCAGCGGTCATGCGCTGGTCCGACGGGGAGCAGGCGTATCGCGGGGCGGAGGCGGCGGCTCGGGCGGGGGTCGGGTCGGTTGAGGTCACCTCGGGCACCCCGGGGGCGTTCAAGACCATCGCCCGCCTGCGGAAGGAGTTCGGCTCGAGCTGCCACTTCGGTGGCGGGACGATCACCAGCGCTGAGCTGGCCGAGGCCGCGCTCGGGGCTGGAGCCGAATACCTGGTCACCCCGTACCTGGTCCCCGAGGTGGCCGAGGTGGCCCGGCAGGCCGGGGTCCTGCTGGTGATGGGGGCCAGCACCCCCACCGAGATCGCCCGGGCGATGGAGCTGGGGGCGGGTCTGGTCAAGGTGTTCCCGGCCAACCCCCTGGGCGGGCCCGAGTACATCCGCGCCGTCCGGGGGCCGATGCCCGAGGTGCCCCTCTGGGTCAGCGGGATGGTGGGGATCGGGGACGTCACCGAGTACCTCGCCGCCGGGGTCCGGGTGGTGGGGTTGACCAACGACCTCTTCCGGCCCGGCCTCCTGCGGGAGGAGAGGTGGGAGGAGATCACCCAGCTCTGCCGGCGGGCGCTGGCGGAGGCCGCCCCGCTCCCCGTCTGACCCGGCGGCGCCCTCAGCCGCAGTTCAGTAGGCGGGCCGCCAGGCCACCTTGGGATCGGGCGGGAGGCCGATTCCCAGTTCGGCCATGACCTCTCCGACCAGGTAGATCGAACCGAGGGCGATCACCGCCCCCTCGGGACCGGCCAGCTCCCGTGCCCGGGAGAGCGCCGCCGCCACCGGCACCAGGCGCTCCGATCTCCCGGGCCACTCGCGGGCCAGGACCTCGGGCTCCACCGCCCGGATGGCGTCGGCCCTGGTGAAGACCGCCGCCCAGAGGGGCAGGGACGAGAGCCGGGCCAGCATCCCTGAGTGGTCGTGGTCGCCCATGGACCCGAACAGCAGCACCGCCCGCCGGCCCCCGGTGGCTGCCCGCAGCTCCCCCAGGACCGCCTCGACGGCGGCCGGGTTGTGAGCCGCGTCCACCAGCACGGTGGGGGAGGTGGCCACCTCCTCCAGCCGTCCCGGCCAGCGGACCCCCAGCAATCCCTGCCGGACCGCTCCCTCACCGATCTCCGCTCCCAGCAGCCGGCCCAGGCCGTCCGTGGCGGCCACGGCCACGGCGGCGTTGGCCCCCTGCACCTGGCCGGTCACCCCCAGTTCCAGTTCGCCCAGCTCCCGGGCCGGGGTCCGGACCCGCAGTCCCGCCGCCTCCCAGGCGTATTCGATCCCCTCTCCGAGCTGCCAGAGCTCCGCGCCCACCCCTGCGGCGGCCGCCCGCACCACCGGCCGGGCCTCCCCCAGGGCCCCGGAGATGGCCAGGTCACCCGGCTTGAAGATCGCCGCCTTCTCGCCGGCGATCTGGGCCACGGTGTCGCCCAGCTGGGCCTGGTGATCCAGCCCCACCGAGACCACGACCGCCACCCCGCCGTCCCAGACGTTGGTGGCGTCCAGCCGCCCTCCCAGCCCCACCTCACACACGGTGACCTCGGCACCCCACTCCCTTGCGGCGAGAAACCCCATCGCCGTCAGGAGTTCGTGGTGGGTGGCGTCCACCCCCCCTCGGCGGGCGGCCTCCAGGGCTTGGGCTGCCAGGCGGGCGAACTCCTCCTCCGCGACCGGGCGCTCCCCCAGCTGGACCCGCTCCCGGTAGCTGGTGAGATGGGGCTTGGTGAGGAGTGCCACGCGCAGCCCGGCAGCCCTGGCCATGGCCGCGACCAGGGCGCAGACCGAGCCCTTACCGTTGGTGCCCGCCACCAGGACTCCTGTGAGCTGGTCCTGAGGGTCACCCAATTCCCGGCAGAGGGCCCTGGTGGAGTCCAGGCCGAGGCGCATGCCCGGCCGGCTGGATGCGGCCAGCGCCGCCAGCGACTCACGGTAGTCCATGGTCTGGCATTGTGAGGGCGTGAGAACGCTCATCCCGGCCGCGGCGCTGGCGTTGCTGCTGCTGGCCGGCTGTGGCTCCGTCGCGCCGCATCACCATCCCCATCCCGAGGTGAGCCCCACTCCCACCCCGCCACTTCCCCTGGGGGTGCTGCCTCTGGGGGGAGAGGTCGCCGCCCCTCTTGACCTTCAGCCCCCGTTCCTGGTCCAGGGCCGGCTGCCGCAGATGCCCCGCCATGTTCCCGCCGCCCAGACGGCGCAGGATCCCCTGACCGCCCTCCAGGACCTGGTGACCGCCCTGGAGGTCCCCGGGCCGGCCGTCAACACCGGCGCCGGCCTCTCCTACAACCTTGGCGCCACCTCCGGATACCAGCTCACCTCGCCGACGGGGTACCAGCTCTTCAACTTCCACCCCAACACCCCGGTGGACGAGACGGGGGCGACCCCCTCGGTGGCGGCCGCCGACGCCTTCGTCTCCCAATTCCTCGCCACCCGCCACCTCCCCTACCCCCATGAGAGCCTGCTCCCCCTGCCCTCCCTGAGCGTCGTCAACGCCGCCGACCGCCGGGTCTTCTTCGAGTGGGCGGTGAGCGGGTACCCGCTGGTAGACATCAGCGGTCAGCCCCAGGAGGTGTACGCCGACGTGGCCGCCAACTACCGGGAGCAGCTGTCCCTGGTGGGCCTCTCGGGCACCGTACCCCCGCCGATCACCGGCCCGCTGGCCGCCTACCCTGCCACGACTCCCGATCTCATGATCCAGGATCTGAACCAGGGCCTCCTGGCACCGGGCTCCTACCTTCTGGACTCCTCCGGGCAGCCCTTTCCCTCTCCCAGCCCCAACGCCACGAGCACCGTGGTGCTGATCTCGGGGGCGAGCCTGGGGATGGTGGCCAGCGCCGGCTTCCTCGTCCCGGTCCTGGTCTTCTCTGTGTCCAACCAACCCCCGGTCACGGACTTCGTGACCTGCGCGGCGTCCACGGCGGCTTGCGCCCCGCTCCGGTACTCCACCACCCCGTCCCCTTCGGGGTGACCCGGTGTCGTCATCTCGGCTGACCCGCGTGGGCGCGTGGGCTCGGTCGACAATATACTTTCTCCAATCACGCTCAGACGGGTCCGGCCCGGTGTTGGAGGGGAGCAGTTGGCAGAGCTGGGGGCGGCGATCGTGGGGGCGGGACGCTGGGCTCAGCGCGCCCACCTTCCCGGCTGGTTGCGGGACCCGCGGGCTCGGGTGGTCGGGGTGTACGACCTGGACCAGGATCGAGCCCGTGCTCTCTCAGCCATGGCTCCCGGCTCCAGGGCCTACTCCTCGGAGGCCGAGCTGCTAGCCGACCCCGAGGTCCAGGTTGTGGACGTGGTCACCTGGGGGCCGGCTCACTTCCTGAGCGCCATGGCCGGCCTCGAGTCCCGGAGGCACGTCCTCTGCGAGAAACCGGTGCACCGGGAGTGGGCCCGCACCCGGGACGCGGGGGAGCTGGCGCTCTCCCGCGGGCTCCGCACCAAGGTGGGCTTCACCTTCCGGTTCAGCCCCGCGATGATGCGCATGCGCGAGCTGATCGCCGAGGGGTACGTCGGACGGCCCCTGGTCTTCAACGGCTTCGAGCAGAACTCCCAGTTCCTCGACCCCATGACCCCCATCCGGGCCGGCGAGGGGGATCCGGGAGCCGGAGCCGACATCCAGGTGAGCTCCCTGGAGGGTTACGGGGCCCCGATCATCGACCTCGCCCTCTGGTTCGTGGGCTCCGAGCTCGAGGAGGTGGTGGGTCAGCTGGCCAATCTCGTCCCCGAGCGCCTGGTACCGGGATCCCAGGTCCCGGTGCGGCTGCCGATCGACGACGCCGACGCCTTCCTCTGCCGCTTCGCCAACGGCGCCATCGGCACCATCCAGAGCAGCTATGTCACGGTGGGCAACTACCCCGGCTTGGAGGCGCGGCTGTACGGCACCGAGGGTGCCCTGATCTGCCGGCTGGTGGAGGAGGAGGGGGTGTGTGAGCGGCTCTACGGCGCCCGCCGGGACCAGGTGGAGTTCCGCAGCCTTGAGGTTCCGGAGCGGCTGTACCCACCCGGGGGCGGTCTCACCGAGCCCTGGGACACCGCCTTCTACGCCAACCTGATCTCCGCCTTCGTCAGTGAGATCGCCGACCCCGACCTTCCGGCGCAGGCCGACTTCCTGGCCGCCGCCCGGGTGCAGGAGGTGATCAATGCCGTCGAGCTGTCCCACCGCCGCCACGGCTGGGTTCAGCTCCCCCTGGAGGGCTGAGCGATGCCAGTGGACCGCCTGGTGGTGTTCACCACCCCCCTGGAGCCGGAGCTGGTGGAGCGCCTGCGGCGGTCCCATCCGGAGTACACCTTCGAGTACCCCGAGGACCTCATCGCCACCCCCCAGTACCCCGGCCACCACCGTATGCCCGGGGCCCAGGGGGAGGAACTCGACCGCTGGCGTACGCTGCTCTCCCGGGCGGAGGTGATGTTCGACTTTGGGCCGCCTGCCCTGCACACCGAGCTGGCCCATCTCCCCAATCTCCGCTGGATCCAGGCCACCTCGGCGGGGGTCGGACAGTTCGTTCGCCGGGTGGGGCTGGACCAGAGTGCGAAGGTGGTGGTGACCACCGCCCGGGGAGTCCATGGGCGGGCGCTGGCGGAGTTCGCCATCTTCGCCATGATCTACTTCAACCGCGACCTGCCGGAGATCCTCGCCGACCAACGGCTCCACCAGTGGGCGCGACGCAGCGGCCGCCTGGTGGCGGGCCAGGAGGTGGTCATCGTCGGGCTGGGCAGCATCGGCCGGGAGGTGGCGACCCTGGCCAGGGCCCTGGGGGCGCGAACCACGGGGGTGGTGCGCTCCCTGGACGGCAGGACGGCGGCCTCGTCCGGCGTCGACCGGCTGCTCGAGGTGGCGGAGCTGGAGAGCGCCCTGCCTGAGGCCGACTTCCTGGTCCTGGCCATGCCCCACACCGACGAGACCGAGGGGCTCATCTCGGGAGCGCGGCTCTCCCTACTGCCCCACTCGGCGGTGCTGGTGAACCTGGCCCGAGGCACCGTGGTGGACGAGGACGCCCTCACCGCAGCGCTTCGGGAGGGCAGGCTTCGCGGGGCCGCCCTGGATGTCTTCCGGGAGGAGCCGCTCCCGCCGGGGAGCCCACTGTGGGACCTTGCCAACGTCCTGGTCACGCCACACTCCATGAGCACGGTGGCCGGTGAGAACCAGCTTCTGGCCCAGCTCTTCAGCGAGAACCTGGAGCGGTACCGGCACGGGGCGGAACTCCTGAACGTGCTGCGCAAGGACCGTCTCTACTGATGCCGCCCGCTCTTCTCCGCACCAACGAGGAGATGCTGGTGCAGGTGGGGCTACTGGGAAGAGTCAGCTACCCTCGCCACCCCGGCACCTACGCCGTGGACCGGGACGATCTGCCCGGGATCCTGCCTGGCATGTCCGGGGTGACCCCGGACATCCGGGTGGGGTCCCCGGTGTTCGACTTCGCCTGCGACCATGGCGAAGCGGGGGTGTCGGCGGAGGCCGAGGGGGAGTCAGCCAACCTCGCCTTCCAGGTCCTGGCCTGCCTGGGCAATCCCGTCCAGGTGCTCAGCGGGGCGGCGCGGGGCTCCCGGGGAATTGTGGCCGGCAAGCACGCCTACGTGCTGATCGACTTCCCCCAGGAGGCCCTGGAGCAGATCCTCCCCGGAGACCGCCTCCTGGTGCGGGCCAGTGGCCAGGGGCTGGCCATCCTGGACGCTCCCGAGGTCGCCTGCAGGAACTGCTCGCCGCACCTCCTGAACCGCCTGGGATTGGAGCTCACCGGTCCGGGGGCCATTTCGGTGGCCGTGGCCGCGGAGCTCACCCCCGAGGTGATGGGCGCGGGACTGGGGATGGACTGCGAGTGGGCCAATTGCGACGTGATGCTGCACGACCGCGAGACTGTCCGCCGGCTGGGACTGGAGGGGCTGAGGGTGGGGGACCTCGTCGGCATGCCCGGCCAGGACCACCGCTTCGGCCGCCGCTACGATCCCCGGTACTCGGCCGTGGGGGTGGTGGTCCACGCTCTCGGCCCCAGCCCGGGGCACGGGGTCGGGGTGGTCACCCTGCTCAGCGGCCGACGGGAGCTTCTCTCCTACCACCCGGGGCCGGGCCGCAATCTGGCCAACCTTTTGGAGCTGGCCCGATGACCGTGGACTCCCCGCGTCTGGTGCGAACCATGCTGGTGGGGTGGGTGAGCCAGCCGGAGATGGAGTCCTCGCCCTACCTCACCGACTTTGAGGGCCGAGCGTTCGTGCCGGTGGGCTGCCAGGGGGTCCGTTACAACGTGCGGGTCGGGATGCCCGCCTTCGGTTGGGAGGCGGATCGGGTCCAGCCCGGGGCGAGCATCGCCCATCCGGACGTGGCGGCCAACCGGGCCCTGAACCTCTTCGCCTGTGTGGGCAACCGGGCCAGGGTCCGAACCGGGGCGGCCGCCGGCGCCGAGGGCGTGGTGACCGGGAAGCACGAGGAGTTCCAGCGCTTCCAGGAGGTGCTGGTCGACCTCCCGGCCGCTGCCCTGGAGGTGCTCGCCCCCGGAGACCAGGTGGCGATTGAGGCGATCGGCCGCGGCCTCCGGCCGTGCCCCTCCCCGGCCGTGGTGGCTCACAGCCTGGGGCCCGAGCTCTGGGCAGCCTGGGCCCCGGAGCCCAGGGGGGACGGGTTGGAGGTCCGGGTGAGGCTGGAGCTGCCCCCGGAGGCGGTCGGGATGGGGGCCGGGCGGGTGGCCGCCGCCACCTCCTGGGAGCTGCAGACTCCCCCCTCCCTGCTGGAGACGATCCCGGAGCTGGCCCAGGCGCGCCTGGGTGACCTGGTTGCGGTCCGGGACTGGGACGCGGCCTACATCAGCGGATATCGCCCGGGCTCGGTGGTGGTGGGCGTCGTGTCCCACGGGGCCAGCCGTCTGCCGGGGCACGGCCTGGGGCTCACCGTCCTCCTCTCCGGCCGCGAGGGGAAGCTCGCCCTGGCAGTGGACCCCGGGGCCAACCTGGCTGAGCTGCTCTCCCTGGGGACGGAGGAGGGGCTGAATGGCTGAGCCGGCATCGGTCCGCTGGGGGGTTCTCGGCGCCGCCAACATCTTCAGGGCCAACTTCCTGCCCTCGCTGCGGGCCGCCGGCGGCGGTGAGGTGGTGGTCGTGGGCAGCCGGGACAGCCGGCGAGCCGCCGAGCTGCTGGCTCGCGAGGAGGTGGAGTGCCGGATCTCCGACTATGAGGGGGCGATCGGTACCGACGAGGTCGACGCGGTCTACGTGGCCCTACCCAACACCGTTCACGTGGAGTGGGCCGGGGCGGCGCTGCGAGCGGGCAAGGCGGTGCTCTGCGAGAAACCGCTGGGCGTCGACCTGGCCGAGGTGGAGGAGCTGGTGGCCCTGGCCCGGGGGGCCCGAGCCCCACTGTGGGAGGCCTTCGCCTTCCCCTTCCACCGGCAGTACCTGAGGGCCGAGGAGCTGATCTCCGGGGGGGAGATCGGAGAGCTCAGGGAGGTGGTGAGCCACTTCCACTTCCCGGTCCGCCGGCCGGATAACATCCGCTGGAGCCCGGAGCTGGCCGGAGGTGCGCTCAACGACGTGGGCTGCTACCCCGTCCACCTGGCCGCACTCCTTTTCCGGCAGGTTCCCGGGCGCGCCCTGGTTTCCGCCACCGCGGCCCCTTCCGGGGTTGACCTGGAGACCTGTGGCCTCCTCGAGTACGGTGGAGGGCTCCGCCTCCTCTTCAGCAGCGGTCTCTCCCGGGCGAGGGACACGACCACTCGGCTCCTGGGCACCGAGGGCTCTCTGGAGCTCACCGACCCCTTTCATCCCGGTGCCCATGACACCTTCGAGCTGCGTGTCGCCGGGCGCCCAGGCGAGAGGGAGCGGTTGATGACCGACGAGCCCACCTTCGCCCCGCTGCTCCGGCACATCCACGCAGTGCTGAGGGAGGGAGCCAGCCCCCGGCACCTGGCGATCGACGACTCGATTCCCACGGCCCAGGCGCTCGAGTGGGTTCGGGCGGCCGCTTCCAGAGAATCAGGGAGGTGAGGTAGATGGCGGACGAGCTGCGGGTGGCAGTCATCGGTGCCGGGAGGTGGTCGCAGCGGGCCCACCTGCCCGGCTGGCAAAGGTGCCCGGGAGTAAGGCTGGCCGTGGTCTGTGACCTCAACCAGGAGCTGGCCAGCGCCGCCGCCGCCCAGTTCGGGGCTGATGGGATCTCCGCCGACTACCGTGAGGTGCTGGCCCGGGACGACATCGACGTGGTGGACGTCTGCACCCGGGACGAGCACGACCCCTTGGTGTTCGCCTCCCTGGAGGCGGGCAAGCACTGCCTCTCCGAGAAGCCGGTGGCCCATCGGGCGGAGGATGTCTGGAGGGCGGCGCAGATCGCGCGGCGCCGGGGTCTGAAGACCAAGGTCGGGCTCACCTTCCGCTACGCGCCGGCCATCTCCTACATGGCCCATCTGGTGGCCCAGGGGTGGTGCGGCCGCCCCTTCGTCTTCAACGGCTACGAGCAGAACAGCCAGTGGCTGGACCCGGACAATCCAGCCGACAAGCGGCTCCTCGCCGCCCCCGCCGACGACCAGGTGGGCGGCTGGGAGCCGGGGGAGGAGGCGATCACGGTCTCCAGCCTCGAGGGCTATGGAGCTCCCATCATCGACATCGGGCTGATGCTCACCGGGTCCGGCATCAAGGAGACGGTGGGAGTGCTGCGCAACTTCGTACCGGAGCGCCGCCGCACCAATCTCGACAGCGCCCGGGAGCCGATCAACCTGGATGACGGCGACGTCTTCATCGCCAAGTTCGCCAACGGGGCTCTGGGGACGATCCAAAGCAGCTATGTCACCGTGGGCAACTACCCCGGCGTGGAAGCCCGGCTGTACGGCGACCGCGGGGCCCTGATCTGCCGGATCGTCGAGGAGAACGGCGAGTGGCAGCGCCTCTGGGGGGCCACCGCCGACCAGGTGGAGTTCAGGCGCCTACCCATCCCCGAGGAGTTCTTCCCGCCCCAGCACGAGACCGGTCACGGCTGGGAGGAGACCTGCTACGGCAACCTGATCCGCAGCTTCGTGGAGGAGATCACCTCAGGCCGGGATGACAACCAGGGCGACTTCGCCCAGGGGGCGGCGGTGCAGGAGGTGATCAACGCGGTCGAGGCCTCGCACCGCTCCCGGTCCTGGACCGAGGTCCGATCCGAGCCGCTCCCATGAGCCTCAGGGACGCGCTCAGAGGGGCTTGACACAGCTGATGATTGTCGACAATATGTGGTACACCGTGATTGAGCATCGCCAGCACGCCAACGCCGCCGCCCGCCCCCCGGGAAGGGACGCCCGCGCGGGTTCCTTGGACACGGGGACCTCGGACCCGGCGCTCCGCTCCGGGTGGCAGCTGGGGCGCCCGCCCATGGTGGACAGCGGCGGTGGCCAACCCCGCCCGAACTGGGAGGCGAGCTAATGGGTCTGCACGACATCCGCGGCCAGTGGTGCTTCCTCAGCGGCGCCGCAGACGGCCTGGGAAACGCGATCGCCCGGGAGCTGGCGGCACGGGGGATGAACCTGGTCCTTTTCGACGTGCAGGAGGGCAAGGTGGCCTCGCTGGCTCACGAACTCCTGGCGCTCGGGATCCAGGCGCTCCCGGTGGTGGCAGATCTGGCCGATGCCGCCGGGACCCAGACCGCCGTGGCCGAGGCCGTGCGTCAGGTGGGGCCGCCGCGGGCCTTGATCCACGACGCCGCCGTCCTGACGCCGCGCCCGTTCCGGGAGTGGACCTTCGAGGGCTGGCGCCGGGAGCTGGACATCATCCTGCAGGGGGCCTTCGTCTTGGCCAAGGGGGTCTGGGAGCCGATGATCGCTCAGGGCCACGGAAGCATCGTCTTCATCTCCTCCGGCTCCGCCCTGCGGGGCTTCCCCCTGGAGTCCGCCTACACCCCCGCTAAGCACGGCCAGGAAGGGCTCATGAAGGTGCTCAGTATTGAGGGCGCCGAGTTCAACATCGCGGTGAACACCGCGACCACAGGAGCGCCGATCGACACTCCCATGTCGTGGGGGCACTACACCCCCGAGATGCGGGAGCGGATGATCTCACCCAGCCGCCTGGCCCCCGCCTTCGCCTACCTCGCCGCCCTGGATGCGGAGCAGGCCACGGGGCTGCGGTTCGACGCCTTCCAGCTGTCTGAGGCCATCAGCCTGCGGACCGAGGCGGCGCGCGCATGACGTCGACCGGACTGCCCGGGGAACTCGGCGATGGCCCTGGGGGGGACGGCGCCGCGGCACCTCGGGGCGGATCCTCATCCGATCGCGTGTCCGGGGACTTGACAGGTAGATGGATTGTCGACAATATTACATCCACCGTGCCAGACGACTTCAGCGAAGCCAAAGCCCTGACCGCGGTTCCCCACCGGGTCCTCTCCGACGAGGTGGCAGACCGACTGAGGGAGGCCATCGTCACGGGGAGGTTCAAACCCGGCCAGCACCTGCGCGAGGCGGAGATCTCAGCGGCGCTGCAGGTGAGCCGAAGCCCGGTGCGGGACGCCTTTGCCCAGCTGGGCCACGAGGGGCTGGTGGCCATCCGCAGCCATCGCGGCGCCATCGTGGTGGGGCTCACGGCACAGGATGTGGAGGAGGTCTACACCCTGCGGGCCAGCCTGGAGAGCCTCGCCGTGCGGCTGGCCATCGCGCGGGCCACCCCGGAGGACCTGGGCCGCCTCCGCGAGCTGGCCAACCGAATGCCTGAGGCCGCCGCACGCCTCAGCCCCCGGGAATATGCCGAGCTGGACGTCGCGTTCCACGACCTGGTGTACCAAGCTGCGCGCCACGACCGGCTCTACGCCTGCTGGACCATGCTCCGCTCGCACATCTTCCGCTTCCTTCTGACGCGCAACCTTGTGAATCCGGACTTCAGCGAGGTGGGCCACCGGGAGCACGGGGAGCTGGTGGAGACCATGGCCGCCCATGACACCGAGAAGGCGCTGGAAATGATCCGGGTCCACCTAGAGGGTGCGTACGCCCGCCTGATCAAGGGGTACGTCGAGCCCCTCGACCATCGGGCGGACACTACCCCCGGCGCCTCCGGGGGCGACATCTCCAGTGAAGTGAGCGGCGAGTGATGGGGCTGACCTCGCCAACGGTTCCCCTGGCGTCTCCCCGGTTGGGGCGCAGGCCCACTTGGGTGTCCACGGGCCGTCACCGGACGGCCTTCCAACGTCTGTTTTCGGGGTGCGAACGCGACCCCGAAGTCCGCTAGCGGCCGCGACTTAAGGAGGGATCGTGACCGGGATGAGAATGCTTTCCAGGTTGATGAGGATAGGCGGCCGGCGCTGGGCCGCCGGCCCCATCTGGGTATCGGGCCTTGTGGCGCTCGGGCTGGTGGCGGGCTGCGCCAGCACCAACTCCGGGCAGGCCTCGGGCAGCGGCAAGCCGGTCTCCGGGGGAACGGTGACGGTGGCCGAGACGGCGGGCATCGGCCCGCCCTGGATTCTGCCGCTGTACCCGGCCACCGACTTCACGGTGCAGTACCAGAGCCAGTTTGAGTACCTCATGATCCCGCCGCTGTATCAGTTCGGGTCCGGGACCTCGCCCGCGATCAACTACAAGATCAGCCTGGCCTATCCACCTGTCTACCAGGACGGGAACACCCAGGTGGTGATCACCCTCAAGCACTACGTCTGGTCGGATGGCACCCCGGTGAGCGCCCGGGACGTCACCTTCTGGATGAACGAGTTAAGGGCGGAGAAGGACAACTGGGCGGCGTACGTGCCCGGGCTGTTTCCGGACAACGTCACCTCGATCAAGATCGACAGCACCTACAAGCTGACGTTCACCCTCAACAAGGCGTACTCCCCGACCTGGTTCACCTACAACGAGCTGGCGCAGATCACCCCCATGCCCCAGCACGCCTGGGACAAGGAGTCCTCCTCGGGCGCCATCGGCAACTACGACCAGACCACCGCCGGTGCCCAGTCCGTCTTCAACTTCCTCGATGCTCAGTCGAAGAACATCGCCACCTACGCGACCAACCCGCTGTGGAAGGTGGTGGATGGGCCGTGGCGGCTCACCACCTTCCTTAACAGTGGCTACATCGTGATGCAGCCCAACCCGAGCTACAGCGGGCCGGACAAGCCCCACATCTCCAAGCTCATCTTCGAGCCCTTCGACAGTGAGACGGCGGAGGTGGACGCGGTCCGGGCGGGCTCGGTGGACGTGGGCTACCTGCCCACCAGCGATTCCAACCTGACGACCGAGCTGTCCCACCAGGGATACAGCTTCGGCGTCTGGCCGGTGTACGGTTTCAACTCCCTGTTCATCAACTTCAACAACCCGACCGCGGGCCCCCTCTTCCATCAGCTCTACATCCGCCAGGCGCTGGAGCGGCTCGTCGACCAGCCCCAGTGGATCAAGACGGCGCTGGTGGGGTATGGCGTGCCCACCTACGGGCCGGTCGTCAACGGCGCCCCGGCGGTGACGGCACCCAGCCTCAGCGCCCAGGGTTACCCGTACCCGTACAGCATCAGCACCGCCGAGTCGCTGCTGCGGCAGCACGGTTGGAGCATCGTTCCCGGCGGCGTGGACAGCTGTCAGAACCCCGGCACCGCATCCAATCAATGCGGCCCCGGGGTGGCCAAGGGCAGCCAGCTGTCCTTCACCCTCATCTACCAGGACAACTACACGGCCGGCCTCACGGAGATGGAGATCTACAAGTCCACGGCCAGCCACGCCGGGGTCCAGATCAACCTCAAGGGCAGCACCTTCGCCTACGCGGACGCCATCCCCTGCACCAGCTCGCAGGCTGCCTGCAGCTGGCAGATGATCGACTGGGGCGGTGCGGTCTACACCCTGCCCTACTACCCGCCGGGCGGCGGCTACTTCCGCTGTGGCGGGGCGCTGAACGCTGGCAGCTACTGCGACCAGACCGAGGTGGGGCTCTCCAACGCGGCCGTTCAGGGCGGACAGTCGGCGCTGTTCGCCTGGGAGACCTACGTCGCCAAGCAGCTTCCGGAGCTCTGGATCCCCAATGCCGACTACCAGCTCCTGGAGGTCAAGAGCAAGCTCAAGGGGGTCCTTCCCGCCAACCCCCTGCTCGCCATCTTCCCGCAGGACTGGTACTACACCAAGTGACCTCGGGGGCGGCCGCCCGGGGCGGCCGCCCCCCCGCCCCCGTCGACAGCGGGGAGGAGGAGTTCCCGATTTGAGCCAGATTGCCACCGCGTCCTCTTGGGCATGGGCGCATTCCGAAGACGAAGCCCGCGCCCTCGCCCAGGAGGCCGTTGACCTGGCGCTCGGCCGGGGCGCGACCTACGCCGACGCCCGACTGGTGGAGGTGGTGGAGGAGCGGCTGTATGCGGCCTCGGGCCGGGAGCCCGACTGGCGGCTGGAGCAGGTGGTCGGGCTCGGTGTCCGGGTGCTCCTCCGGGGGGCTTGGGGCTTCGGCAGCCGGGTGCTCGGGCCCGCCTCTCAGGCGATCGAGGCAGCCGTCGCCGCCGTGGAGATGGCGGAGGCGCAGGTGGGCCCGAACTCGGCGCACCTGGATCCTCTGCCGGGGGCCAGCGGCCACTTCCGGACGCCGTTCATCGTGGACCCGTTCGCCGTTCCGCCATCCACCAAGCACCAGCTGGTGGCCGGGCTTCTGGAGGAGGCGCTCGCCACCCCGGAGGTGACGCGGGCGGTGGCCGGGGTCAACGCCAAGCGCCAGCGCCGATGCTTCGCCAGCAGCGAGGGGTCGTGGCAGGTCCAGGAGCTGCTGGAGACCGGGGGGCTGCTCCAGGTCTGGGCGGCTCGCGACGGAGAGGTGCAGCGGCGCTCCTACCCCAACTCATTTCACGGCAACACCGCTGCCGCCGGCTGGGAGTACCTCGATGAGCTGCGGCTTCCCGCGGAGCTGCCCAGGGTGGCGGACGAGGCCCGGGCGCTGCTGCGAGCCCCGGTCCTGGCGGCGGGCACGGCCGACCTGGTGCTGGGGCCGGCGATGACCGCGCTGCAGATCCACGAGTCCTGCGGGCACGCCCTGGAGCTGGACCGGATCTTCGGGGACGAGGCCGGGTTTGCCGGCACCTCCTTCATCCGCGCCGAGGAGCGGGGGCGGATGCGATACGGCTCAGAAGCGGTGACCATGATCGCCGACCCCACCACACCCGGGGCCCGCGGCTCCTTCGCCTTCGACGACGAGGGCCAGCCGGCCCGACCCGCGGTCCTGATCGAGAACGGGATCGTCAACGACTTCCTCTCTTCCAGGGAGACGGCCCAGCGGATCGGGCGGTCCAGCACCGCGGCCATGCGGGCCGACGGCCACAGCTTCATGCCCCTCTGCTTCTCCACCCACGTCGGCCTCCGGCCGGGGGAGGGGGACCTCGACGCCCTCCTGGAACGGCTGGGGGACGGCTACTACCTGGACATGGACCGCAGCTGGAGCATCGACGAGAAGCGCCTGAACTTCCAGTTCGGGACCGAGGTGGCCTGGGAGGTCCGCCGGGGGCGGCGGACCCGACTGTACAGGAACGCCTCCTACGGCGGGGTGACCCCCGAGTTCTGGGGATCGGTGGAGGCGGTCGGAGGCCCCGAGACCCTCCAGGTGTTTGGGCTTCCCTGCGGCAAGGGCGAGCCCAAGCAGTGGGGGTTCGTCTCCCACGGCGCCGCCCCCATCCTGGTGAGAGGCGTCCGGATCGGGGTGGCCGGGTGATCGCCGCCCAGCTTCGTGGAGGCGACGAGCTACTGGGCCGCCTGGAGGAGGCGCTGCTAGCTGCCGGAGGCGAAGGTGCCCATGCCTTCACCACCGTGCGCCAGGGGGAGCACACCCGCTTCGCCGGGACCAGGGTCCATCAGCCGCAGGCGGTGGAGGAGGTCCAGCTCATGGTGACCGTGGACCGAGGTGGCGGCGCCGCCCGGGTGGCCACCTCCCGGCTGGAGGATGCTCGAGCCACCGGCGCGGAGGCGCTCAGAAGGGCCGCCGCCCTGGTGCCCGGACTCACCTCGGCCGGCGCTCCCGCGGAGGCCGTCTCCGGCTCCTTCTCCGAGTGGGACGAGGACACCGCCGCCTGGGGTGCGGGTGCCCGCAGCCAGGTGGCCTCGGTCGCCATGACCCTCGCCCAGGCCGCGGGCGCCACCGCCAACGGGATGCTCTCCCGGGTTCTCGTGGAGATGGCTACCGCCGGTCCCTCGGGGCGCGCCTATGTCAGCGCCACCGAGGCCGCGGCCACCCTCCTGGTCCGCTCCGGAGCGGGCTCGGCCTACCGGGGCGACCTGTCGCGATCCGTGGAGCGGATGGCGGTGGAGGAGATGGTGCACGGAGCGCTGGCCGAGGCCGCCGCCGCCCGGGACCCGGAGCCGCTCCCACCGGGTACCTACGACGTGGTCCTGGGACCACTGGCCGTGGGGGATATGCTCACCTTCTTCGGCGCCATGGGGTTCACCGGGGAGGCCGTGGCCGCCGGCGCCGGGGCGGTTGCCAGGCGGCAGGGGCAGACGGTCGCCTCCGAGCTGGTCACCGTCGCCGATGACGCGCTCTTCGCCGGGGTCGGCCTCCCCATCCCCTTCGACATCGAGGGGATGCCCAAGGTGGAGGTCCCCATGCTGGACCGTGGACGGGTCGGAGCGGCCGTGTTCGACCTGGCCACGGCCCGGGCCGCGGGGACCAGGAGCACCGGGCACGCCCACATCGCCAGGGAGGAGGCCCCGTCCCCGACCCCGGCCAATCTCATCCTGAGACCCGGATCCTCAACCACCGCGGAGCTGATCGAAGGGGTGGACGACGGCCTCTACATCTCCCGCTTCCACTACACCCGCATGGTGGACCCCGAGACCAGCGCCTTCACCGGGGTTACCCGCGACGCGGCGTTTCGCATCCGCGGGGGACGGCTGGCGGGTCCGGTGGCCTCCTCCCGATTCACCGAGGAGGTGCTGGGAATCCTGAGCCGTACCGACGGGGTGGGCTCGCAGCTCCTCAGCCAGCCGATCATGAACGTCTGGAACGGGGTCGCCAGCGCTCCCAGCCTGCGCGTGCGGGGCTTCCGCCTCGGCTTCCGCTGATCCCGGGGGGTTCTCCTCCCCTCAGCCGGGTCGCTGCCGGCCGGTGACCCAGTCGTAGCGGACGTCGTCGTCCACGACCGGGTCCTCGGAGCGGGAGCCGACTCCCGCCCCCCCGTCCACCGAGAGCACCGTCCCGGTGACGTAGCTCGCCGCCTCTGAGCTGAGCCAGAGCACCATCGCCGCCACCTCCTCGGGTCTCCCGGGCCGAGCCAGGGGCAACCTCGGGATCCGGGCGGCCAGCGAGGCGGCCATGGCCGGGGGCAGCGGCTTGGGCTGGGTGTCGATCAGCCCCGGGCTGACGCAGTTGACCAGGATCCCCTGCGGGGCCAGCTCGATGGCCGCCACCCGGGTGAAGCTCTCGGTGGCGGCCCGGCTGCTGGCATAGGCGGCGGCGCCGGCCGAGCCGCGGGAGCTGACTCCGGAGGAGAAGTTGATGATCCGCCCTCCGGTGCCCTGCTCGATCATCGCCCGGGCGGCCGCCTGGGTCATGAGAAAGGTGCCCCGGCAGTTGACCGCGTAGACCCGGTCCCAGACCTCGACGCGTTCCTCCAGAAGGCTGGTGTGGGGGGCGACGGCGGCGTTGTTCACGCAGATGTCCAGCCGACCGAATTCCCGGACCGCTCTGGAGACCACCTCCCGGGCGCCCTCCGGGGTGCTGATGTCCGCCTCCACGGAGATCATCCGCCCGGAGTAGGGGGCCACGGTCTCCGCGAGCCCAGGGGCGTCGCGGTCAGCCGCCACCACCTTGGCCCCGGAGTCGGCGAAGGCCGCCGCGGTCACCCTCCCGACCCCCCGGCCCGCCCCGGTCACCAGCGCCACCCTCCCGGAGAAGTCAAAGACGACGGACATGGCTGGGGCCCTCCCATGGAGCCCCGCCCGGGGCCCCCGGCGAAGGCGGGCTCGGGGCCGCGGCTCGGCGATCTTTTGAACTCGATTTTAGCAGGGGGCCCCTAATCTCCAGGCAGCGGCGGCAGTCCCGGCATCGAGGGAAACGCTCCGCGCCACCTGGGCGAAAACCCCTGCCTTTGCCGACCATCGCTCCGATACCATGGGCTGGTGAAGTTCTCGGTCCTGCGTGAGTTCGCGGACGGGGAGCGGCGGATCCCGTTGAGCCCGGACTCCGTCCCCCGCCTCACCGCCTTGGGGCTTCAGGTCGTGGTGGAGGCCGGCGCCGGGGAGGCTGCCGGCTTCACCGACGAGGCGCTGGCCGGAGTGGGGGCCGAGGTGGCCCCGGACCGGGCCGCGGCCCTCCAGGGCGCCCAGCTGGTCTGCAAGGTCCAGCCGCCCACGATGGAGGAGGCGAAGGCGCTGCCCGAGGGCTGCTGCCTCATCAGCTTCCTGCCCAGCTCCACCGAGCGGGCGGTGGTGGATGAACTGGTGGGACGCCGGATCACCGCCTTCAGCTTCGAGCTTGTGCCCCGGATCAGCCGGGCCCAGTCCATGGACGCCCTCTCGTCCCAGGCCTCGATCGGGGGGTACAAGGCGGTCCTAGTCGGTGCTGCCCGGCTGCCCAAGATCCTGCCGCTGCAGATGACCGCCGCGGGGACCATTCCCCCTGCCCGGGTGCTGGTCATGGGGGCCGGGGTCGCGGGGCTGCAGGCGATCGCCACCGCGCGGAGGCTGGGGGCGGTGGTGGAGGCGACTGACGTCCGCACCGCGGTCCGGGACGAGGTCAAGAGCCTGGGCGCCACCTTCGTGGAGCTGGAGCTGGAGGCTCAGGAGGGTGAGGGCGGATACGCCCGGGAGCAGTCCGAGGAGTTTCTCCGGCGCCAGCGCGAGCTGATCGCCCAGCGGGTGGAGCAGAGCGACCTGGTGGTCACCACCGCCGCCGTCCCGGGACGGCGAGCCCCCATCCTCATCACCAGAGAGCTGGTCGAGCGAATGCGGCCGGGGGCGGTCATCGTCGACCTGGCCGCCGACACCGGCGGAAACTGCGAGCTCACCAGGCCCGGCGAGGAGGTCGTGGTGAAGGGGGTGACCATCATCGGGCAGCGCAATCTCCCGGCCAGCGTGCCGACCACCTCCAGCCAGATGCTGGCTCGCAACGTGGCGGCCATCGTGGCCCTTTTGGTGAAGGACGGGGAGCTCCACCTGGACTTCGAGGACGAGGTGGTGGCCGGCGCCTGCGCCATCCACGCCGGGGAGGTTCGCAGCCCCCAACTCAAGGAGGCCATCTCCTCTTGAACGCGCAGCTGGTCAACGAGATCTCCATCTTCGTGCTGGCGGTCTTCCTCGGCTTCGAGGTGATCTCCAAGGTGCCGACCATCCTGCACACCCCGCTGATGTCGGGCAGCAACGCCATCCACGGCGTGATCCTGGTCGGAGCGATGGTCATCATGAGCGAGGCCACCGGTCCCCTCCAGATCGGGGTGGCCTTCGTGGCGGTGATCCTGGCCACCATCAACATGGTGGGCGGGTACGTGGTCACCGACCGCATGCTGGAGATGTTCAAGAGCCGCAACCCCAGGGGCGGGGCTCGGTCGTGAACCGGGCTGGGGGGAACGGCTGATGCACCTGGCGCCCTACATCGTCCTGCTCTACCTGCTGGCCGCCGTCCTCTTCATCCTGGGGCTGCACCAGCTGAGCTCGCCCAAGCACGCCCGCTCGGGGAACCTGGTGGCGGCGCTAGGGGCCTTGATCGCGGTCGGGACCACGATCGACCTCCTCCACCACACGACGCTGGACCTCGTGCTCCTGGTGGTGGCGATCGTCATCGGGGCGCCGGTAGGAGCGGTGGCCGCCCGGGCGGTGAAGATGACCGCGATGCCCCAGATGGTGGCCACCTTCAACGGGGTGGGAGGTGGGGCGGCAGCGCTGGTGGCGATCGTGGAGTTCCTCAGGGTCCCGGTTCATTCCAGCCCGTCACTGGTGCTCTCTATCTCGGTGGTCTTCGCGGTGGTGATCGGGGCGATCAGCTTCGCCGGCTCGGCCATCGCCTACACCAAGCTCCAGGAGCTGATGCGCGGCACCCCCATCACCTATCCCGGCCAGCAGCCGGTGAACGGCGCGGTGGCGGCGGCGATCGTGGTCGTCGGAGTTCTGGTCGTGGTGGGGACGCTCTCCGCCCTCGGCCTCTGGGTGCTGCTCCTGCTCGCCCTCATCCTGGGCGTCGCCTTCGTCCTCCCCATCGGCGGAGCCGACATGCCGGTGGTGATCTCGCTGCTCAACGCCTTCACCGGGCTGGCGGTGGCCGGGGACGGCTTCGTGGTCGGCAACCCGGTGCTCATCGTGGGCGGGACCTTGGTGGGGGCCTCGGGTACCTTCCTCACCAAGATGATGTCGGATGCCATGGGCCGTTCCCTGGGCAACCTGCTGTTCGGCGCCTTCGGCAAGATCCAGGTGAGTGAGGCTGCCGGACCCGGGGGCGCCAAGTCCGTGCGTTCCGGCTCGGCCGAGGACATCGGCACCCTTTTGGCCTACTCGCAGCGGGTGATCATCGTCCCGGGCTACGGGCTCGCCGTGGCCCAGGCGCAGCACGTGGCCCGCGAGCTGGCCGACGTGCTGGAGAAGCGGGGGGTGACGGTGGACTATGCCATCCACCCGGTGGCAGGACGGATGCCGGGGCACATGAACGTGCTCCTGGCCGAGGCCAACGTCCCCTACGAGCAGCTCAAGGACATGGAAGAGATCAACGACGCCTTCAAGACCGCGGACGTGGCCCTTGTCGTGGGGGCCAACGACGTGGTCAACCCGGCGGCCCGCAACTCCCCGGGCAGCCCCATCTACGGGATGCCCATCCTCAACGCCGACGAGGCGCACAACATCGTCTTCATGAAGCGCTCCATGCGCCCGGGATTCGCCGGGATCGACAACGAGCTGCTCTACGACCCCAAGACCATCATGCTGTTCGGCGACGCCAAGGACTCCCTCACCAAGTTGGTGGCGGCGGTCAAGGCCGCCTGAAGCGCAGGTGACCCGGATCCGGTCGCGCCACCTGCTGCGGCCGCCGACTCCCTCCGGGCCAGCGGAGGGCCAGAATAGAGGGGCTGTGATGATCCTTCCAGGTCGCCGTGCCGAGAGCGGGACGGGGGTCGGCGGCCGGTCTCCCGAGGATTGCTGTGGCTGAGCTGGCCCCACGCCGCACCCTGGTGCCCATCCCGGTCACCAACGTCGAGGACCCCAGCTACTTCCACAAGGTGGTGGACTGCCAGTGGGCCTGCCCCGCCCACACCGATGTGCCCCAGTACATCCGCCTCATCGGCCAGGGGAGGTACGGGGACGCCTACCTCCTCAACCGCAAGTCCAACGTGTTCCCCGGGATTCTGGGGCGCACCTGCGACCGGCCCTGTGAGCCGGCCTGCCGCCGGGGCCGCGTGGACGGCGACGCCGTGGCCATCTGCCGCCTGAAGCGGGTGGCCTCCGACCTCCGGGAGGACGTGGGCTGGGGGCTTCCCCGGGCGGCCGAGGCGAGGAACGGCAAGCGGGTCGCCTGCGTGGGCGCCGGCCCCGCCTCGCTGACCGTGGCCAACGACCTCATGCCCCTGGGCTACGAGGTCACCATCTTCGAGCGCCAGCAGCTCCCCGGCGGGCTGATGCGCACCAACATCCCCGCCTTCCGGCTGCCGGCCAAGGTGCTGGACGAGGAGATCGCGGTGATCCTCGACATGGGGGTGGACATCCGCTATGGCACCGAGATCTCCAGCATGCGCGAGCTGCTCCAGATGGGATACGACGCCGTGTTCGTGGGCAGCGGTGCCCCTCGGGGCAAGGAGCTGGAGCTACCCGGGCGCCACGACGAGGTGGGGGAGACCCACATCCACATCGGCATCGACTGGCTGGAGTCGATCGCCTTCGGCCACGTCAACAAGGTGGGGCGCCGGGTGCTCATCATCGGGGTGGGGAACACGGCGATGGATTGCTGCCGCTCCTCTCGGCGTCTGGGCGGGGAGGACATCCGGGTGATGGCCCGACGGCCCCGGCAGTACTTCAAGGCCTCTCCCTGGGAGCTGGAGGACGCCGAGGAGGAGGGGGTGCAGATCGTGGTCAACCACGCCCCTCGCCGCTTCATCGTCGAGGACGGGCGGCTGGTGGGCATAGAGTTCGACCAGGTGGAGTGGGACGAGGGTGCGGTCCACTCCAGGACCGTGGGGACGGTGCGCATCGACTGCGACGATGTGATCCTGGCGATCGGCCAGGAGAATGCCTTCCCCTGGATCGAGCGTGACCTTCCTCTGGAATTCACCTCCCCCCAGCTGGCGGCGGTCGACGAGCTGACCATGCAGGCCACCATCCCCGGGGTTTTCTTTGGGGGGGACGCCGCCTTCGGCGCCAAGAACATCATCTGGGCGGTGGAGCACGGCCATCAGGCCGCCATCTCCATCCACAACCACTGCCAGGGGGTGCCGGTGGCGGAGCGGCCGGCCCAGACCATGCGGCTCACCAGCCGCAAGATGGGCCTGACCCAGTGGAGCTACCACAACGACTACAACCCCCACGGCCGCCAGGAGATGGCCCGGGTGGACCTCAGGCGGCGGTTTGAGCGCCTCAACCTGGAGGTGGAGCTGGGCTTCGGCCCCGACGAGACCGCCAGGGAGGTGCAGCGCTGCCTCAACTGCGACATCCAGACCGAGTTCCAGGCTCCCCTCTGCATCGAGTGCGACGCCTGCATCGACGTCTGCCCGGTGCGCTGCCTCACCATCGTCCGCCCCGACTGGGCCGACGAGGATGAGCTCCGCGCCCGGCTCAACGCTCCCGCGGAGAACCGGAGCCAGGCGATCTACGTCTCCGAGGCGCTGCCCCAGACCGGGAGGGTGATGGTCAAGGACGAGAACCTCTGCGTCCACTGCGGCCTCTGCGCCGAGCGCTGCCCGACGGCGGCCTGGGACATGGCCCGCTTCGAACTGGGCATCCCCTACGCCGGCCGCCCGGCGGAGGTGGGCTGATGGCCAAGGTCCAGCTTCCGGAGGCCCCCAGCCGGGCCCGGGTGAACGAGTTCGCCATCAAGCTGGCCAACGTCAACGGCACCGGATCGGCCAGCACCAACAACCTCCTGATGCAGACCATCTTCCGCATGGGGGTGCCGGTCTCGGGGAAGAACCTCTTCCCCTCCAACATCCAGGGGCTGCCCACCTGGTATGAGGTGCGGGTCAGCCAGTCGGGGCACACCGCCCGAACCTCCAGCTTCGACCTCATGGTGGCCATGAACGGCCAGACCTACCAGCAGGACATAGCGGAGGTGGCCTCAGGAGGCTACCTGGTCTACGACGACAGCTGGCCTCTGGACCAGGAGATGCGCCGCCCCGACATCACCTTCCTGGGGGCGCCCCTGGCCCAGCTCTGCGCCCAGCGCTTCGCCACGGTCAAAGAGCGGATCCTGATGAAGAACGTGGCCACCGCCGGGCTGGTGGCGGCGCTCCTCGCCCTGCCCGTGGACGAGCTGTCCAAGCAGCTGGTGGCGGCCTACTCCCGGCGTCCCCAGCTGCTGGAGGACAACCAGGCGGCGCTGCAGCTCGGCTACCAGTACGCCCTGGAGAATTTCTCCTGCCCCCTGCCCTTCCACGTGGAGCAGATGGGCGCCCCCGACGGCCGCATCCTCATCGATGGCAACACGGCAGTGGCGCTGGGGGCGGTCTTCGCGGGGGCCACCGTGGGCGCCTGGTACCCCATCACCCCGGCCACCTCGGTGATGGAGAACTTCATTCGGCTCTGCGCCCAGTACCGCCGCCATCCCGGCCCCGACGGGCGGGAGGTCAATGACTACCTCATCCTCCAGGCGGAGGACGAGCTGGCGGCGCTGGGGATCGTGGTCGGGGCGAGCTGGGCCGGCGCCCGAGCCTTCACCTCCACCTCCGGCCCCGGCCTCTCGCTGATGCAGGAGCTGCTAGGCCTGGCCTACTACACCGAGGTCCCGGCGGTGGTGGTGGACGTGCAGCGGGCCGGCCCCTCCACTGGGATGCCAACCAGGGTGCAACAGGCCGACCTGCTCTCCGCCGCCTTCGCTTCCCATGGTGACACCCGCCACATCCTCCTCTTCCCCTCAGATCCCAGTGAGTGCTTCCGGCACACGGTCCAGGCCTTCGACCTGGCCGAGCGTTTCCAGACTCCGGTCCTGGTCATGAGCGACCTGGACATCGGGATGAACGACTGGGAGGTTCCCGAGCTCACCTGGGACGACTCCTACCGCCCGGACCGCGGCCGGCTGCTGGGCCCGGAGGAGCTGGAGCGGCTGGAGCACTTCTGGCGCTATGGGGACCCTGACCCCGAGTGGACCACGCCCCGGGCGGTCCCCGGCGAGACCCCCCTGGCCGGCCACCTGGTGCGGGGGTCCGGCCACGACTTCCGGGCCGTCTACACCGAGCGCCCGGACGAATACCAGGAGGTGGTGGACCGGCTGTTGCGCAAGCACCGGGCCGCGGCCGAGCACCTTCCCCCGCCGGTGGTCGAGCTGCGGGAGGGTGCACCCTTCGGGGTCATAACCATGGGCAGCTGCGACTTGGCGGTGCGCGAGGCGCTGGAGGAGCTCCCTGGCCCTTCCCCCAGCTACCTGCGAATCACCGGCTACCCCTTCCCGCCGGCGGTGGCGGAGTTCATCGACGCCCACCCCCACTGCTACGTGGTGGAGCAGAACCGGGACGGTCAGCTCCGCTCCCTCCTGCTCATCGACACCGGGGTCGGCGGGGAGCGGCTGCGCCCCGTCCTCTCCTACGGGGGCCTTCCCATCACCGCTTCGTTCATCCAGGATCGGATCCTGGAGCAGGAGAGCTCCAAGTGACCTCGATAGCCAAGCCCCAGATCCCCCTCCTGCCCCTCGAGCGCAACCAGCTTGGGCTCACCATCCGCGACTACTCCGGGAGCATGTCCACCCTCTGTGCCGGCTGTGGCCACGACTCGGTCACCGCCGCCATCCAGGAGGCGCTCTGGGGGCTCTCCATCCCGCCCTACCAGGTGGCCAAGCTGAGCGGCATCGGCTGCTCCTCCAAGACCCCGCAGTACTTCGACTCGGCGGCGGTTGGCTTCAACTCGGTTCACGGCCGGATGGCGGCGGTGGCCAGCGGCGCCGCAGCCGCCAACCGCGGCCTCGTGGTGGTCGGAGTGTCGGGGGACGGCGACTCGCTCTCGATCGGCCTGGGCAACCTCGCCCACGCCATCCGGCGCAACGTCAGGATGCTCTACGTGATCGCCAACAACGGGGTGTACGGGCTGACCAAGGGGCAGTTCTCGGCTTCGGCGGACATCGGATCCCGCTCCCGCAAGGGGGAGCCCAACCTCCTGCCGCCGGTGGACCCGATGCTGCTGGGGCTGAGCCTGGGTGCCACCTTCCTCGCTCGGGGCTTCTCCGGGGACAAGGCCCAGCTTGTGCCCATCCTGAAGGCCGGGCTTTCCCATGGTGGCTTCGCCCTGGTGGACGTGATCTCCCCTTGCGTGCAGTTCAACGACCACGAGGGCTCCACCAAGAGCTTCCGCTACGTCCGGGAGCACGAGCTCCAGGACATCGACGCCGACATCATCCCGGTGCGGGGCCAGATCCATTCGGAGCAGACCCCGGGCTCGCTCACCGAGGTCGAGCTCCACGATGGCAGCCGGGTGCTCTTCCGTGCCGTCCCCGAGGGCTACGACCCGACGGACCGGGTCCGGGTCGGCTCCTACCTGGTGGAGAGCGCGCGCCAGGGTGAGATCGCGACCGGGCTCCTCTACCTGGACGAAACCACCCCAGACATGCATCAGGTGAGCGCCACCACCGAGGAGCGGCTCTGGGACCTCCCGTTCCAGCGGCTCTGCCCCGGCTCCGCTGAACTGGCCAAGTTCCAGGCCAGGCTGCGCTAGCCGCCCCCAACCTCCCCGGGGATCGGACCACTCGGAAGCATTGACCTTGGATGCGACGCTCAGTACACTGCGCCGCATGATACCTGGCACGGACAGCAACTGGGAGGCTCAGCTCCGCCGGGGGGTCGTGGAGTACTGCGTCCTGGCGGCCCTGCGCTCGCGGGAGCGATACGGCTTCGAGCTCGCTCGGTCGCTGGGAGCGCCGGGAGGGCTGCTGATGGGAGAGGGTACGGTCTATCCCCTTCTGGCCCGACTGCGCCAGCGGCGCTGGGTGGAGACCACCTGGAGGGAGTCGGAGGACGGTCCGCCGCGCCGCTACTACCGCCTCACGGAGCAGGGTACCCAGGCGCTGGCGGCCTTCGAGCAGGGGTGGGGGCAGTTCCGAACCGCGGTCGACCAGGCCCTGGAGGAGGGTGGTTGATGGGGAACACCAAGAGGGATGAGCTGACACGCGACTATCTGCGCGAGCTCGACCGCCGGCTCGCTTCCCTGCCCCGGGGCCGGAGACGCCAGGTCAGGGGGGAGGTGCAGGCCCATATCGAGGAGGCGTGCCGCCAGCTGGCTCCCGAGGACGAGGCCGGTGTGCGGCAACTCCTGGACCAGCTGGGCGAGCCCGAGGAGATCGCCCGGGAGGCGGGCGCCGACCTTCACCGACGAACATGGCCGGAGGCGCTGGTACCGGTTCTCCTCCTCTTCGGCGGCTTCGTCTTCCTGGTGGGCTGGCTGGCCGGGGTGGCCATCCTCTGGGCCTCACCGGTCTGGCGGCTCCGCGACAAAGTACTGGGCACCTTGGTGGTCCCCTTGGGCCTGATGGGGGTAACGATGTTCGGACTCCTGCCGGGGGCCTCCTCCGAATGCCTCACCTACGGCCCGGTGGGAGGACGGATGGTCACCCACTGCAAGGGACTACCGCCGACCGTCGGAACCTTGATCCTCCTTGTGTTGGTGGTGGCTTCGTTCACCGTTGCCATCCACCTGGACCGGGTCCGCCGCCGCGCCTGAGAGCCCTGTCCGCCTCGGTTCATCTCTTTCACCGCCGCCGGCGGACGATGCGTGCGACTGGGGCCGGATCCGCAGTGGCGCTCCCGGTCTCGGGCGTTCTCCGGCTATCCTCGTGATGCTGGCGGCGGGAGTCGCGGGTTGGAGGAAGTCCGTGCGGGACGCGGTGATCGTCGAGGCCGTCCGCACCCCCATCGGCCGCGGGCGTCAAGGAGGGCTGCTCTCCGCTGTGCATCCGGTGGACCTCCTCGCCGGAACGATGGCGGCCCTTGTGGAGCGCACCGGGGTGCCTCCCGAGCTGATCGACGACGTGATCGCCGGGTGCGTCGACCAGGTGGGGGAGCAGGCGCTCAACATCGCCCGCTGGGCCACCCTGGCGGCCGGCCTCCCGGAGACGGTGCCCGCCACCACCATCGACCGCCAGTGCGGCTCCTCCCAGCAGGCCGTGCACTTTGCCGCCCAGGGGATCATGGCCGGCTCCTACGATGCCGTCATCGCCTGTGGCGTCGAGAGCATGAGCCGGGTCCCCCTGGGCTCCAATGTGCTCAAGGGCGTCGATCCTCTGGGCCGCGGGATGGCCCTCCGCTATCCCCAGGGGATGGTGCATCAGGGCATCAGCGCCGAGCTCATCGCTGCCCAGTGGGGGCTGTCCCGCGCCGAGCTCGACGCTTACTCCGCCGGCAGCCATCAGAGAGCGGCCAGTGCCCACCTGGAGGGGGCCTTCGCCGCCGAGTTGCTGCCTTGCCCGGAAGGCACCGCCTCGCCCGGTGCCACGGTGGCCGACGAGGGAATCCGACCCGAAACGACTCCGGAGGTTCTGGCCCGCCTCTCCCCGGCCTTCGCCGACCCGGGGTTGGCATCCAGGTTTCCCGGGATCGATTGGACGGTCACTGCCGGCAACTCCAGTCAGATCAGTGACGGGGCAGCGGCCCTACTGCTCATGAGCGGCGAGCGAGCACGAGACCTTGGCCTCCGACCCCTGGCCCGGGTGCATGCCATGGCCGTGGCCGCCGCGGACCCAATCCTCATGCTGGCCGCAGTGATTCCCGCCACGCAAAGGGTTCTCAGCTCAGCCCGGCTATCCCTGGCCGACATCGATCTGTTCGAGATCAACGAGGCCTTCTCCAGCGTGGTGCTGGCGTGGCAGCGGGATACCGGGGCCGACCTGGAGCGGGTAAACGTGAACGGCGGGGCCATTGCCCTGGGCCACCCTGTGGGCGCCAGCGGAGCGCGGCTGATGACCACCCTGGTCCATTCCATGGTCCGGCGCGGGTCGCGGTGGGGCTTGCAGGCAATGTGTGAGGGAGGGGGCATGGCCAATGCCACCATCCTGGAGCTGCTGTAGGTCGCTCCCGCCACGGCGGTGCCGGCGCCGTGGGTGCGGCCGTTCGCCGCGGACCTGTGGCGGCGGCGAGCCCTGACTCGCTGGCCCGGCGCCTCACCGGCCCTCACGCTGGTGCGCTCCAGCTCGGCGCGGCTGGAGCCGACTGCTCCGGGGAGCGACATCGCCTCCCGCAGGACCGAATGCCACGATCTCTCAGCAACGCTCTCCGCGATGCTTGGAGCAGGGCCGTCCCCCAGCCGGTCAGCCCAGAGCGGGCGTCCGCATCATCCCTACTCGTGGCCGTGCCCCTGCCCGACCTCGAATTGAGACAGCCCCCGGAGTGACCGGCTTCCGTCATCCTATGCCGATGCCCGGGATCCAGTCGTACCTGCGACGGATGCTCGCCGGCTGGCAGCCCATCGTGGTCGCCAACCGGCCCCCGATCGATGTCCACCCCGAGCGCTCCGGTCCCTCGAGGATCACCCGGGGTGGCGGGGGGCTGGTGACCGCCATGTCCGCCCTGGCCCAGGCCAGCGAGTCGGTCTGGGTGGCCTGCGCCCGCGGGCCATCCGACCTGGAGCTGGTTTCCGGCGAGGACGGGGTGGCCGAGGTCACATCGGAGACCGGGGACTTCTTCCGGGTGGCCTTCGTCACCCCCGACCGCGAGGCTTACGACCTCTACTACAACCAGATCAGCAATCCCCTGCTCTGGTTCGTCCAGCACTACCTCTGGGATCTGGGCCGGGAGCCCATCCTGGACGGCCGGACCTGGCGGGCCTGGCGGGACGGGTATGTCGAGGTGAACCGCCTGTTCGCCGACCGGGTGGTGGAGGTGGCGGGCAGCAGCCGCGCCCGGCCGCTGGTGATGACCCAGGACTACCACCTCTATCTGGCGCCGGCGATGGTGCGTGAGCGGCTGCCCGAGGCCCGCCTTCAGCACTTCATCCATGTGCCCTGGCCCACCCCGCAGTACTGGAAGGTGATCCCCCGGGGGATGCGGGACGGGATCCTGACCGGGCTTTTGGGCAACGACGTGGTGGGCCTCCAGACCAGCCTCGACGTGCGCAACTTCCTCATGACCTGTGAGGAGAATCTGGGGCTGGGAGTGGACCACCGCCAGCGCATCGTCTTCTACGAGGGGCGCTCGGTCTGGGTCCGTGCCTATCCCATCTCCATCGACATCAGCGCCATGGAGCAGCTGGTGGCGAGCGAGGGGGTGGCGGAGCAGGAGCGCCTGATCGACTCCTGGAGGCCGGAGCTGCTCATCCTGCGGGTGGACCGCACCGACCTCAGCAAGAACATCGTGCGCGGCTTCCTGGCCTACGAGCGCCTCCTGGAGACCCATCCCGAGCTGCGCTCCCGAGTGGTCTTCTGGGCGTTTCTGCAGCGCAGCCGCCAGGACCTGGACGCCTACCGCGCCTACCTGGGGGCGGTGGTTTCCGCGGCGGCCCGGGTCAACCGGCGCTTCCAGACCGCGGACTGGCTACCCATCCGCCTCGAGGTGGAGGAGAACATTCACAAGGCGGTGGCCGCCTACAAAAGCTACGACGCCCTGCTGGTCAACCCCATATACGACGGGATGAACCTGGTGGCCAAGGAGGGGGTGCTCTGCAATGGGCGTGACGGCGTCCTGGTGCTGAGCGAGAACGCCGGCAGCTTCGAGGAGCTGGGGGCGAACTCCCTGGGCATCAACCCCTTCGACATCGACCAGACCGCCGAGGCGCTGCACACGGCCCTCACCATGCCTCGTCGGTACCGCGCCAGCCGGGCCCGCCAGCTGCGCCAGGAGGTGCGGCGCAACGACATCACCCGCTGGATCAGCAACCAGCTGCAGGACCTCAACGACCTGCTGGCCCAGTAGGTCGGTCCAGCCCCATGGCGACCTCGGCCAGGAGCCTGGCCCACTCCTTAGGACCATCCAGGAGAAGGTCCGCCTCAGCCACCAGTTCGGGGTTCACCTCCGAGCTCGCCACCCCCACCGCGGCGGCCAGCTCCAGCTGGCCACGCTCTGCATGCAGCTCCCGCATCGCCGGGAGGTCTCCCAGGTCGTCCCCGGCATAGACGCAGCCGCGGGGCCCGAGGCGGTCCAGGAGCAGGCGGAGGGCCGTCCCCTTGTTGCCGCTCCGGAATGGTCGGGCCTCCACCACCTGGCGTCCCCGGACCACCTGCAGCTGGTGGCTCCGGCAGAGCTCCTCCACCTGGCGGCGGATCAGCGGGCCGACCCGGCGAGACTCCGGGGAGTTGCGGTAGTGGACCGCCACCCCCAGCGCCTTGACCTCCACCCCGACCCCGGGCATCTCGGCGGTGTAGGCGGAGAGCTCCTGGGCCAGCTGGAGGAGCTCTGGGCGGGGGCGAGGGGGAGACGGAGGTGGCTCGCCGGAGCTCAGCTGGAGCCAGGGCTCCTGGCCGTAGCTGCCCAGCAGGAGCGCCCCGGTGATCCGGCAGCGCGAGGCGAGATTGGCCAGGTCGCGGGCGCTGATGACCGCCACGGGGGTGTGAGAGGCCAGTTTCTCCAGCGCCAGGCGGGCCTCCGGGAGAGGGGCGGCGCGGTCCGGGTCCCGGACCACCGGCGCCAGGGTGCCGTCGAAGTCGGTGGCCACCAGCAGGCTGCCACGTCTTGCCAGCCTGATCAGGGGGGCGGCCAGCGCCGCGATCCCCGGGGGCGCTGCCGGTGCCACTTTCCGATCATAGATGGGCCGGGCCCCGATGCCGGGAGCGGTGTCATCCGCTAACCTGCAGAGGTGGCATCTTCACCTTCGGCTGAGGAGAGCGTCTCCGAGCTGGTCGAGTCGCTCACCCGGGATCTGCGCCAGCTGGTGACGGACGAGTTGCAGCTGGCCAAGTCCGAGGCCAAGGACACCCTGAGGCGCGGTCTCCGGGCGCTGATCGGGCTCGCGCTGGCCATCCTGGGACTCAGCCTCATGCTGCCCTTCGCCCTGGTCACTCTGGTGGAGTGGATCCCCAACCACACCCTGGTGGCTGGGCTGATCGCCGCGGTCGGGCTGCTGATGGTGGGAGCGGGAGGGGCGGTGGTCTTCGCCAACCGCCGGCTCATCCCGCTGGTGCTGACTCGCAAGACGGTGCAGGAGGACCTCGAGTGGGCGCGGCTACAGACCAGGCGCACGCACAGGTAGTCGCCACCCGCCAGCGGCTGGAGGGCACCCTGGACCGGCTGGAGGAGCGGCTTCGTCGCGATCTCGACCCCCGCTACCGCCTCCGCCGGGATGGCCCGCGGATCGCGGCGGCCGGAGTGGCGCTGCTGGTGGTTGGGGTGGCGGTGTGGGCGCGCCGACGGCGGCACCACTCGGACCAGCCCGAGCAGGACTGGATCGCGGCCATGCCCGAGGAGTGGCGCCGGCGGCTCGAGGAGCTGCTCGCCGAGGCCGCCAGCAAGGGCGGGTTGAGCTCCGCCGCCGGGGCGGAGCGGGGGCACCGGAGCCAGCCGCTCTGGCAGAAGGCCGGGCTCCGCCTGGGTCGGATGGCGGCGCCGGTGGTGCTGAACGCCGCCGCCGAGCGGCTGGTGGGCCGGCGCGACGACGACAGCTGACAGCTCCTGGACCGACGGCCCCACCTCGGCGATCACCACCATCGGCCCGGGGTCACCAGGGGTGCGGGAGCTGCGCGACGGCGACGTTCCCCAGGTGGGCGCCATGCTGGCGCGGGCCTTCGCCACGGACCCCACCACGGAGTGGCTGTTTCCCTCGACGCGCGGCCGGGAGCGGCGGCTGGAGCGCTGGTACTGCCTCAACGTGATGGCGCTGCAGGACGCGGGGGAGGGATGGGTCACCGACGACCTCTCCGCAGCAGCACTGTGGTTGCCCATGGGGGTTCCCCGGCGTGGAGCCAGGCCCCACATCTGGCGCCAGCTCGGCCTCAACCTCCGGATCGGGGTCGCGCTGCGCACCCGGCTCCTCGCGGCGCTCTCGGTGAACCTGGAGGTCCACCGCCGCCATCCGCGAGAGCCCACCTGGTACCTAGCGGCGCTGGGGACCGAGCCGGATCTCCAGGGTCGGGGGCTGGGCACCGCGGTGCTCCAGCCGGTCCTCCGGCGCTGCGACCAAGAGCGCCTTCCCGCCACCCTGGACACCGTCACCGCCGAGGATGTCGCCTTCTACCAGCGCCGTGGCTTTGAGGTGGTGGACGAGGTGCGGAGGCCTGGAGCACCGCACTTCCGGATCATGCGCCGCCCTCCGGGCAACCGTGAGGGAGCCCTACCAGAGGGTCGACCCAGCCCACTCTGAGCCGGGCTAGGGTGTCGGTGCCTGGGGGGATGGCACCCTTCTGAGTCCGGACGCCCAGGGGAGATCTCGAGGGCGCGGCGGGGCCGCGCGGTCGCATGGGGAGGCCAGCGCACCGGCCCTTCTCAGCCCCCCCACGCTCGGTGACGCGAGCGAGGAACGGGACCGGGTGCGCCACCCCCGCGCACCGTCGACCCCGGTAGGCCGTCCGCCTCCTGGCTCTGGCTTGGTGGAGCTCCGAGACGGTGTAGAGGGGCTTGACAGGAGCGCCTACGATGAGCATACTCGACGCCTGACTCAGTCCTCACTTTTGGGAGGGACCAGGATGCGCTGGAGCACAGGGCGCCTCGGAGCCGCCGCGGGGGCGGCGGGCCTTACGCTGGCTATCGCCGGGTGCGGCGGGTCAAGCCCCAGCCCCGGGAGCTCTCCGGGTTCTTCCCCGGTGAAGGTCGGGATGCTCACCGAGGCCACGGGCATCTACTCCATCTACGCGCAGGAGTACCGGCAGGGATTCACCATCGGGATGGACTACGCCACCAACGGGACCGGCAAGGTGGACGGCCACCCGGTGCAGGTGACCTGGTCCGACGACGGCGACAGTGCGACCACCGCCGTGACCGACTTCAAGAGCCTTGTCGGCGAGGGCTACAAGATCATCGGCGGGACGGTGGACTCGGGGATCGCCACCCAGCTGGCACCGCTGGCGGCGCAGAACCAGGTCCTTTACATCTCCGGTCCGGCGGCTGCGGATCAGATCACCGGGGCGAACCGCTACACCTTCCGCTCCGGACGCCAGACCTACCAGGACGTGATGGCCGCGAAGTCCTTTATCTCCAGTGCCGGGCCGGGCCAGAAAATCGTGGTTCTGGCTCAGGACTATGCCTTTGGGCAGTCCTACGTGACGGACGCCCAGCAGGTGTTCACCGCTCTCGGTGACACGGTGGTCCCCGTGCTGGTGCCGCTCACCACCACGGACTTCACCCCCACGGCCCTCCAGGTCAAGCAGCTGAACCCGAACCTGATCTTCCTGGCCTGGGCCGGAACGACCGGGGCGCCGCTGGCCCAGGCCCTCGACCAGCAGGGCGACTTCAACGGGGTCAAGGTGGTAACCGGGCTGGCCAACATCGCGACCTATCCGTTCTACGGCGCCACGGGCACCAAATTCGACTACCTTTCGCTGTACTTCTACCAGGCGTCGCACAACGCCCCCAACCTCTACCTGGTCAAGATGGAAAAGAAGCTGTACAACACGGTGCCTGACCTCTTTGCACCCGACGGCTTTGTGGCCGCCCAGATGGTGGCGCGGGCCATCGCGACAGGAGGTGGGACCAACGTCAACGCCATGATCAAGGGGCTGGCCGGTTGGAGCTTCCTGGCGCCTAAGGGGGAGCAGCAGATCAGGCCCTCCGACCATGCCATGCTCCAGCCCATGTACCAGGCCAAGTTGGTGGAGCAAACCCCGCAGCTGTTCGTTCCCCAGCTGGTGCGCACCCTGACCCCGGCAGACACCGCGCCGCCGGTGGCGGCCCACCTCAGCAACTGACCGGTGGCTGCACGGCCCAGCCCTGAGCCGCCCGCGGTGCGGCTCTCAGGGCTGGGCTTCCGGGTGGGGGGGCTGGACATTCTCCAAGACGTTGACTTGGAGGTGGCCCAGGGTGAGTGCCTTGGCGTAATTGGGCCTAATGGAGCGGGCAAGACCACGTTGTTCAACCTACTTTCGGGGTTGCTCACGCCGACGGCGGGGCAGGTCGAGATCGAGGGCCGCAACCTGGCGGGGCTGGGGCCGGCTCCTAGAGCCCGCTTGGGGTTAGGCCGGACATTTCAATCCTCCACCGTGTTTGCGGCACTCTCTCCCCTGGACCACGCCCGCTTGGCGGCCCTAGCCCGGGCCGGTGCCCACCCCCATTGGTGGGCACGCCTGCGGCCGGGTGATCCAGCCCAGGGCCTGGCCGTGGAGGCGGTGAGAGCAGTGGGGCTGGAGAAGTTGGCAGATCGCCCGGTGGCGGCCCTGTCCCACGGGGACCGACGTAAGGTCGAGCTGGCCATACTGCTGGCCGGCGGAGCGCGGACCCTGCTGCTGGATGAGCCGATGGCCGGCGTGAACCGCGAAGACGTGCCGGAGTTGGTGCAGCTGATTGCCAGGCTCCGCCAGGGAGGGAGGACCGTGCTCATGGTGGAGCACCACATGGCAGTGGTCATGGGACTGGTAGACCGGGTCGCCGTCCTCCACCACGGCAGGCTGCTGACCTGCGGCACGCCCGAGGAAGTGGCGAGCGACACCACTGTCCAGGCCGTTTACCTGGGCGACCCACTGTGAGCGGCTCGGCGCCCCCGATGTTGGAGGTCAGCGATCTTCACGTGCGGCTGGGGGGAGCGCACATCCTCCAAGGGGTCAGCTTCAGCGTGGCGGCGGGCGGGGTCACCGCCATGATGGGGCGGAACGGGGTGGGCAAGACCACGACTTTGAAGG
Organism: bacterium; assembly: GCA_021816695.1. Classification (GTDB taxonomy): domain Bacteria; phylum Chloroflexota; class Dormibacteria; order Aeolococcales; family Bog-877; genus JAJYXT01. Next base: position 17,169 of record JAKAXE010000004.1, on the reverse strand, counting down.
CCCTCCTGGGGCTCGTTCCCAGCACCGGGTCGGCCAGGATCATGGGTCAGGAGGTCCGCGGCTGGCCCACGCACCGCATCGCCCAGCTCGGGGTGGGCTACGTTCCCGAGGAGCGGGAGATATTCACCCGCCTCACGGTGGCGGAAAATCTGCGTCTCGCCGAGGCCGGGCTCAGCGGCGACTATCCCCGGGTGTACTCCCTGTTTCCGGAGTTACAGGAGCGCGGCCGCCAGGCGGCCGGGACTCTCTCCGGGGGGCAGCAGCAGATGCTGGCGATCGCCCGGGTTCTGCTTCGGGTCCGCCCCCTGCTGCTAGTGGACGAGCCCACCAAAGGGTTAGCCCCCAAGTTGGTGGGCGAGGTGGTCGAAGTGCTGGCGCAGCTCAGCTCCTCGGCGACGATTCTCCTCGTCGAGCAGAACGTGCACGTCGTCCGCCGCCTGGCGCAGCGAGTGCTGGTCCTGGACCACGGTGAGGTGGTCCACGAGGGGCCCGCGGACGAGCTCAGTGATGAGAACCTGGCGCGGCGGTTGGTTGGGGTCTCGGGGCCAGAGTGAGCACCTTCATCGCCATCAGCTTCAGCGGCCTGGCGCTGGGCGCGATCTACTTCCTGGTGGCCTCCGGCCTCTCGTTGATCTACGGACTGATGGAGGTGCTCAACTTCGCCCACGGTGCCTTCCTCACCGTAGGCGCCTACGCGGCCTGGGTGACCGCCACACACCTTCCGGCGTCGGTGAGCGCCCCCGAGCGCTTCCTGGTCGCGGTGGTGGTGGCGGTGCTGGCCGGGGCGGTCATCGCCGGGGCCACGGAGGTGGCCCTGATCCGGCCTCTCTATCGCCGCCCGGTCAGCCAGATCCTGGTCACCGTGGGACTCGACCTGGTGGTGGTGGCGCTGCTGCTGGGAGTTTTCGGAAGCAACTCCCAGGCGGTTCCGGTTCCCTCGTGGCTCGCGGGGGCCACGCGCGTTGGGCCCGAAATCCTGCCCAATGCTGACTTCGTGGCCTTGGGAGCGGGGGCCGCCGTACTGCTCGGTTTGGTCTGGTTCCTGGGCCACGCCCGCTATGGACTGATCATTCGGGCCGGGGTGGAGAACCGGGACATGGTCGCGGCCCTGGGGATCAACGTCCGCCGAGCCTTCACCCTGGTCTTCGTGATCGGGGGGGCGGCGGCCGGCCTGGCTGGGATCCTCAACAGCGTGGTGTTCTCCGGGGCCCTGGTGAGCCCCACCCAGGGCGACTCGCTCTTGATCTTTGCCTTCATCGTGGTCGTGATTGGCGGCCTGGGGTCGCTCTGGGGCTCGGCCCTCGCCGCCGTGATGGTGGGGATGCTCCAGGACTACGTCAGCTTCTACGCGGGCACCGGCGGGCTCGCTCAGATGGGCAGCATCTCGGTGGTGTTGCTCCTGGCGGTGGTGCTCCTGGTGCGCCCCTCCGGGCTCATGGGAGAGGCGCGATGAGGCCGCTCAGCCCCCAGCTGGCCGCCCTCAGGGCCCGGCTCACAGGTGGGCCGTCTAGCCGCCTGCCCCGGGGGGTTCTTGCCGTCGTCCTGGTACTGCTCGCCGTGGTGCCCCTGTTGGGGTTCTCGGTTCCCGGCCTCATGCCTGGGCCGGCGGCGCCGGTCAACTCCGCAGGGACCCTGCAGGTCCTGGGGCTCTGCCTGGTTTTCGCCGGAGTGGCGGTGGGATACGACGTCCTCTTCGGCCGTACCGGTCTGCTCTCGTTCGGGCCCGCGCTGTACTTCGCCCTAGGCGTCTACGTGTTCGACATCGCGATCTCGGACTGGGGCTGGTCGCCCGGGCCGGCACTCGTGCTCACGCTTGCCTCCGCCATCGTCGTGGCGCTGGCCCTGGGGTCCATCTGCCTCAGAGTGGGGGGAATCGCCTTCGCCATGGTCACCCTGGCCTTCGCCCAGGCGGGCTACTTCCTCGCCCAGTCCAATCCTCTGGGCCTGACCGGCGGCGACACCGGGCTGGTCCTCTCCAGCTCCCGGCTCCCCGGCTTTCTGGTGGGGGTCGCCAACACGCCTAATCTGTACTGGGTGGCACTAGGCTACCTGGTGGTGGCGCTGCTGCTGGCCTGGTGGGCTTCCAGCTCGGCCGCAGGGCTGGTGTGGACGGCCATCCGAGACAATCAGCTACGGGTCGAGGTCATGGGTTACCGGCCATTCCCGTTCAAGCTGGCCTCATTCGTCCTCTCGTCCGTGGTGTCCAGCGCCGGGGGGGTCGTCTATCTGCTTCTGGTCGGAACCGCCGCGCCCACGAGTGTGGCCTCCACCTCGGTGACCGTCTCCATCCTGGTGATGGTGGTGCTGGGCGGAGCCGGCAGCCTCTGGGGCCCGGCGCTGGGAGCCATGGTGTACGTCTACCTGCAGCAGTACCTGCTCGGCTTCAGCGGCCTCCCAGCCTTCGCCAGCCTTCCCGGGCCACTGCGGATCCCCCTCTCCCAGCCCGATTTCTTGCTGGGGGCCATCTTCATCTTGTTCGTCATCTTCGTTCCCGGCGGGCTCGCCGGTCTGGCGCAGCGCCTGCCCCGGCGGGCGAGTCATGTCAAGGAGGCCCCCTCATGATGCACGACCTCGGCCGGATTGCAGAGATCGAGCGGGTGACCGTGCCGACCCCGCGGGTCCGGATGCAGGCCCTGGTGGCCGGTCCGCCCGCGGCGCCGGCGCTGGTGCTGATCCACGGAAACGTCTCCTGCGCGCGCTTCTTTCAGGACCTGATACTGCGGCTGGCGGGAGAGTGGAGGGTGTGGGCGCCCGACCTCCGTGGCTTCGGCGGCTCGGAGGCGCTTCCGGTTGACGCCACTCGCGGCTTGCGCGACTTCGGCGATGATCTCTTCGAATTCCTGAGAGTTGCTGAGGTCACCGCTCCGGGTCAGCCGCTTCCCATCCTCGGGTGGTCCATGGGGGGCGGAGTCGCGCTGCAGTTCGCAATGGATCACCCCAGCATGGTCTCCGCCCTGGTTCTGGAGAGCCCGATGTCCCCCCGGGGATTCGGGGGCACCCGAGACGCGGATGGCACCCCCTGCTGGCCGGACTTTGCCGGCTCGGGCGGGGGCACCGCCAACCCCGAGCTGGTCCGCCGTCTGGCGGCCGCGGATCGGAGCGAAGAGAGCGACCTCTCTCCCCGCCGGGTGATGAATACCCTGTACATGAAGCCCGGCAGGCGGTTGCCACCGGAGTGGGAGGAGGAGTTGCTCAGCGCCATGCTGTCGACTGTGATCGGGGATGGCAACTATCCGGGCGACAGCGAGCCCAGCCCGCACTGGCCCTACGTCGCCCCCGGGACCCGGGGGGTGGTCAACTCCATCTCGCCCCGCTACTGCGACCTGAGCGCCATTGCCGAGCTGCGGCCCGGGCCTGACATCCTCTGGGTCCGCGGTGCCGATGACCAGATCGTGTCGGACCAGTCCCTCAGCGAGATCGGGCACCTGGCAGAGCTGGGGCTGATCCCCGGATGGCCCGGAGCTGAGGTTTACCCAGCCCAACCCATGGTGACCCAGACGAGGGCGGTGCTCACCGAGTGCCGTAAGGCCGGTACCAGGGTAGAAGAGGTGGTGCTGGCTGACTGCGGGCACTCACCCCATCTCGAGCACCCCGAGGAGTTCGCGGCCGTGGTGGGCCGCTTTCTCGGGGGCCGAACATGAGCCGGGTGCGGGTCGGCTCGGGCGGAGTGGCGGTCGCGGCCGTGGCGGCTGCTGCCGGCACCAAGGGGGCGCGCACCAGGGAACGGCTGCTGGGTGCCGCGGAGCAGGTCTTTGGCGAACTCGGATACCACGACGCCTCCGTGGCCAAGATCACCGAGCTGGCCGGGGTCGCCCAGGGCACCTTCTACCGCTATTTCGACGGCAAGCAGGCGGTCTTCGAAGAGCTGGTGGCGGACCTCAGCCGTCGGGTGCGCCACGCCATGTCCGTTGCCTCCGGCCACGGACGTGACCGCCTCGAGGCGGAGCGCCTCGGTTTCCAGGCCTTCTTCCGCTTCACCGCGGACCACCCGGCGCTATACCGGGTGATCCGCCAGGCCGAGTTCGCCTCGCCGCGCATGCTCCACTGGCACTATGAGCACATCGCCGACGGCTACGCTGAGGCGCTGCGCTTGGCCTCCGCCCGGGGCGAGATCGCCGAAGCAGACCCCGAAGTCACCGCCTGGGCCCTGATGGCGGTGGGCGAGATGATCGGCATGCGCTGGATCCTCTGGGACGAGGCCAAGGCCGTCCCGCCGGAGATCCTCGACCGGACCATGGCGTTCGTGGCCCGGGCCCTCGGCGTCGCGGCTGCCCCTGCCGGGGAGGGGGAGGGGCCAAATGGCTGAGGTGGGGCTGGTCGCAACGGCCCACTACCTGCCCGAGGGCTGGTTACCGGCGGCCGAACTCTCGGTTCTCAGCGGCATCCCAGAAGAGGTCCTGGTCGGGCGGTTCGGGATCTCGGGCAAACACCTCGCCGGTCCCGAGGAGCACCCCAGCACCATGGCAGTCGAGGCTGGACGCACTCTATTGCAGGAGCAAGGCGTCGACCCGCTGGACGTGGATGCCGTCCTGTACTTCGGCTCCACCTGGAAGGACTATCCGGTCTGGCAGGCGGCTCCGCGGGTCAAGGAGCGGCTCGGCTGCCGTAGGGCGTTCGCCCTGGAGCTCGACTACGTCTCCTGCGGAGCCCCGGTGGCGCTCCGCGTGGCCAAGGCGCTGGCCTCGTCCGACCCGGGAGCGGGAACCATCCTCATGGTGGCCGCCAGCTGTGAGTCCCGGCTCCTCGACTACGCCAACCAGCGCTCGCGCTTCATGTTCAACTTCGGGGACGGGGCGGTGGCAGCCCTCCTGACCCGGGACCACCCGCACAACCTAGTCCGCGGCTCGAGCACGCTCACCGACGGTACGCTAAGCCAGCACGTCAAGATCCCCGCCGGGGGATCGGCGCTTCCCGCCTCTCACCTCACGGTGGACCAGCGCCTCCACTTCCTCGACGTGGAGGACCTCGAGGGGATGAGGGCCCGCCTGGGCGAGGTGAGCCTGCCCAACTTCGTGGCGGTCGCGAAGGAGGCACTGCTTCGTTCCGGGCTGACCCTCGACCAGGTGGACTGGGTCCTGCCCATCCACATGAAGCGCTCGATGCACACCTCCCTGCTCGCGGCCCTGGGGTCCTCCCCCGAGAGATCGATCTACCTGGAGGACACCGGCCACCTGAGTGGTGCTGATCCGATCCTGGGCCTCGACCGCCTGGCACGCGCCGGCCATCTGCGCGCCGGGCAGAACCTGCTCCTCATCGCCGCCGGCACGGGGTACACCTGGGCGGCGACCGTGATCACCTGGGGCTGAGGATGGTCCAGGGTGAGACGACCATCGCGGACTGGCTCCCGCAACGGGCCGCACTGACCCCCGACCGGGTGGCCGTCGAGTTCGGAGGTGGATCTCTTACCTATCGGGAGCTGGCCCTCCGTACGGCCACGATCCAGGCGGCACTGGCGGCGCTGGGCCTGCGCCCCGGCGACCGGATTGCCACCCTGTCCCAGAACAGCCCCGACCAGATCGCCCTACTCTTCGCCTGCGCCTCCTCCCGGCTGATCATGGTGCCGCTGAACTGGCGGCTGGCGGCCCCGGAGCTGGAGTTCCAGTTGAGGGACTGCGGAGCCACCCTGCTGCTCAGTGGCAGTGAGCTCGAGGAGGCGGCCCAGGCGGCCGCATCCGGGCCCGAGGTCCGGGTGCTGCCGCTCTCCGACCTCGAGGAGGCGTCCTCTCGGCTGGTGACCACTCCGCCGCCTCGCGGCTCCGATCCCCTGCTCATCATCTACACCTCAGGGACCACGGGAGCCCCCAAGGGAGCGGTCCTGACCCAGTCCAACTGCTTCTGGACCAATCTGAGCCTCGACCGTACCGCGGAGCTGGCGGGCAGCGACGTGGTGCTCCAAGTGCTCCCCCAGTCCCACGTCGGGGGGTGGAACGTCCAGCCACTGCAGGCCATCTGGCACGGCGCCCGCTTGCTCTTGGAGCCCCGCTTCGACGCCGGCCGGGTCCTCGCCCTGATCGCCGAGCGCCGAGTCACCACCATGATGGGCGTCCCCACCAACTACCTGTTCCTCTCCGAGCATCCGGCCTTCGGCGCCACTGACCTCACCAGCCTGCGGATGGTGGTCGTCGGCGGCGCCGCCATGCCGAGAGGACTCTTGGAGCTCTGGCTGGACCGCGGGGTGACGGTGCTTCAGGGTTACGGCCTGACAGAGGCCTCGCCCAACGTGCTGTGCGTGCCGCCCGAGTACAGCCGCACCAAGGTCGGCTCGGCTGGCAGGCCCTACCTCCACGTGGAGGTGGCGCTGGAGCGGGCGCATGGGGAGGACCTCGATCCGCCCCTGCTGGACGGGCCCGGGAGGGGAGAGCTCCTGGTGCGGGGCCCCAACGTCTTCCAGGGTTACTGGGGAAGGCCCGAGGCGACGGCAGCGGCTCTCTCCCAGGGCTGGCTCCACACCGGGGACCTGGCGGAGCGCGACCAGGACGGCTTCTACTGGTTGCTCGGACGGCTCAGTGAGATGTACATCTCCGGGGGCGAGAACGTGTACCCCGCCGAGGTCGAGCAGGTCCTCGCCAGCCACCCCCAGGTTGCCGAGGCGGTGGTGGTGGGCGTTCCCGACTCTCGGTGGGGGGAGGTTGGAGTCGCCTTCGTCATCACCAAGGAGGGAGCGGAGATCGATGCCCAGCAGCTGGTCCGATTCGCGCGGGGACGGCTGGCCGGCTTCAAGGTGCCGAAGGAAGTCGTGGTGGTGGCGGAGCTTCCCCGCGCCACTGAGGGGGGGAAGGTCCGGCGGAGCGCACTCCGCGAGCGCTGGGAGGAGGCCCATGGTGGTGGAGGCTGAGCAGCTGAACGGGCGAGTGGCCATCGTCACCGGTTCCACGAGCGGGATCGGCTGGGGGATAGCCAGAGCTCTGGCCCGCTCCGGGTCGGCGGTGATGCTCAACGGGTTCGGCGATCCGGCCACGGTGGAGGCACTCCGGCTCGGGTTGGAGAACGAGTTCAAAGTCCCTGTCCGGCACCATGGTGCGGACGTCGCCGACCCGCAGGCGGTGGCGGCAATGGTGGCGGCGGCGGTGGCAGAGTTCGGGGGACTGGACATCCTGGTGAACAATGCCGGCCTCCAGCATGTGGCGAGGCTCACCGAGTTCCCCCTGGAGAGGTGGGAGAGGATCATCGCTGTCAACCTCTCCGGGGTCTTCTACGGGATGCGCTACGCCCTTCCCGTGATGGAAGAGCGAGGCTGGGGACGGATCGTGAACATCGCCTCTGCCCACGGGCTGGTTGCCAGCGGCAGCAAGGTCGCCTACGTCGCCGCCAAGCACGGGGTGGTCGGGGCCACCAAGGTGGCCGCCATCGAGGCCGCCGACTCCGGGGTTACCGTGAACGCGATCTGCCCCGGCTGGGTGCTCACCCCCCTGGTGGCGCGCCAGCTCGAGGAGCGGGCTGAGGCGGCCGGCACATCCATCGAGGAGGCCAAGCGGCAGATGCTGGCCGAGACTCAGCCCCTCAGCCGCTTCACCACCCCAGAACAGGTGGGCGAGCTCACCGTCTTCCTCTGTGGACCCCAAGCGGCCACGATCACCGGTGCCGCGCTCCCGATCGATGGAGGCTGGGTCGCCCACTGACCGGGTGCCGGAGCTGTGCCCCGCGCGGCCAGCTGGATCCTCAGCTGAAAAGGGGGAACCGATCCCCCAGCCCCCCGAGCTGGGTCAGCTCCTCCACTATGAGCTCGTCCCGCCCGGTCCCCTTCTTGAGGTACGTCGGGTTGTCCCAGTCGCAGGGGCAGGGGGCGCCCAGGAGGCCGTCCAGGGTCAGACGCGAGACCGTCAGCGCCAGGGGCGCCGGACTCGGACCCTGGACTCCCACCAAAAGGTCGAGGTGGTGCACCGTCGCCTCCACCGCCAGGGTGCCCAAGAGGTCGGGTAGTCGCAGGCGGTGGCCCTGGGTGGCCAGCACCGCCCCAGTTGGTGTGGCGACTGCGGCCCTGAGCACCGCCTCACTGGTTTCCTTCCACCAGCGCCCCGCCTCCCGACCCCCGAGAGCAGCTGCCATGCGCCGCACGAAGTCCGCATGCTCCACGGCATCCGGATCGGACGACGACCACTCTCTCCAGTAGGTGACGTAGTCCCGGTCGGGGGGAGAATCCGTCGGAGTCGCCAGGGCCATCAGGGCCCGCTGGGCGTCCAGGAAGAGGTGGAACCAGAGGTCACCTGCACTCCAGCCCCGGCACCCGGTGGGCGCCAGGGGGTCGGAGGATGGCAGGAGCTCCGCCAGCTGCCCATACGCCCCCAGCAGGGCTGCCTGGGCCGTTGTGGGGGCGATCCCCTCACTCGTAGCGCAGAACCTCTAGCGGGCGCACCCGGACCGGGCCCCAGGCCACCAGAGCGGCGGTCACCACCGCCACCAGGATCGCCCCCACAACCAGCGCCAGCGCCAGGGGGGTGGGGATGCCGAGGTTGATCTTGATCACCAGCTTCTGCAGCGGCAGCAGCACCAGGGCGATCGCCACCATCCCCCCGGCGGCCCCCAGCCCCGCCACGGCGGCGGTCTCGGTGAGGACCTCGCCCAGGACCGCTCCCCGGCCCTGCCCCACCGCCTTCAGGATGCCGATCTCCCGCCGCCGCTCCAGCAGGGCCAGGGCCACGGAGTTGGCGATGATCACGATCCCCGCCAGCAGGGCCAGGGAGGCGATGGCGGTGAGGAAGAGGATGGCGTTGTTGAGGAACTGGTCGATGATCAGGGTGAAGTCGGCGAGGCTGACCACCTGAGCTCCCGGGTCCGCGCTCCGCAGCTGGGTGGCAGCCGCGTCAGCACGCTTGGGTGGGAACTTCAGCTCCAGGACCTGCTGGAGGTTGCTCCCGGCCACCGCGGTGGCGGTCTGCTGGGTGGCCAGGATGGGGGCCACGGTGGTGGTTATCGATATTCCCTTCTTGCTGCCCGCGGAGGTGGCCGAGTAGAGCCCGACCACCTGGAGAGTCACTGGAGCCGCGTGGGGCGCCAGGGGGTCGATGGAGGTGATGGTGTCCCCCACCTTGAGGTTGAACGGCGAGCGGGAGAGGGCGGTGCTGACCAGGACTCCGTTGGTGGAGGCGTCCGCGGGTCGCAGCTGGCGGCCCTGCTTGATGGTCACGTCGGGAAGGGTGCCCGAGGAGACCGAGAAGCCCTGGATGCCGCTGGTGAGGAAGGCGAGCTCGGACCGGTCTCCGTGGCTCAGCGGGGCGACCACCTGGGACAGGGGCCGGCCGTTGATCGCCACCGGCGCGGAGATGGCCGCGGAGGTGGAGAGCTCGGAGGTGCTCCCCAGGCCCCGGGCCGCCTGGACCAGGCGGGCGGCGCTCTGCCCCGGGGCCACGGCGATCACGTTGTAGGTGGTGGACTGGGTGATGATGCTATCGAGGTCGCTGCGGATGTCGGTGCCCAGGATGAGGATGAGGCCCACCGCGAAGACGCCCACGAAGAGCGCCACCGAGGTGGCCGCGGTGCGGGTCCTGGTGCGCTCCGAGTTGCGCAGCGCCATCCTCACCACTGCCTTGGCCGGACGGGGTAGCACGACCACCACGTATCCCAGGAGGGATGCCAGGATCAGGAGCGCACCCACCGCCCGCAGGCTGGCGACCGTGGTGATAGCCACCGAGATAAGAAGGGCCAAGGTGACCAGTAGGACGTGCGACGGGGTGAAGCCCTCCGGCACGGGAAGGTGGCCGATCAGGCGCAGCGCCTGACTGAAGATGAGGGTGAGGACGGCGAGCGCCACCCCGGTGCCGATCACCAGGATCAGGGCGAGGCCGGCCGAACCCAGGATCGCCGAGGCGAGTAGCCAGAACAACACTGCCACCACCGCCAGGAGGATGGCGCTGGAGCCCAAAACGCCTGCCGTGACCTCCGCTGGGGTGTCCCTGAGGACCGCGGCCGGGCGGACGCGGCTCAGTCTCACGATCGGCAGGAGGGCGAAGATGCAGGTGGTGGCCACACCGATGGCCACCCCGGCGAGGACGATCTCCCAGCTGATGGCGAAGTTGATGACCACGTTGGCCACCCCCTCGAGAAGGGAGCGGACCGCGTCGGAGAGGCCGATCCCCACTGCCGCGCCGCCCACCCCGCCCACCAGCCCCAGCATCACCGCCTCCAAGCCGAAGAGGAGGTAGAGGTCGCGCCGCCGGTACCCGGTGGTCTTGAGCATGGCGATCTCCAGCCGCCTCCGGGCCAGGCTCACCTGCATGGTGTTGACGATCCCGATCCCCCCGATGAGCAGGGCCGCCAACCCGGCGATGGAGAGGAACTGGGTCAGCTGCGAGCTCGCGTTCTTGTCGGAGTTGAGCGCCTGCTGGACGGTGGAGACGGTGGCCAGCGGCAGCTGGTCGGTCAGCTGACGGGCCACCTGGGAGGCGGCCTTGGTGCTGGCGGTGGTCAGGTAGACCTCGCCGTAGTCAACGAGCGCCGAACTCGAGACGGCGGCGTTCAGGGTGGCGTTGGAGACCACGAGGTCCTGGTCCATCCCCGCCGGGAGGGAGCCCTGGGCGATGCCTCCCACCCGCCAGTACACTGGTCCCTTGGCCCGCGCGAGGTTGACTCGGACCTTGGTGCCGACCTTGGCGCCCAGCAGGCTCTCGATGGTCGAGGAGAGCACCATCGTCCCTGGGCGCGAGATCAGCTGCCGGAAGGTGCCCTCAGCGCCCGGACGTAGGGCCACCGTGCCCACCAGGGGGAAGGTGGACGGGTTCACGGCGTCCACCGTCGCGGCCACCCCCTGGCCGCCCGGGCGGATGACCGTCGAGGAGTACTCCCGCACGGCGGTGAACGCCGTGATCTTCCCCGAGCTCTGCAGCTGCTGGAAAGTCCGGAGCTCGGACTGGGGGAAGGGGACCGCCACCGAGACCACCGACACGTCACCCCCGTTGGCCTGGCGGACGTTGGCGGTCAGCGAGCTGTTGACCATCGACGCAGCCATCTGCAGCCCCACGATGGCCATGACCCCGACCCCCACGCAGAAAGCCGCGAGAACCGTCCGGCGGCCCCCGCGGGTCAGCGAGCGGGTGGTGTAGCGGAGGTAGAGCCCGGCCTTCACCGAGCGCCCGCACGGGGTCCCGGGTGGTCCCCCACCAGCCGCCCGTCCGAGATCTGCAGCATCCGCGTGGCATAGCCGGCGATGGTGGAGTCATGGGTGGCGATGACGAAGGTGGTGCCCATGCGCTGGCGCAGGTCCCAAAGCAGCTCCAGGATCTCCTTGCCCTGGGCTGCGGCGAGGTTGCCGGTGGGCTCGTCGGCCACCACCAGGGGCGGCTCGGTGGCCAGCGCCCTGGCGATCGCCACCCGCTGCTGCTCCCCACCGGAGAGCTGGTTGGGGCGGTGCTCCAGCCGGTGGGAGAGCCCCACCAGACCCAGCAGCTCGATCGCCCTGGCTGACGGAGAGCCCCGCCAGCGCCCGGCGTAGAGCGGCACCTCGACGTTCTCCCGAGCGGTCAGCGTGGGGATGAGGTTGAAGGCCTGGAACACCATGCCCACGGTGCGATTGCGGATCCCCGCCAGCTGCGACTCGCGCATCTTGGACACATCCACCCCGTTGAGCAGCACCTGGCCCTGGCTGGGGTTGTCCAACCCGGTGATGCACCCCAGAAGGGTGCTCTTGCCACTTCCCGAGGGGCCCATAAGGGTGACGAACTCGCCCGGGGGAATGGAGAACGTGATGTCCTGGAGGATCTCCAGCTCCTCGGACCCGAGGCGCAGCGACCGGCCGAGGTGCCGCACCTCCAGGACCGGGACCTCGCCTACCGCGGGGGCGGATCCATCCGCCTGGTTGGGGGAGGAGGCGGTGGCGAAGTCAGACATTGAGGACCAGGGGGAGGATGCCGGAGGAGGGGTCCGGAGGGGGCACCTCGGCCAAGGTCCAGTGTGAGGCGGCAGGCTGGCGGCCGCCATCGCCCAAAAGGATGAAAATTTTCGCCACGCCCGGCCAAATATAGTGGTGCGGTTGTGATCTCCGCCGCTTTGTGTTCGGCCGAGCTGGCCATGCCCCGACGAGCCGACCTCTCCAGGGTGCAGCGGGCCGCGGACCAGCTGGCCGGCTGCGTCACCTTGGTGGGACTGACCGACAACCATACCGCCCGGCCCCGACTCTCCCCGCTGGCGGCCGTGGCCCCGTGCCGGGAGCGCGGGCTGGCCGCGGTGGTCCACCTCTCGCTCCGCGACCGCACCCGCCTCGGACTCCAGCAACAGGTGTTGGGGGCGGCGGCACTGGGGGCGGCGGGGGTCCTGGTCGTTCGCGGCGACCCAGGGGCGGAGCGGGCGGCAGCGTCGCCCACCGTCGCCGAGGCACTGGCGGCGATCCCCGACTGGGTGGCACCCCAGCAGCTGCTGCGCGGATCGGTGGTCAATCCCTTCGCCGACCGCCGGCGCGAGCTCCGGCTCCTGGAGCGCAAGGCGGCTGCCGGGGTCGACTTCGTCCAGACGCAGATGGTCTTCGACCTGGCCGCCTTCGACGAATTCCTTCAGGACCTGGCAGGAGTCCTTTCGCCCACGGTAACGGTGTTTGCCAGCGTGGGGGTGATCCGCTCCGCCCGCAGTCTCCAGTTCGTCCGCCGGGCTCTTCCCGACTGCCCGGTGCCCGAGTCCTACGCCGCCCGGATCACTGCGGGGGAAGGTGCGGAGGTGGCCGTGGAGATCGCCGGCGAGCTGGGATCGCGCCCCGATCTCCGCCTGCACGTCATCCCCCTTGGTGCGGAGCGACATGCGGCGCGGATCTGCGCCGAGTTCCGATCGCGCCGGCTGGTGGTGGCCGCCGGGTGAAAACTCCGTCCGGCGGGTCGGGGCCAGGTGGCCACAGTGGGGAGATGGCGCCCACCGAGTTCCGGCGGTACGGACAGGAGGTGGTGGACTTGGTGGCCCGGTACCTGGAGGGGCTGGACGGGATCTCACCCCTCCCGCAGGTGAACCCCGGCGAGGTGCTGGCGGCGCTGGCGCCCTCACCCCCCGAGGAGGGGGAGGAGCTGGACACCATCCTGGGGGACATCGAGAGAATCCTGCTCCCCGCCTCGACCCACTGGAACCACCCCCGCTTCTTCGCCTACTTCAACAGCACCTCAGCGGCGGCGGGGATCCTGGGGGAGCTGATCGCCGCCTCGGTCAACGCCAACGCCATGCTCTGGCGGACCGGTCCGGCGGCCACCGAGCTGGAGTACCTCACCTGCGGCTGGCTGGCGGAGCTGCTCGAGCTACCGGGGAGCTTCGACGGCCACATCAACGACACCGCCTCCACCTCCACCATGGTGGCCCTGGGCGCGGCTCGCCACCGGGTGGCACCGGAGTCCCGGGAGCAGGGGCTCAGCGGACTGGCCCCCCTCCGGGTGTACGGTTCGACACAGGCTCATTCCTCGGTGGAGAAGGCGGTGGTGGCCCTGGGGATGGGCCGCCGAGGGTACCGCCCGGTGGCCTGCGACCCCGAGTTCCGGATGCTCCCCGATGAGCTCGAGCGGGCCATCGCCGAGGACCTCGAGGCCGGCGTGATCCCCTGCGCGGTGGTCGCCACCGCCGGCACCACCGCCACCACCAGCGTTGACCCCATCCCGGCCATCGCCGAGGTTGCCTCCCGGCATCACCTCTGGCTCCACGTGGACGCGGCGCACGGCGGCGTGGCGGCCATCCTGCCTGAGCGCCGCTGGGTTCTGGAGGGGACTGACCGGGCCGACTCCCTGGTCGTCAACCCCCACAAGTGGCTCTTCACCCCGATGGACTGCTCGGTCCTCTTCACCGCCCACCCAGGGGCCATCCGGCAGGCCTTCTCGCTGGTCCCGGCCTACCTCGAGACTCCGGAGGCGGACCGCGACTCCGGAATGGGCTCGCGCAATCTCATGGACCTCGGCGTCGCTCTGGGCCGTCGCCAGCGAGCCCTCAAGCTCTGGATGGTGATGCGCTACTTCGGCCGTTCTGGGCTGCAAAGCTTGCTGCGCTCCCATCTGCAGATGGCCGACTGGCTGCGCCGCCAGCTGGAGTCCGGTGGAGGCTGGGAGGTGATGGCCCCGGTTCCGCTGGCCACCGTCTGTTTCCGGCACCATCCGAAAGGTTCCGACGACGAGGGGGGGCTGGAGGCCCACAACCGGGAGGTGATGCGGCTGGTGAACGAATCCGGCGAGGCTTTCATCTCGCACGCTGCCCCAGACGGGCGGTTTGTGCTTCGGGCCACGGTGGGGGGCCTGCGCACCACCCCCCACGATGTGGAGCGCCTCTTCGCAGCGCTGCAGCTGGCCGCCTCCCGAGCCGCCTGACCCTTCCGAGTTCTTCGCGCTTTACGTCAACGTAAAGTAGGGAGTATCCTCAACCGAGACAGCTCAGCTGGGAGGATCCCTTGCCCGCCGCATCCCCGCCGACCACCTCCGACCGCTACCGGGGAAAGTGGGTCGCACTCTCCAACACCACCCTGGGGATGCTCATGGTGGTGATCAACTCCTCGATCACCTTGATCGCCCTCCCCGACATCTTCCGGGGCATCCACCTGAACCCCCTCACCCCGGGGAACACCGGTTACTTCCTCTGGCTGCTCATGGGCTACATGGTGGTGACCGCGGTGCTGGTGGTGAGCTTCGGACGGCTCGGGGACATGTACGGGCGGGTGCGCATGTACAACCTCGGGTTTGCGGTCTTCTCCGCCTTCTCGGTGCTGCTCTCCATCACCTGGCTGGACGGCCAGGCGGGCGCTCTCTGGCTGATCGCCATGCGGGTCATGCAGGGAGTGGGCGGGGCGCTTCTCTTCGCCAATTCCTCGGCCATCCTCACCGACGCCTTCCCCCCGGACCAGCGGGGGCTGGCCCTCGGGGTGAACCAGGTGGCGGCGATCGGTGGGTCCTTCATCGGCCTGATCCTCGGCGGGCTGCTGGGACCGGTGGACTGGCACCTGGTCTTCCTGGTCTCGGTGCCCTTCGGCATCTTCGGCACGATCTGGGCCTACTTCAAGCTCGAGGAGCGGGGAGTGCGCGTTCGCTCCTCGATCGACTGGTGGGGCAACGTGACCTTTGCCGCCGGGCTGATCTCGCTGCTGGTCGGCATCACCTACGGGATCGAGCCGTATGGCAACTCGACCATGGGCTGGACCAGTCCATCGGTGCTGACCGAGATCGGCTTGGGGCTGGTGCTGCTGGGGCTCTTCCTCTACCTGGAGACCCGCGTGCCCAACCCGATGTTCCGTCTCCCCCTCTTCCGGATCCGGGCCTTCGCCGCCGGCAACGTGGCCAGCCTGCTGGCCTCCCTCGGCCGGGGCGGGATCATGTTCATCCTCATCATCTGGCTGCAGGGGATCTGGCTCCCGGAGCACGGCTACAGCTTCGCCAGCACCCCTCTCTGGGCGGGGATCTACATGCTCCCGCTCACTGTGGGCTTTCTGGTCGCCGGGCCGGTATCCGGGTACCTGTCCGACCACTATGGAGCCCGGCCGTTCGCCACCGGGGGGATGCTGCTGGCCGCGCTCAGCTTCGGGCTGCTCGAGCTGCTGCCCGCTGATTTCAGCTACCCGGTATTTGCCGCGCTGCTCCTCCTCAACGGCCTCGCCATGGGGCTCTTCGCATCCCCCAACCGAGCGGGGATCATGAACAGCCTCCCCGCCACCCAGCGCGGCGCCGGCTCCGGCATGACCGCGACCTTCCAGAACTCGGCCCAGGTCCTCTCGATCGGGATCTTCTTCACCCTCATCATCACTGGGCTGGCGGCCCAGCTCCCGGGGGCGCTCTACCACGGCCTCACGGCTCAGGGGATTCCGGCGGCGGCCGCGGCCCGGATCTCCCATCTCCCCCCCACCGGAGCGCTCTTCGCCGCCTTCCTGGGGTACAACCCGGTCCACTCGCTGCTCGGGCCTCTGCTCGCCCACATGCCGCCGGCAAAGGTTGCCTACCTCACCGGCCGCACCTTCTTCTCCTCCCTGATTTCCGCCCCCTTCATGGGCGGGCTCCGGGTGGCTTTCGACTTCGCGGTGGTGGCCTGCCTGGTGGCCGGGGTGGCCTCGTGGTTGCGTGGGGGCAAGTTCCACTACGAGGAGAGTGAGGCGGCCTTCGCCGCCACCAGCCACCGGACTTCCCGCAACCCGTCCCGGCCCGCCGCCGGGGGCCAGCTGCCTCAGGCGGAGAAGAGCCCGTCCAGGCGCCGATAGCGCTCCCGCCGGCGGGCGGGGTCGAACCCTCGGGAGGTGATCTCCAAGAGCCGGGCCTCCAGCCGCGGGCGGAGTAGACGGGCGGTCTCGTCCCAGTCGGTGTGGGCGCCGCCCGGGGGCTCGGGGACGATCTCGTCCGCGATCCCCCACTCCAGGAGGTTGGCCGCCTCCAACCTGAGCGCGGCCGCGGCCTGCTGCTTGCGCCCGGCGTCCCGGAAGAGGATGGCGGCGGCCGCCTCCGGCGAGGCCACGGAGAGGAAGGCGTGCTCCAGCACCAGGACCGAGTCCGCCAGGAGCGTGGCCAGCGCCCCGCCGCTTCCCCCCTCCCCGATCACCACCGCCAGGTACGGGGTGGGCAGGGCCAGCTGGGCCTCGAGGGTCTGGGCGATGGCCCAGGCCTGGCCCCGCTCCTCGGCGGCTACCCCGGGGTAGGCCCCCGGAGTGTCGATGAAGCTGACCACCGGCAGCTTGAGCCGCCCCGCCAGGGTGAAGAGCCGCTGGGCCTTGCGGTAACCCTCCGGGTGGGCCATGCCGAAGTTGCGCTTGCCCCGTTCCTCCAGGGTCCGCCCCTTCTGGTTGGCGACCACCGCCAGCGGCTGCCCCCCCAGCCGTGCCAGTCCGATGACCACCGCGGCATCGTCCCCGCCCTGGCGGTCGCCGTGGAGCTCAATGAAGTCGTCCAGGCAGCGCTGGACCAGGTCCAGGGAGTAGGGGCGGTCGGGGTGGCGAGAGACCTCGACGTGAGCCCAGGCGGCCTGGGCGGCCTCCCCGGCGGCGTTGCCGTCGAGGTCCGTGGAACTCACGCCGGGCGCCGGGCGTCCTCCGCGGCGGAGGGGCCGAGCACCGCCAGCAGCCGTCCCAGGACCTCGCGCAGCTGGCGGCGGTCAACCACCTGGTCGATCAGGCCGCGGGCATGGTGGAACTCGCTGGTCTGGAAGCCGGCGGGGAGCTGCTCATAGGTGGCCTGGGTGATGACCCGGGCCCCGGTGAACCCGATCATCGCCTTGGGCTCCGCCAGGATGACGTCGCCAAGGGCCGCGAAGCTG
>JAKAXE010000074.1 GCA_021816695.1 bacterium | reverse complement strand
CTGCTTCGGAGTGCGGGATGCACTCGAGCTCACCCGCAGGACGGTGGATGAGGGCGGTGAGGTGCTCGCTCTGGGTCAGGTGGTGCACAACGCCCGGGCCCTGGAGGAGCTGGAGGCTCGTGGGCTGCGCGAAGCCGATGCTCTTCCAAAGGCTGCCGGCCCGAGCGTGGTCGTGACAGCCCACGGGGCTCCTCCTGAACTCTTCGCCGAGGCCAGCCGCCGGGGTCTCAGAGTGGTGGACACCACCTGCCCCCTGGTGCGCCGGGTGCAGCGCCACGCCGAGGACCTGGGCCAGGTGGCGGGCACGGTGGTCGTGGTGGGACACTCCGAGCACAGCGAGGTGCAGGGGGTGGTCGGATGGGCCGCCTCCCAGGGGGCGGAGGTCGAGGTGGTGGCGAGTCTGGAGGAGGCGGAGCAGCTGCCCTGGAGGGAGCGCCGCGGCGTGGTCTCCCAGAGCACCTTCCCCCAGTCGCGGTTCCGGGAGATCGCGGAGGTGGTGGCCGGACGCAGCGGGGAGGTGGAGGTGCGCGACACCACCTGCCCGGTGGTGACCCAGCGGCAGCGGGAGGCCCTCCGCTCCCTGCTCGACCAGGTGGACGTGGCGGTGGTGGTCGGAGGACGGGGATCGGCCAACACCCGGGCCCTGGCGGAGACCTGCGCTGCAGTCCGGCCGACCCACCTCGTGGAGAGCGCCACTGAGATTCAGGCGGAGTGGTTCAGCCAGGGGCAGCGCGTGGGGATCACCTCGGGAACCTCCACCCCCTCCTGGGTGGTGGACGAGGTGGAGGCCGCCTGCCGTGCCCTCTGAGGAGCCCGCCACCATGGAGGCGCGCCCGGAGGGGTTGACCGAGGGTCTGGCCCGGGCGGCCCAGGAGCTTCTCGCCCGGTACCAGGAGAGGGTGACCTCGGGCCTGGAGCGCGCCTGCGCGCTCCTGCCCACCGAGGTCGCCGAGCCCGGTCGTTACCACCTCGGCCTGGAGGAGGGCGCGCGGCCTGGCAAGGCTCTCCGCCCCACCCTGACCATGCTGGTCGGTGAGGGGCTGGGAGCGGACCAGCGCGTGGCCGCCCAGTTGGCCGCAGCCGTCCAGTTGGTCCACGACTTCTCCCTCGCCCACGACGACATCGTCGACGAGGATCGTGCCCGGCGAGGTCAGCCGGCCCTCTGGGTTCGGTACGGGCTGCCCACCGCCCTCAACACCGGAGACGCCCTCCTGACACTGGCCTTCCAGCTGCTGGCGGCCAGGGAGCTGGACCCGGTGGTGGCCCAGAGGGCGAGCGCCGAGCTGAGCCGTGCCACCATGGAGATGGTGGCCGGGCAGCAGGCCGACATCTCCGGCACCGGTGCCCCCTTCCAGGGTCTTCCCGCCTACATGAGGATGGTGGAGCTCAAGACCGGGGCCCTCATGGGGGCGGCCACCGCGCTGGGGGCGATCGCCGCCGGAGCGGGGCCGGACACGGTATCGGCGTGCGAGGCCTTCGGCCGCACGCTGGGGATCGCCTTCCAGCTCCGGGACGACGCCCTCGGCGTGTTCGGCGACGAGGCGGTGACCGGCAAGCCGGTGGGCAACGACCTGGTACGTGGAAAGCAGGGTCTTCCGCTGCTTCTGGCGCTGGGCGGCAACGGCCACCTGGGGAGCGCGGCCCGAAGCTGGCTCGAGCCGCCCGGGCTCGGTCCACGCGACCTGCCGGCGGCGGTGGCCCTCCTGCGCGAAGGCGGGGTGGCGGACCGCTGCCAGGGCCTCACCACCACATGGACCGAGAAGGCACTGAACGCCGCCGCCAGGCTGCCGCTGCAGGAGGAGGTGGCGGGGGAGATCGAGGTGCTCTGCCGCTGGCTGGGGGAGAGAGCCTCTTGACCCTGGAGGTGGCCCTGCCGCCGAGCCCGGACGCCGCCCGGGGGGAGGCGGGGGCCGTCCTGGAGCGGGCGGTGGACAGCCTCCTGCGGTGCCAGCATCCGGATGGCCACTGGATGGGGGAGCTTGAGAGCAACGCCTCCATCACCGCCGAGTACGTCCTACTGTGCCGGTTCCTGGAGATCGTCGATCCCGCGAGGGAGGCCGCGGCGGTCCGCCACCTCCTCGAGGAGCAGGGCGCGGATGGCGGCTATCCGATCGCGCCGGGGCTGGAGGGCGATGTGAGCGTCACCACCGAGGTGATGGTTGCGCTGCGGGCTGCCGGGCTGCCGCCGGGCCACCCACAGGTGAGTGCCGCCCGGGACTTCGTGGCGGCGCACGGCGGGGTGGAGGCCACGCGGATGTTCACCCGCCTCTGGCTGGCGCTGGGGGGGCTCTGGCCCTGGCGGGAGCTGTCCGCGGTTCCTCCAGAGTGGGTGCTGCTCCCCGGCCGGTTCCCCGGCAGCATCTACGACCTGGCCTCGTGGGCCCGAGCCACCACGGTTCCCCTGAGCATCCTCCGCACCCAGGAGACCGTCTTCCCCCTCTCCGAGCCCAAGCCCGATGAGCTGCCCCGGGGTGCCCGGGGCCGGGCGGCTGGCACCTGGGGATGGCGGGTGGCGGAGCGGCTGGCGCGCCACTACGAGAGGCTGCCATGGACACCCACCCGCCGGCTGGCCCTGGCCCGGGCGGAGAGGTGGGTCCTGGACCACCAGGAGGCGGACGGCTCCTGGGCGGGGATCCAACCCCCCTGGGTGTACGGGCTCATGGCGCTCCGGGCCCGGGGGCTGAGGCTCGACCACCCTGCGGTGCGCTCTGGGCTGGCGGCGCTGGAAAGCTTTGGCATCGAGGACGAGAAGGGATTCAGGTTGCAGGCGTGCATCTCGCCCGTTTGGGACACCGCCCTGGCAGTCTGGGCGCTGGCGGATGCCGGCCTGCCCTCCGATCATCCGGCCATCCGCCGGGGGGTGGAGTGGCTCATGGGACGGGAGGTGCGGCGCCCCGGCGACTGGGCGGTGAGGCGCCCCGGGGTCCCCCCGGGCGGATGGCCGTTCGAGCTCTTCAACGACCAGTACCCCGACACCGACGACACCGCCGTGGTTCTGTGCGCCCTGACCGCAGCCGGCCACCGGCGGCACGAGCCTGGCGAGGTGGGTGCGGCCATGGAGCGGGCGCTCCGCTGGCTCCTTGCCATGCAGGGCGAGGACGGCGGTTTCGGGGCCTTTGACGTGGACAACCGGCGCAGCTGGGTGGAGCACCTGCCCACGTCGGACTTCGGAGAGGTACTGGACCCGCCCAGCCCCGACGTCACCGCCCACGTCGTCGAGGCGCTGGTTCGCTGCGGGGGAGATGACCTGGAGCCGGCACGGCTCAGGGCGCTCGCCTGGCTGCGCCGCTCCGAGGAGGGGTCCGGCGGCTATTACGGGCGATGGGGGGTGAACTACGTGTACGGCGCGGCCGCCGTGGCGCCGGCACTGGGGGTGACCGGGGACCCGATTGATCGCGAGCGGCTCCTGCGGCTGGGCCAGTGGGTGGTCGAGCACCAGCACGCCGACGGCTCCTTCGGGGAGTCGGTGCTCTCCTACCATGAGCCGGAGTACATCGGCCGCGGAGAGGCCACGCCCTCGCAGACCGCCTGGGCGCTCATGGCACTCCTGGCGGCGGCCGGAGTCTCCGGGGAGCTTGACAGAGGGGGCCGCCTCTGGGCGGCGGCCGCGGCCGCCGCCCAGAGCCTCGCTAAGACGCAGCTCCCGGAGGGGGGGTGGCAAGACCCCTATTTCACCGGCACCGGGTTCCCCCGGGCCTTCTACCTGCGCTACCGGCTGTACGCCACCATCTTCCCGGTGATGGCTCTCGCCCGCTTCTCGGCACCGGGCCGGGAGCTGGGGTCCAGCTGGTGACCCAGGCCACGCTGCCGGAGTACTCCCGGACCCGGTTGGCGGACGCCCGCGGGCGCGAGAACTTCCCCATCGCAGCCTGGCTGCTTCGCCCCTCCCGGCGGGAGGCCAGGGCCGCCATCTACGGCTTCTGCCGCCTGGTGGACGACATCGGGGACGAGCGGCTGGGAGACCCCGTGGGCCAGCTCGACCGCTGTCGCGAGGAGCTCGAGGCCTGCTACACCGGTGAGCCCGAGCACCCGGTGTTCGTGAGGCTGCGTCCGGTGATCCAGCGCTTCAACCTGCGCCGGGATCCGTTCGTCCGGCTGATCGCCGCCAACCAGCAGGATCAGGAGGTGCTCACCTACTCGACCTGGGAGGAGCTGGACCGGTACTGCGACCTCTCTGCCAATCCGGTGGGCGAGCTGGTGCTGGCCCTGGAGGGGATCTCCGACCCCGAGCGGATCTCCCTCTCCGACTCCATCTGCACCGGACTGCAGCTGGTCAACATGTGGCAGGACGTGGCCGCGGACCGGGAGCGGGGGCGGCGCTACCTGCCGGCCGAGGTGCTGGCGCAGCACGGGGTGGATGAGGCGGATTGGTGGCGGGGTCGCGCCACTCCGGCCATGCGGGCGGCCATGGCCCACGCCGTGGGCCGGGCCCGGAGTCTTCTGCGGCGCGGGTGGCCGCTGGCGGCGAAGACGCCGGGGCTGATGCGGCTGGAGATGGCCACCTTCATCCTCAGCGGGCTGGAGGCCTCGGACGGGGTGCTGGCGGATGGGGACCTGGTGTTCCAACGCAAGGCCCGGCTGCCCCGGGGCTCGCGCCGCCGGGCTCTGCTGGGATCCCTGGCCGCGCTCCGGGCGGGCCGCCGCGGCGCCGCGTGAGCCTCAGCTCGCTCGAGCTGGAGCTGGGGTACCGCCGCTGCGCCCGGGAGGTGCGGGCGGCGGCGGGCAACTTCTACTACGCCTTCCGGCTCCTGCCCGCCGAGAAGCGCCAGGGGCTCCATGCCCTCTACCGCTTCTGCCGGGGCGCGGACGACATCGCCGATGCCCCTGAGGACGCCGGGCGGCGGCTCCGGCGGCTCGAGTCCTACCGCAGCACCCTGGAACGCAGCCTCGCCGGGGAGCCGCCTGACGCGGGCTGGCTCATCCTGTTGGACACGGCGCAGCGGTTCTCGCTCTCGCCCCAACACCTGCACCAGGTGATCGACGGCTGCGCTGCTGACTGCCGGCCGATGAGGATCCGTTCGGAGCAGGAGCTGGCCGACTACTGCTACGGGGTGGCGGGGGTGGTGGGGCTGCTCAGCGCCCGGATCTTTCGCTATCAAGATCCCCAGGTTGAGGGGCTGGCCGTGGCGCTGGGGGAGGCTATGCAGCGGACCAACATCCTCCGCGACCTCGGCGAGGACCTGGCCGCCGGACGCCGCTACCTGCCCGACGAGGTGATGGACCGCTTTCAGCTCTCCGAGGAGGATCTCCTGGTGGGACGAAGGGGGCCGAATGCCCACCGCTACCACGATCTCATGGCGCACGAGGTGGAGCTGGCCCGGGAGCGCTTCCGCACCGGCCTCCAGCTGGTGCCGCTGGTGGAGCGGGACGCCCGCGGCTGCCCGGCGGCGCTGGCCGCCCTGTACCAGGCTCTGCTGGACCGGATCGAGCGCGATGGATACGACGTGCAGGGCCGGCGGGTCCGGCTCAGCGCCCGCCACAAGGTGGGGCTGGCCCTGGTCGCCTGGGCGAGCGCCACCCTCAGGCCCTGAATCACCGATGCGGGCGGTGGTGGTGGGAGGCGGCCTGGCCGGGATAACGGCGGCGCTGGACCTGGCGGCCGCCGGAGCCCAGGTGGCCCTCCTGGAACGCTCCGGCCAGCTCGGCGGCCTCTGCCGCTCAGTTCCGGACCCGGTGGCCGGGCGGGTGGACACCGGACAGCACGTGTACCTCGGATGCTGCACGGAGCTGGAGGCGCTGCTGGGCCGCCTCAGTGTGGAGCCGGCGCTGCGCCAGGACCGCCTGGAGCTCACGGTCGTGGACCCCGGGCACCCCCGGCCGCGCCGGCTCTCCGCCGCGCCGCTGCCCGCCCCGTTCCACCTCCTGCCGGTGCTCGGAGCCTGGCCCAGGCTGCCCAGGGGCTCACTGCTCCACGTCGCCCGGGTGGCCACCGCGCTGAGGGAGGGGCCGGACGGGCTCGACGACCTGCCCGCGCTGGGCTGGCTGAGAGCCATGGGCCAGCCGGAACAGCTGATCTCCCAGCTCTGGGAGCCCTTCCTGGTGGCCGCCTGCAACGCCCCACTGGACCGCTGCAGCGCCGAGCTGGCCGCGTTCGTGGTCCGGGAGGGGCTTCTCAGCTCATCCCGCGCCGGGGCCCTTCGCGTTCCCGGGACGGACCTCACCCAGTGGCTGGACCCTCCGGCGCGCCGCGCGCTCCAGGCGGCCGGGGTGGAGGTCCGCCTGGACTCGCGCGTCCACTCGGTCAGCGGCGGACCTGGCTCAAAGCTCTCTGTGACCCACGACTCCGGCGAGGAGGAGGCCTTCGACGCGGCGGTCCTGGCGGTGCCCGCCAGGTCGGCCCACCGCCTTCTCTTGGCGGGGGGACGGTCCACCCCGGCCCTGGAGGCGGCCGCCGACATCCCCGATTCCCCGATCGTGAACGTGCATCTCTTCACCGACCGCCCCTTCCTGCCGGGAGCCGTGACGCTCATCCCCAGGAGCCCGCTCCAGTGGGCCTTCGACCGCTCCCGGCTGGACGACCAGCTGCTGGAAGGCAGCTGGCACGCGGCCATTTCCATCTCCGCAGCCGAAGCCGAGGTCGGAGTTCCTGAGGGCCGCCTCTCCACCGACATCTGGCAGCTGTGTCAGGAGACATTCCCTCCGGCTGCCCGGGCCCGCCTGGTGCACAGCCGGGTCACACGAGAGGCTCATGCCACCTTCTGGCCCGAGCCGGGCTCGGCGGCCCGGCGTCTTGGCCCGGGCGACGCCATCCCCCAGGTGGCCCTGGCCGGGAGCTGGACCCGCACGGGATGGCCGGCAACGATGGAGAGTGCCGTTCGCAGCGGCAGGGCGGCGGCCCGGTATCTTCTCGCCTGACACCTTCTTCGGCTCACCTGCGGTGGGCTTCGCCGGCCGCTGTACGGGTTCCCCCAGGGTGGGAATTCGGTGGCGCGGCCAGCTGCGCCGAGGGCTCCGGTCGGGCCGGTCAGCGGCGCGGGCTCGCCACCGGCTGGGCGGCGGAGTCCGGGTCCTTGGCATTCCCGACCAAACTGGGGCCCAGCTGGGCCACCGCGTGGCCCAGCTGGGCCAGCGCCCTGCGCTGCCTGCGGCCCAGACGGATCACGGCCGGCAGTGACCCCGGCCGGTGGGCCATCAATGACAAGACACGCAGCGGAGAGGCACCGCGGCTGCCCTGGGCCACGAGGGCGGCAAGCGGTCCCAGAGGTTCCGAGGGCCGGTCCAGAACGACGCGGAGGCTCCCCACGGGCAGCCCGCGTCCTGAGAACCAACCCGCCGTCTCCATCTCCACCAGGTCGGCGCCGAGGGTGCGCAACCGCTGGCGCTCCCTTGGGTCATCCGCCACCGTCTCCACCGAGGCGAGGGTCGCCGGTCGGGCGCGGGCGAGGAGGCCCAGCTGCGAGGTGAAGGCGGGATCGAGGGTCAGGGGACCTGGGCCCAAGGCGACCAACCGGCGCGCCACGGCGACCGTCCCCGTCTCCCAGGAGTCGTCCAGCGCGCCCGCCACCCCCGCCACCAGGACCCGGGCACCCGGTGGAGCCAGGGCGCAGGCCGCCCGCGCCCTGGCCTGGCCGGTCCCGGTAGCCCACACCTCCACGTCGCCGCCCCGGCGCCTCCAGCGCACCAGGCCGTGGGTCGGGTCGCGCTCCCACGCTCCGCCCAGCGCACGCCGACAGGTGGCCGCCTCGGAGTCCAGTGCACAAGCGACTAGGAGATCAGGAGCCCGCGGCGCCGGCCAAGCGCCGCCGCGGGCCAGAAGGCCGGTGATGACGAGGACGAGTGCTGCCGCCACCGCACTCGGCCCCACCCCGAGCAGCACCGCCAGCACCGCGCTCTGCAGCATCACCCCCAGCAGCAGGAGGGCGCTCAAGGCGAGCGGTAGCCGCAGCGACCCCGGATAGTCCCCGAGGCACAGGCGGATCCAGAGCGCGACGGCCAGTCCGACGGCCAGCCAGCCGACGTAGTTGAGGAGGCTGACCCCGTACCAGACCCCACTCCCCGGCGGGTAGCTGTAGATCGAACCCAGCCACCAGCGGCCACCTCGGAGGGCCACCGGATCCACCACCAGGTCGATGGCGACCATGGCGATGCCCGTGAGCGCCACCCGGGCTGCCCCTCGGGAGCCCATCCGGCCGAGGACGGTGAAGGCGGCGACGGCCAGCCAGGTGAAGCTGAGGCTGTCGAAGAGAGGGACGCCCAGGACACGCAGGTCGGACTGCAGTCCGGAGGCCCGGTAGTGGTAGACCCCGAAGGGAACGCCCGGCCCGGCCGTGGACCCCCACTCCGCCAGCCAGGCGATCAGATAACCCCCTGCCAGAAGCGGTAGGGCCCGGCGCCAGCCGAAGGTGCGGACCAGGACCGCAGCCATCAGCAGCCAGGGGAGGATGGCGTACCACCGGCCAGCCAGGGCCGCGATCCAGGCGGGCAGCTCAGCCGCCCCCGCGCGGCGCCAGCTCGGCCACCGCCTGTTGGATCGCCTCATGCAGGTCGCCAGGCTTCCAGCCGAGCTCCGACCGCGCCCGCTCCGACGTCACGTACATCGGCCTGGCCGCCATCCGGACGGCGGTCAGAGGGATCCCCGGCGCCCGCCGACGGACCGCCGCCGATCCCTCGCTGATCGCGGCCGCGGCGAAGCCCACCCAGATCGGGATCCGGAACCGGGGCGCGGGGCGCCCGGCCAGCCAGGCCAGCTCGGTGAGGAGCCGGCTCATGGTCCAGTTCTGGTCACCCAGGATGTAGCTGCGCCCGGGCTTGCCCCGCTCCAGCGCCAGCACATGTCCTGTCCCCACCGCCCGGACATCGACGAGATTGAGACCGGTGTCGGTGGCTGCTGGAATCCTGCCCGAGAGGAAGTCCCGGATGATGGCCCCAGTGGGGGTCGGACGGCTGTCGCCCGCCCCCACTGGGGTGCTCGGCTGGACCACCACCACCTGCATCGTTCCCGAGAACCCCTGGGCCAGCTTCTGGGCCGCCCACTTGCTGCGCTTGTAGGCGCCGGGCAGATCCGACGCATCTCGAGCCAGATCCAGCTCGGAACGAACCTCACCGGCGCGACTGAAGTGCAGGGTGCCCACGGTGCTGCAGTGGACGAACCGCGCCACTCCGGCTCGAGCGGCCGCCTGGAGCAGGGCCGCTGTCCCCCCGACGTTGACCTCCAGCATCCGGCGGAGGTCACCCGGGCCGAGGGCCAGGCGGTAGTCCGCCCCGCAGTGCACCACCCCCCAGCACCCGTCCAGTGCCGGGGTCAGGGTCGCCGGGGCAGTGAGGTCACCCTGGGCCACCGCCATCCCCCCCAGTTGAGGCGGGACCCGGGCCGGCGACCGCATCAGCAGCCGGGGTTGGTAGCCGGCCAGTTCCAGCGCGGCCGCCACCCAGCGTCCGACGAAGCCCGAGGCTCCGGTGACCAGGACCGTCCTCCCCCCGGCGCTCACCGCGCGCCCTGGGGCAGTGGCTGCAGAAGGTAACCGCCTCCGCGACTGGAGCGCAGCAGGTGGGGGTGCTCGGGATCGGGCTCCAGCTTGCGGCGGAGCCGGTGGACGCACATGGTGACCGCAGCCGGGGTGGCGCGCGGGTCGCCGCCCCACGCCCCCTCGATGATCTGCTGACGGGAGAGCACGGTCCCGGCGTTGAGCGCCAGGTATTCCAGGAGGTCGGCCTCTCGGGGGCTGAGCAGATGGCGCCGGCCCTCGATCCGGGCGCTGCGCCGGGCCGGCTCGACGATGAGCGGGCCCACCTCGACCACCCGGCCGGCGGAGCGCCTCTCCACCTGCCGGCGGCGGAGAACCGCGCGAAGGGTGGCGGTGAGAAGCGCCGGCGGGTAGGGCTTGGGCACCACGTAATCGGCGCCCGCCTCCATGAGCGAGGGAGCCTGGTGAGTCTCTCCCAGGACCACCAAGGGGGAGGTGGACATCGCCCGGACCGCCTCGACCCCGCGCAGCCCCTGGAGCAGGCCGAGATCGGCCAGGATGGCGGCCGGCGCCTCCTCGCGCAGGGCCAGCTCCAGCGCCTCCAGCGAGGCGGCCACGCGCGAGGTGAGGCCGGGGACCTGGCCCACCAGGTGGGCGGCCACGGCCGCGTACTCGGGCTCGGCCTCCAGGATCAGGACGACCATTGGGGTTATTGTGGGTCTCCGAGAGCGCACGGACCGGGTTCAGGAGGTGGCCCAT
>JAKAXE010000140.1 GCA_021816695.1 bacterium | reverse complement strand
CGGCCCGGGCCCGGTGGGCCCGCATCCGGTAGCTCTCGCCGTTGATGTTGAAGACCACCGATCGGTGCAGCAGCCGGTCGAGCATGGCGGCGGCCACCATGGGGTCATCGAAGGTCTGCCCCCAGGAACTGACGCCGAGATTGGTGGTGAGGGCGATGCTGCCCTTGAGGTACCGGCGGGTCACCACCTGGAAGAGGGCTGCGGCTGCCTCGCCGACCAGCGGTAGGTAGCCAACCTCATCGATGATCAGCAGCCGGGGCCCGGCGTAGAAGCGCATCACGTTCGCCCAGCGCCCCTCCAGTGCAGCCTTGTGGCAGCGGGCGGCCAGGTCGGCGGCGGTGGTGTAGTGGACCCGGTACCCGGCCTCCACCGCCGCCCAACCCAACCCCACAGCCAGCATGGTCTTGCCCACTCCCGGAGGACCGATCAGGAGCACGTTGGTGGCGTCCTCCAGGAAGCGCAGGCTGGCCAGCTCTCGGACCAGGTCGGGGTCCACTGACGGTTGCGCCGAGAAGTCGAAGTCAGCCAGCCGCCACGGCGATGGCAGGCAGGCGAACCGGGCCAGGCTGGCCTGGCGGCGGGCCACGGTCGCCTCCACCTCCCGGTGCAGCAGCCGCTCCAGGAAGGCCGTGTGGGAGAGCTTCTCCGAGCTCGCCTGCTCCAGGGTCGCCGGCAGCGCCTCGGCCGCGGCTGCCAGGCGCAAGGTGGCCAGGTGACCACGCACGGTCTGGTACACGGAGGCCTCGCTCATCGCCATCCCGCTTCCACCAACTCGGAGTAGGCGCCGAGGTCGACCACAACCTCCGGGCCCAACCCGGCCAGCAACCTCTCCGCCTCGGCCCGCGCGGCCGCCCCGGGCGGGTAGTTGCCTTTGCGGTCGCAGGGAGCCTTGGAGGTGAATTGATCCAGCACCACCCTCTCCAGCGCCGCCGCCTGCTCTTGGCTCCGCACCACCGCCCCCGAGCCTCTCGGCGCCAGCCGGTGGCTCGCCAGCAGCACCCCGGACGGCGCATGGATCTCCAGGCTGTTGGTCCCCAGCCGGTGCCGGAGATGCAGCTCCGCTCCTGTCAAACCCGGCGGCACCGCATACCGGTTGCCGCGGAAGGCCACCGTGGCGTTGGCGCCGACCGGCGCCAGAACCTCGATCTGGGCCGGGTACGGCACCGGTGGCAGTGCCAGCAGAGTCTCCGTCTCCGCCAGCTCGGCCACCGTCGGCCACCGTGCCCGGCTGCCGTCCTCTGGGGGGTCGATCAGCTTGCCCGGCGGCCGCAGCCGCTGGTCGGCGATGGTCGCGCAGAAGCGGTCGAAGCTCACCTGGGTGGCCGCCAGATCGGCTGCGCCCATGGTCCTCCACCATCTCCCGCACGAGAAGCGCACCGCAGATTCGACCACCCCCTTCCGATTCCCGCGACGGGGGGGACATGGCGCCACGATCGCGCCATAGTGCTTGGCCACCGGGGCGAAGCTTGCCTGCACGTCGCGAGTTCCGGGCACGATCACGGTCGACAGCCGGTCGGTCCGCCACACCCGGGCCGTGCCGCCCAACCGGCGTAGCACCGCATCCATCGCCTCGATCAAGTGGGCTTGGTCAAGGTGCTCCGCCAGCACGCCCCGCACTTTCCCTGAGAACGAAAGCGTGCCCAGCAGGATGTTGGCCATCCCTCCCCACGGGGCCCGCCTGTGGAACCAGTCCCACTGGATCTCCTCGCCCGGTGGATGGGCGATCTCGATGTACTCCCGCCCCTTCACCCCGGCACACGCCTCGCAGTGCGGCCGCAACCCCGCCTGCCGCAGCTGCCGGGCGAAGCTGGGATAGCTGCCCTGGTATCCCAGCTCGGCCACCTCGTCATACAGGGCGGTGGCCCAAATGTGAGCGTTGTCATCAAACCGCGCCTTCAGGTACGTCACGAACGGCCCGAGCTGATCCGACCCCGACCGCTGCCGTACCCCTGCCTCGCGATCGCCCCTCAGGTGCGCCCGCACCGTCTTGCGGTCTCTTCCCAAGTGCCGGGCGATGGCCGAGATCGACCACCCCCGCTGCCGCAGTGCGCTTGCTTCCACGTCTTCTCCCCGTGTGATCATGGCCTGGGGCTCCTCCGGCTGGCTGGCTTGACACCGCCAGCTTGGGGGAGCCCTGCCCCTTCTTGGACCCTTCCGAGCTGCCCCCAAAGGCCGCTCTCAGGTGGGGAATTTCAGTGATCAGCTCTGGGGAGTTTCAGATGATCCCTAGCACTTTGGCGGCAGCCAGGAGGGCGTTCAGCCGAAGGCGCTCGCGGACCCCGACGGCGAGCTTGTCGCTGCCAGCCCATCGCGATCCTCCAGCGGGGAACCCGCGAAGCCGAGGGCCAGCACCATGCCCATGGCCACGATGAAGTAGTAGTCAAAGAAAGCCCACTTGGCGGTTAGGAAGGCCAGGTCGGTCAGGGTAGCTCCCATCATCAGGCCCGAGTCCCAGGCCCTGGTACCCCAGAGCGCGAAGGCGACGAGGCCGAGGCCAGAGACCGACACCCCGGCCCAGCCAGGCAGCAGGGGTCGTCCCAGGTGGGCGAGTAGCCCGTTGATCGCCAGGGCGTCCGGGCGCGGTGCCAGCCGGAGCTGGAGGAGGACCGTGTCGGCGATGAACTTGCCCACACCAGCCCAGAGGGCGAAAGAAAGGACCGCCAAC
>JAKAXE010000003.1 GCA_021816695.1 bacterium | reverse complement strand
GCACCGCTTCGGGTCAGGCACACTCTCCGGGGCTTGGCAAACGGGGCGACCTTCGTGGTGTCCGCGAATAGCGACCTGTACGCGGTCGGCGAAGACAACGGTGCCAACGCCCTCTGGGTCAGCCGCGATGATGGCCGGACTTGGCGCGGGAGCCTGCTCCACTTACCAGGGGCCTGAAAGGAGCCCCGGCTTCCCCTTGGCAGCGACCCAGGTTGACCCCAATTTGACCCCATCTGTGGCGATCATCGGCGATCAGGGGCGGACACCAGGTAGCTTCGTCCTCCCGATTCGAGTTGGAAATGGTCTTCAGCGCACGTCTACGAACAGTTGTTTCCGCATTTGTAAACAGCTGGCCGGGAGTTCGAATCTCCCCGTCGGCTCCGTGGCCGTCCGTTCGGCACCCGCTTGGCGCGCCTCGTCGTGATCTTGCGGCCGGGCGGCCCGAGCGGGCGCTCAGCGCTCGATTGACTTGCTGATGGATGGCCGGGTACAGGCGCGGTAAAGCTCCAACGCGACAAGGCGCTCGCGAACGTGATCGACGATCCTCCTGGGGTAGGCAGCGGGCGCCGTCGGAGCTTCCCAGGGTCGGTGGATGTAGCGATCCGGTAGTTGACGGAGCTCAGGCACCCAGCGACGCACATAGGTGCCTGAGGGATCGTGGGTCTCTCCCTGCAGAACAGGGTTGAGGATGCGGAAGTAGGGCTGGGCGTCCAGCCCGGTCCCGGCCACCCACTGCCAGCCTCCGTTGTTGTTGGCTAGGTCGCCATCCACCAGCTCTCGCATGAAGTGGCGCTCGCCGTGGCGCCAGTCGAGGTACAGGTCCTTGACCAGGAAGGAGGCGGCGATCATGCGGCAGCGATTGTGCATGAAGTGCTCGGCCTGAAGCTGGCGCATGGCGGCGTCCACCAGTGGGTATCCCGTCATGCCCTGCTTCCATGCCTGGAGCGCATCCATGGTGCCCGGCCACGGCAAGTTGCGGAGCTCCGGCTTGTACTCCTGCGTGGCAACTTCCGGGAAGTGCCAGAGCGTGGCGGCGAAGAAATCGCGCCAGGCCAGCTGGTCGAGCCATCTGCTCACCCCAGTGGAAACGTGCGGGGAGTCACGGGCTGCCTCCAGGGCCGCCCGGATCGCTGTCCGCACCGAAATGATGCCGAAGTGCAGGTCCGCAGAGAGTCGGGACGTGGCGTCGGCACCGGGATCCTCTCGGTCGGCTGCGTAGCCGCCCAGTCGTCGGTCCACGAACGTGCGCAGACGGTTTGCCGCGGCTCCTTCGCCAGCCTCCAGAACCTGATCCGTCGGAGGTAGCCCGAACTCGGCGGGCGAAGGTGAAGGTTCGCTCCTAGGCAGCGCCGGGACGCTTAGGAAGTGGGCGGAGGGTGGGGCTGGAGCCAGCCCCTCTGCAAGCGCGGAGTGGAAGCGCCTCCGGCATGCACTGAATGTGCGCATCGGGGGGAGCCTCGTTGGGTCTAGCACCAGCTGCTCCGCCGACAGCCAAAGTGACCGCCCGGCCCGGGAGAGCAAATGGGCCACCGCTTCGTCTCGGGTTCTGGCGTAGGGTCCGAAGTCCCGGACCGCGGTGACCAGTCGAGCGCCTGTTTCCGCTGCCACCTTGGGCACCACTTCGCGCGGGGCGCCACGCCTTATCACCAGCGCCGAGCCGCGGCCCCGGAGCCCTTCGTCCAGCGAGGCCAGAGCCTCCAGCAGGTACCGCAGCCGGCTCGTCCCCACGGCGGGGCCGTGAAGTATCGCGGGGTCAAGGACGAAGAGGCCAACGACCGGGCGGCCTCCGTCGTTCGCTTTGGCGACGGCGTGGTGATCGGCCAGCCGCAGGTCGCGCCGGAACCAGTGGATCGCGGGTTCCATGGGACTCAGCTGGGGCCGGGGCCCAAACTGACCGGCCGACCGTCTCCCAGGGACTTCACTCACAGGGGCAAGGGTGCGCCGTCGCGGTGCGTGGGACCGAGTTCATGGCTTCCTCAGGACCCTCAGGGCGAAGGCCGCAAACACCAGAACGATGCCGACGTTCGCCAGCAGCCGTTCCCAGAAACGGTTCCGGAAGAACAAGACGTCGACGCCCACCACGACTATCACCAGCAGCGCCACGTAGGCGACCAGAGGGCCCCTTCCATTCACTTAGTTGCCCGGGCGAGCGTGAGGTGCGTCGGGGCCATCTGCGAACCATGCGACGACGCCGTTGTCTGGTGCCACTGGGCCCTGTTGTATCACCGTGACTGTGGAGCAAGGCCGCCGAGGAGTTGGTGGCTCGGGGCACTGTCTTCCTGCCCGGGAGAATCGGGTACCAGCCGGCACCACCCTGGCCCCCGAGACTGGCACACCTGGACTGACAAACGGGTTCTTCGAGATGCTGGCGCTGCTTCTCCTCATGGCCGTCTCCCTCAGCGCCTTCGGGATCGCCATCGCCTCCCGGATGAAGTCCATGCAGGGCTTCCAGGTGGTGATGAACTTCCTCAAGATGCCCATGCTCTTCCTGAGCGGGGCGCTCTTCCCCCTGAAGGGCCTGCCCACCTGGATGGCGGTCCTCACCCGCTTCGATCCCGTCACCTACGCCATCGCCCCCGTCCGGGTGTCGCTCTTCAGCAACTCGGGCTACCCGGCCCCCTTCATCAACGCCGCCCAGGTGACGATCGGTAGCTACACCCTGCCCCTGCCCTTGGACGTGGGCATCGTCGCGGTGATCGGCGTCACCGTGCTGGGCCTGGCGATAGCCCAGCTGCGCAAGCGGGACTGAGGCAGAGGCCCGAACCCAGACGGGACGTGGTTAGCTCACCCGCCCTCCGCCTGGATCACCACCTCACCGCGCCGGCCCACCCTTCGGGACCAGGCCACCATGGAGATGAGAATCAGCGCCGCCGTGTAGAGGCCGGCCTGCAGCAGCATCAGCCCAGGCGCGCTTCCCGTGAACCCTCCGGCGCGTGAGGCGAACTGGATGGGGGCGTCCAGCGGCAACGCCAGGTTGGCGGCGGAGTTCTGGGGCAGGGAGAGCTGAACCCCCACCGCTCCGATGATCACCAGGGTCCCCTCGAGATCCGTGGGCAGGACCGCTCCCACCGCCAGGCCAAGCGGCACGCTGATCACCGCCACCAGGGCGCAGGCGGCGAGCATGTCGCCCTCGGAAACCGGTTTGGAGATGAGTCCCATGGCCACCGCCGCCAGCGCGCACAGCACGAAGCCACCCAGGAGAAGGACCAGCAGCCGTCCCAGGAGCAGCTCCGCTGAACGGTAGCCGGACAGGATCAGCCGGGGCTCTGACTCGCGCGCCGAGAGGGCGGCGAAGAGGGCGGTGGTGGCCAGAGCCCACGCCACCCCCAGGGCCCCGAAGCCGATGGCGTTCTCCGGGCTGCTGGCATCCTGGCTGAGATACAGCGCCACCGGAAGGGCCACCACGATGAGGAGGGAGACGCGCCTCCGGCCCAGTTGCCGTCCCTGCATCTCCGCCGCGGTAAGGACGTGATGCCAGAAGCTCATCCCGCGCCGTCCCCCCGGGTCATGCTGAGGTCGACCACCCTGTCGACCCGGTCCTGCTCCGCCAGCATGTGGGTGACCACGAGGATGGCCTGACCGGCGCGACGCCAGCTGTCCACGTGGTCCCAGAAGTTGACGTACACGCCGTGGTCGAATCCCTGGTACGGCTCGTCAAGGAGGAGGACGGTCGGGCGCCCGAGGAGGGCCAGCGCCAGGTTGAGCTTCTGGCGGGTGCCACCCGAGAGCTGGCCGGCGACGGCCCGCTCCCGGGCGGGGAAGCCGAACGAACCAAGGATCCGCCGCCCCTCGGCTACCGCTTCCGCCCGGCCCAGGCCGCGGCCGGCCCCGAAGTAGGCCAGATGCTCGTCAGCCGTGAGCCGGTCGAACAGGCCGGGCTGCTGAGGGCAGTAGCCCAGTTGACCCGTGATCCGCACGGTGCCCCGGTCCGGGGCCACCAGCCCGGCGCAGATGCGCAGCAGCGTGGTCTTGCCGCACCCGTTCTCGCCCACCAGCCCGACCACCTCTCCGGGCCACACGTTGAGATCGATCCCGCGGAGGACCACCTTCCGGCCGAACCATTTGTCCACCTCCTCCACATGGAGGGCTGGCAGCTGCGACGTGCGCGGGGGCACCAACTGGGAGGCGGCGCGGGAGTCGAACGGGTCGGCTCTCATGCTCCCGCCATTCTGCCACGCCAACCCGTAATTTCGGGTGCCCCGTCGGCACTCTGACGGCTGACCCGGGGCGACCACCCGGGGGTCGCAGCCCCCAGCCGGTCTGAGGTCAAATCCTGGTCTGACATACTCTTCGGGTGCCGGATTCTGAGATACCCCCAGAGGTGCGCACGGTGGCCCAGGACTTCGGCTTCCGCCTCCACCACGTGCAGCTGGCGATGCCCGCCGGCGGTGAGGATGATGCCCGGCGCTTCTACCAGGGTCTGCTCCAGTTGACTGAGGTGGAGAAGCCTCCGGTTCTGAGGTCACGGGGGGGTGCCTGGTTCCGCGGACCCTCACTGGAGGTCCACCTGGGGGTCGAGCAGGAGTTCCGGGCCGTCCGCAAAGCCCACCCGGGAATACTCACCAACAAGCTGGACGAGCTGGCCGGAAGCCTGACCACCGGGGGCGTGGAGGTCTTGTGGGACCCCGACTTCCCCGGGTTTCGGCGCTTCTACGCTCACGATCCATTCGGCAACCGGCTGGAGTTCCTCCAACCAGACGCCCCCCAACAGTCGCCGGAGGCCCGAGTGGGCCGATGAGGCTCTCTTCCACCGGTCCAGGATGACTGCGGCCACGGGCCTGGCATCCCTTGGCCTGGACGAGATCTTCCGGCGGTTCGCCGAGGAGGCGGGGATCCCCGGGTTGGCCTTCGGGGTGGTCGCCGGGGGCCGGCTGGTGCACCAGGGTCAAATCGGACTAGCGGATCATGCGGGCGGGCAGGCGGTGCAGGATGGCACCGCCTTTCGGATCGCCTCCATGACCAAGAGCCTCACCGCGGTGTGCATCCTCACCCTCCGTGACCGCGGACTGCTCCAGCTCGAGGACCCGCTCGAGCGGCACCTCCCGGAGGCTGCGGGGCTGAGCGCCGAGGGTGCAGATGACCCGTCGATAACTCTCAGGCACCTGCTCACGATGACCGCGGGCCTCGTGGAGGACGACCCGTGGGCGGATCGCCAACTGGCGCTAGCCGATGCGGAGTTCCTCCGCCTCCTCGGCGGCGGTGTGGCCCTCACCCGGCGGCCCGGCGAGGCATTCGAGTACTCCAACCTGGGGTATGCGCTGCTGG
Organism: bacterium; assembly: GCA_021816695.1. Lineage (GTDB taxonomy): Bacteria > Chloroflexota > Dormibacteria > Aeolococcales > Bog-877 > JAJYXT01. The sequence continues at coordinate 61,207 of JAKAXE010000003.1, read as the reverse complement.
GGCAGGTCGCCCAGCGCGTCTCGGGAAAGCCGCTGGCCGACCTGGCTCGAGAGGTGCTGCTGCGGCCGCTGGGGATGGAGGACTCGGTGTTCGACTTTGCCAGCCTTACGGGGACCAGGAGGGCGCGGGGATACCGTCGGGAGGGCGCCGGGTACGTGGAGGAGCCGCCATTGCGGGACGGTGCCTTCGGGGCCATGGGGGGGCTGTGGACCACGGTGGCGGACTTCGCCAGGTACGTTGGCTTTCAGCTCTCGGCGTGGGTGGGCGAGGAGTTGGGCTCCCCGCTGCTCCGGGCGTCCTCGCGGCGGGAGATGCAGAGGGGCCACATCGTGGTTCCGCCTCGGGACCATCCGGCGCCGGGCGGCGGTCCCTCGGGGTACGGTCTTGGGCTGTTCGTGGCGGAGTCGGCCCGTCTGGGGAGGGTGGTCTACCACGGCGGCGGCCTGCCCGGATTCGGCTCTCATGTCCAGTGGCTTCCCAAGCACGGAGTTGGGGTGTTCGCCTTCAGCAATCTCACCTACGCCCCCCTCTCCCGTCCGGTCTTCGAGGCGCTCGAGCTGGTGGCGGAGGCGGTGCCGGCCGCCGCCCCGGAAACACCACCGGAGTGGTCCTGGGTACAGCAGAGGGTCAGCTCCCTGTATGAGGGCGAAGGCTCCGGGGCCTGGGCCGAGCTGGCGGCGGACAACCTGCTGCTGGACCGACCGGCTGAGCGCCGGGCCGAGGAGCTGCGCGACCTGCGCCAGCGCCTCGGCCCTGTTCTCCAGGTGGCACCGCCAGTTTTCAGTGGTCGGCTGCGTGCCACCTGGAGGCTCCGGTGCGAGGGGGGGCAGCTTGAGGTTGAGTGCTGGCTGGCCCCACCCCGCCCGCTCCGGGTCCAGGTTCTCCGCTTCCGAGCCGTGGACCCGTCGCCGCCGGCCTGAGCCGGCGCCCGGGCGGCGGCGGCGGCTCGGCGCTCAGGTCCACCCTAAAATGGCTGAATTGAGCACCCAGTTCGCTGATCTCGCCGCCCGGCTGGACTACCTGGGGGACGCCGAGGTGGCCACGGTGGAGCGCGCCTACCTCTTGGCGGAGCGCGCCCACGAGGGGCAGCTGCGGCTCTCGGGGGAGCCCTACATCACCCATCCCCTGTCCGTCGCGGTCCAGCTCGCCGAGATGCATCTGGACCCAGATGCCCTGGCCGCCGCCCTCCTCCACGATGTCGTGGAGGACACCGCCGTGAGTTCGGAGCAGATCCGCGAGGAGTTCGGGGAGTCGGTGGAGCGGCTGGTGCAGGGGGTCACCAAGCTGGGGCGGATCAAACTGCATTCGCAGGCCCAGGTCCAGGCCGAGAACATCCGCAAGATGTTGATCGCCATGGCCGAGGACCTGCGGGTGGTCCTGATCAAACTGGCCGACCGGCTGCACAACATGCGCACCATCGCCCCCCTGCCCGAGGAGCGTCGGCGCCGGATCGCCCAGGAGACGATGGACATCTACGCCCCCCTGGCCCACCGCCTGGGGATGGGACAGGTGAAGGCGGAGCTGGAAGACCTCGCCTTCTCGGTTCTCGACCATGACAACTATGAGCGGGTGCGCCAGGAGATCCTCTCCCAGCGCCGCCAGCGGGAGACCGCCCTGGAACTGGCCCGCGAGCGCCTGCTCCAGGAGCTGGGGGCCAACGGGCTGGTCGCCGAGGTGGCCGGGCGGCCCAAGAACATCACCAGCGTCTACCGCAAGATGCAGCAGGGAGGCCGCTCCATCGGGGAGATCTACGACCTGGTGGCCCTCCGGGTCATCTGCGAGGACGTCCGCTCCTGCTACGGTGCCCTCGGGGTGGTGCACTCACTCTGGAAGCCGATTCCCGGGCGTTTCAAGGACTACATCGCCATGCCCAAGGGCAATGGCTACCAGTCCCTGCACACCACCGTGGTGGGGGAGGCCGGTGAGCCGGTGGAGATCCAGATCCGCACCCGCGAGATGCACCGCACCGCCGAGGAGGGGATCGCCGCCCACTGGCACTACAAGGAGGGAACCCCGGCCGATCAGCGCCTCGACGCCGGGTTCGGCTGGCTGCGCTCGCTGCTGGAGTGGCAGAAGGAGGTGCTGGACGCCGAGCGCTTCGTGGAGCACGTCCGGCTCGACGTCTTCCAGGACGAGGTCTTCGTCTTCACCCCCAAGGGCGACGTCCTCTCGCTGCCCGCCGGCTCCACGGCCATAGACTTCGCCTATCGGATCCACACCGATGTGGGCCACCGCTGCCTGGGAGCCAAGGCCAACTCGCGCATGGTGCCCCTGGACTACCGGCTCCAGAACGGGGACATCGTGGAGGTCCTGACCACCAGGTCGGAGCGCCACGGACCCAGCCGAGACTGGCTCAACTTCGCCCGCACCAGCAGCGCCCGGGAGAAGATCCGCCAGTGGTTCAAGCGGGAGCGGCGGGAGGAGAACGTCGCCCGAGGGCGTGAGCTCCTGGATCGGGAGCTGCGGCGGATGCGCGGTGCCCAGCTGCAGTCCATTCCCGCGGCCCGCCTGCAGGAGCTGGCTCGCGAATTCCGGATCCCGGAGCTTCCCGACTTCTTCGCCGCCCTGGGGTACGGTGAGCTGTCGGCCCGGCAGGTGGTGCTGCGCTGGGCCGCCGGGGAGGAGGCGGCGACCCAGCCCGTCGCCGGCCCCACCATCCCCCTGGTGTCGCGCCCCAGCCCCAGCGGCGGGGTCCGGGTGGCGGGGCTCACCGACCTCCTGACCACGGTCGCCCGCTGCTGCAAGCCGGTGCCCGGAGAGCCGATTCGCGGCTACGTGACCCGGGGCCGGGGAGTCTCGGTGCACCGCGCGGACTGCGTGAACGTGGTCAACGCCGCTGACCCTCGGCGCCTGGTGGAGGTGGAGTGGGACCGGGACAGCCGCCAGGTGTATCCCGTCCGGCTGCGGATCGAGGGGCGGGACCGGACCGGGCTGCTCCGGGACGTAGCCACCGCGATCGCTGAGAGCAAGGTCAACCTCAGCGGGGCGGCGGTGGAGGTGGAGGGACGGAACCAGGCAGTGATCTCCACGGTGGTCGAGGTCACCAGTCTCACCGAGCTGAGTCGGCTGCTGGAGAGGCTCGAGGGGGTGCGCGACGTGGTCCAGGTGGTCCGGGAGGCCGGGTGATCACCACCTGCAAGCTCGGTAGACTGACCTAGGCAGTGACTGGAATCTCACGACCACGGGGCACGGAGGACCTGCTGCCCGAGCCCCTGGCGCGCCTCAATCGGGTGCTGGCGGCGGGGCTCCAGGTGGCCGCGGCCCACGGTTACCGGCAGATCGAGACGCCCATCTTTGAGTCGACTGACCTGTTCGTCCGGGGTGTCGGGGAGGCCACTGATGTCGTCACCCGCGAGATGTACACCTTCCCCGACCGGGGCGGGCGATCCCTGACCCTCCGCCCGGAGGGCACGGCTCCCGTGGTCCGGGCCTTCTGGGAATCCCCACTGCGCCAGGAACCGCTACCGGTGCGGATCTCCTACTCCGGCCCGATGTTCCGCTACGACCGGCCCGGCAAGGGGCGCTACCGCCAGTTCCATCAGTTCGGCGTCGAGGCCCTTGGGGACTCCGAGCCGGAGGTGGACGCGGAGGTCATCGGGCTGGCCTGGAGGTGGCTGGAGCGGCTGGGGATCAGCGGAACCACCCTGCAGCTGAATTCGCTGGGAGACCGCGAGTGCCGCCCCGCCTACCGGGCGGCGCTGCTGTCGTTCTTCGAGCCGCAGATGGCGGCTCTCCCGGAGCTGGACCGCGAGCGCCTCCGCCGCAATCCGCTGCGGGTCCTGGACAGCAAGGAGCTGGCCGGAGAAGGTCTCCTGGACAGGGCCCCGAGGACCATCGACTACCTCTGCTCCGAGTGCCGGCAGGCTTTTGAGCAAGTCCAGGGGGCCCTCTCGGCGCTGGGAATCCCCTTCACAGTGAACCACCGCCTGGTCCGTGGCCTGGATTACTACGCGCGGACCGCCTTTGAGGTCTGGCATCAGGAGCTGGCCGGGGCCCAGAACGCGCTCTTCGGCGGGGGCCGCTACGACGGGCTGTCGGAGCTGCTGGGGTACCCACCGCTCCCGGGGGTGGGATTCGCCGCTGGGCTGGAGAGGGTGGCCATGATCTCGGCTCCGGTACCGGAGCCGGGCGGACCTGAGGTGGCGGTCCTCAGCGCACCTCCTGCTGACCGCAAGGCAGCCGTGGCCCTCGCTGACCGCCTTCGCGGTGCCGGGCTGTCGGTGTTGACGGACGCCGGGTCCCGCGGGCTGCGGGCCAAGCTCTCCTTCGCCGAACGCTCGGGGGTGCGGATGGCGCTGATCCTGGGAGAATCGGAGCTTCGGGAGCGGACGGTCACCGTCCGGAGCATGGCCGGTCACACTCAGGAGAGCCTTCCACTGGAAGGGGTTGAGGTGCGCATCCGGGACCTGCTGATCAGTGGTGAGTCGGCCGAGGAGGGGGCGAGTTGAAGGGTCGAACGATGTGCGGGGCCCCCTCGGCCGCCGACGAGGGCCGCCGGGTGATTCTGGCCGGTTGGGTCAACCACCGCCGCGACCATGGCGGCTTGACCTTCATCGACCTGCGGGACCACACCGGGGTGGTCCAGCTCACCTTCAACCCCGAGATCGCCCCCGAGGCGAAACAAGTTGCCGAGCGCTGCCGCCTGGAATGGGTGATCCGGGCCGAGGGGGTGGTGGCGCGGCGGCCCGAGGGAAGCGAGAACCCCAACCTCCCCACCGGTGCGGTCGAGGTGCGGGTGGATCTCTGCGAGGTTCTGGCCCAGGCTCAGGCGATGCCGCTTGGGGTTGGCGACGAGGCGGAGGCGGACGAGCGCGTTCGCCTCCAGTACCGCTACCTGGACCTCCGCCGGCCGAGGATGCAGCGCAACCTGCGCGCCCGCCACCGCTTCATCAAGGCGCTGCGCGACGCTGGGGACCGCCTCGGGTTCGTGGAGATCGAGACCCCCACCATGGTCCCCAGCACCCCCGAGGGGGCCCGCGACTTCCTCATACCCAGCCGGCTCTGGCCGGGCCATGTCTGGGCGCTGCCGCAGTCGCCCCAGCTCTACAAGCAGCTTTCCATGGTGGGCGGCTTCGACCGCTACTTGCAGATCGCCCGTTGCTGGCGGGACGAGGACCTGCGGGCTGACCGACAGTTCGAGTTCACCCAGCTCGACCTGGAGATGTCCTTCGTGGAGGAGGAGGAAGTCTACTCAGTGCTCGAGGAGATGGTGTCAGCGGCTTGGGAGGCCGCCTTCCGGGTGACGCCCCCCACCCCCTGGCCCCGTCTCCCCTTCGCCGAGGCGATGCGCAGGTACGGCTCTGACAAGCCAGACACCCGCTTCGGCCACGAGCTCTTCGAGGTATCCCAGGTGTTCACCGCCAGCGAGTTCCAAGTGTTCCGCAGGGCTCTGGACCAGGGCGGAGCGGTGGCGGCCCTGCGCGTCCCCGGCGGCACCCAGCTGACCCGGGGGGAGCTGGAGGGCGCCTTCCTGGATGTGGCGCGTACCTATGGCGCTCAGGGGATGGCCTACTGCTGGCAGCGCGACGCCGGTCTGGAGGGCGGTATCTCCAAGTTCCTCAGCGAGGCGGAGGCGGAGCGCCTTCGGCGGGAGTTGGGGTTGACCACCGGGGATCTGGTGCTGTTCACGGCCGGGCCGCGGCAGACCGCGCTGGTGTCCCTGGGGCAGGTGCGGCTGCACGCGGCCCGGCGGCTGGGATGGATCCCCGAGGGGCGGTTCGACTTCCTGTGGGTGACCGAGTTTCCCCTCTTTGAGCGCGATCCTCGGACTGGTGAGGTGTCCCCCATGCACCACCCCTTCACCCAGCCGCACCCAGATGACTGGGGGATGCTGCGCACTCAGCCCGAGAAGGTACGGTCGCGGGCCTATGACATCGTCTGCAACGGGGTGGAGCTGGGGTCGGGATCCCTGCGCATTACCGATCCCCGCCAGCAGGCGGAGATATTCTCGGTCCTGGGCCTCACCGAGGCCGAGGTGGCGACCAAGTTCGGGTTCCTCATCGACGCCTTTCGCTACGGGCCCCCGCCGCATGGGGGGTTCGCCGCCGGCATCGACCGGATGGTGATGGTGGGGCTGGGGGAGAGCTCCATCCGCGAGGTGATCGCCTTCCCCAAGACCCAGACGGGGGCGGACCCCATGACGGGCGCCCCCACCCGGGTGGCGGAGGCGCAGCTGGCCGAGGTGGGGCTGAGGCTGGCGGCGCCTCCGGCCCACAGCTGAGCCCGCGCTCATCTGCTACCTTGGAGGCGGCCCGGGGCCCCGCCGAACGCCAGCGCCCGACCCTAGTGATGAAGTTCCCGGGAGCGCCAACAGAGCTGGTGGCCCACAAGCCTCCTTGAGGGGAAGTGGAAAGCCGCGTGCGGCGCACCCACCTGGTGGTGTAGGGATCGGAACCAGGCCGGCGGGTTACCCTGGGCCCTTGGGTTTGGGGAGCCCCTCGATGGGGGATGTACTGAGGTGATGAGTACAGCGCCAGCCTCTCAGAGCGAGCTGCGGATTCCCGCCGACCCTCAGTACATCGTGGTGGCCAAGCGGGCGGCGGCAGGCATGGCCAGCGTGGCCGGACTGGGGGTGGAGGCGCTGGAGGAACTCAACATCGCCATCGCCGAGGCCTGCGAGCACACCATCGGTGTGGCGCTGGCCGCCGGCCTCAGGGATGCCCGGGTGCGCATCGCCTTCGACGTCCAGGAGGATGCCCTGCGCGTGGATGTGCGCCTACTGCACAGCCGCGGTGAGCCGGTCCCGGCCGCCTCCGGGACCCGGGACCAGCGGGAGGCGTTGGATCTCGCCATCCACATGCTCCGCTGCTTTGCCGACGATGTTGACTTCCAGGCGGTGGGGAGCGGGCTTCTGCACGTCCGTCTGGCCAAGTATCGACTGCGGTGACCGAGGCGGGGTTCCGCAGCAGCCCCCCCCGCTACGACCGCGACCTGCAGCACCGCCTCTTCGAGGATTACCGCCTCCACCACACTCCTGAGGTTCGGGAGCGGCTGGTGGACCAGTACCAGGCGCTGGTGCGCTCCCTGGCCCGCCGCTTCGCTGGCCGTGGCGAGCCGCTGGAGGACCTGGAGCAGGTGGGCTTCCTGGGGCTGATCTCGGCCATTGAGCGGTTCGACCCCAGCCTCGGGTTGGAGTTCACCACCTTCGCCACCCCCACCATCTTGGGGGAGATTAAGCGCTACTTCCGCGACAAGAGCTGGGCGGTCAGGGTTCCTCGTCGTCTTCAGGAGACCTACGCCAAGGTGGTCCGGGTGCAGCAGGAGATGGCGCAGCGGCTTGGCCGCATCCCCACGGTGGCGGAGATCGCCAAAGAGCTGGAGCTGGAGCCGGACGAGGTGCTCCAGGCGCTGGAGGCGGGACCGGCCCACCGTGCCGTCTCCCTGGATGCGCCAGCCCAGGGGGCGGATGAGGACCAGGAGGTCGGCGACCGGGTGGGCGTCGAGGACCAGAACCTGGACCGGATAGAGCTCCAGAACGTCCTGGGGACCGCGCTGCGCCACCTGACCCCTCGCGAGCAGGAGATCATGATCCTCCGCTTCGTGGACCAGTTGCCGCAGACCGAGGTGGCCCGGCGCCTGGGGATCAGCCAGATGCACGTCAGCCGACTGCAGCGGGCGGCCCTCGACCGCCTGCGGCAGGAGATGCCCCTCGAGGGTTGAGCCCCGGGTGGCTGTTAGAATCCAGCCGACCTGCCAGGGATGGGGACCACTTGCTCAGTTCGCAGATCCGCACGCATTTTTTAGAGTACTTCCAGGCTCGGGACCACCTCCTGGTGCCCAGCGCCTCGCTGGTGCCGGAGGACGATCCCAGCCTGCTCCTGGTGGGCGCCGGCATGGTGCCCTTCAAGCCTTACTTCCTGGGGCGAAAGCAACCACCGGCGCCCCGGCTCACCTCCTGCCAACGAGCCTTCCGGGCGGTGGACATCGAGGAGGTGGGCAACAGCACCCGGCACGACACCTTCTTCGAGATGCTCGGTAACTTCAGCTTCGGGTCCTATTTCAAGGAGGAGGCGATCCGCTACGCCTACCAGTTCCTGACGGCGGAGATGGGACTCGACCCCGATCGGCTGCACTTCAGCATCCACCCCTCGGATGAGCTGTCGGAGCGCCTGTGGCGAGAGGTGGCCGGGGTGGGCCGGGAACGGATCGTCGCCCTGGAGGACAACTACTGGCAGGCGGGGCCGACTGGCCCCTTCGGGGTTGACAGCGAGATCTACTACGACCTCGGCCCGGAATTCGGCAGCGCCCCGCAGGAATCCCCGGGACGGGGCGATCGCTACCTGGAGATCTGGAACCTCGTGTTCATGGACTCCGAGCGCCTGCCAGACGGCTCATCAGTTCCCCTGCCCCGACCTGGGGTGGATACCGGGATGGGGCTGGAACGCATAACCCGGGTGGTGCAGGGGAAGTCATCCATCTTCGACACCGACCTCTTCTCACCCCTGGTGCAGGACTTCCGCAGTAGATCTGAGGCCCGGGATCAGCTGGGAGAGGGCGCGGGACGCCGCCACTTGTGGATCCTCGCCGACCACGCGCGCGGAGCCTGCGCCCTGGTCTCCGACGGGGTGCGGCCCTCGAACGAGGGCCGGGGGTACGTCCTCCGCCGCCTCGTCCGCCGAGCTTTGGTGAGCGCCCAGGCCCTGGGGTTGACCGGCGGGCTGGCGCCGGCCGCTCGGGTGGTGGCTCAGATCCTGGCGGGTCCCATGCCCCAGCTCCTGGGGCAGGTGGGCGAGATCGAGTCAGTGCTCCTTGAGGAGGAGGCCAGGTTCGCCGAGGTGCTCGATCGGGGTCTGGGGCTGTTCCTGCGCTTGGCGGCCGAGGGGTCCGGGATCACGGCGGAAGATGCCTTCCGCCTCCACGACACTTTCGGCTTCCCCATCGAGTTGACCCGAGACCTGGCGGCTTCGCGCGGGCTGGAGGTCGACACCGTGGGCTTCGAGCGGCTCCTGGAGGAGCAGCGCCAGCGGGGGCGGGGGCCCGTGGGAACCGACCTGCCGGCCCTTCCAGCCAGCGAGTTCGTGGGCTACGAGCAGCTGGAGGTAGAAGCTCGAGTGGAGCTGGTGCTCTCCGGGGGACGCCCAGTGGAGGGTCTGGACCAGGGGGAGAGGGGAGCAGTGGTCCTGGATCGGAGCCCTTTCTACCCCGAGGGCGGAGGGCAGGTGGGAGACCGAGGCCGGCTGACCTGGACCGGGGGCTCGGCGGAGGTCGAGGACACCCAGCCTGGGGGGCAGCGGTCTCAGCTGCTCAGCTGCCTGGTCACCTCAGGGCAGCTGAAGCCGGGGCTGGCGGTCCGGGCTGAGGTTGACCCGGACCACCGCCTGGGCTGTGCCGCGCACCACTCCGCCACCCACCTGGTCAACGCCGCGCTGAGGCTGGTGCTTGGTCCCGAGGTGGCCCAGCGCGGGTCGCTGGTGACCCCCGACCACGCCACCTTCGACTTCAGCTGGTCCCGGCCGCTCACCCCGGAGGAGGTGTTGCAGGTGGAGAGGCGGGTAAACGACGCTGTCCGGCGGGACCTGCCCCGGCGGGTGGAGCTGCTCACCCTGGAGGAGGCCAGGAGCAGCGGGGCCATCGCCCTCGAGGGGGAGACCTACCGGGAGCCGGTCCGGGTGGTCAGCTTCCTGGGATTCTCCCGGGAGCTGTGCGGTGGCACCCACGTCGCCGCCAGCGGTCAGCTGGGGGCGGTCGTGCTCACCGGGGAGAGAAGCGTGGGGCAGGGCCTGCGCCGCCTCGAACTCCGAGCTGGCCCGGCTGCCGAGCGGTGGTGGGAGGCCCAGCGGGAGCTGCTCCATCAGACCGCTCTCGCCCTGGGCAGCCCGCCTGCCGAGGTTCCCGGCCGGGTGGCGACCCTGCGCGACCGCGCGAGGGGGCTGGAGCGGGCACTGCGGGAGGCCTCCCAGGGCCGCGGAGGCGGGGATATCTCCCTGCCCTTCCCGGGGGGCGAGTTGCCGGCGCACGACTCACCGTTACCGATGGAGCGCGCTGAGATGCGTCGGCTGGGCGAGCGGCTGGCGGAGCGGGCTCCCAGTGGGAGCGCGGTGGTCCTGGCCGGCGGGACTCTGCTGATTCTGCTGGGGCCCCAGCTGACCGGCCGGGGTCTGGCCGCCGGTGAGCTGGCCAAGATGGTTTGCTCGGCGCTCGGAGGTGCCGGTGGTGGGAGGCCCGAGCTCGGTCAGGGCACCCTGCCAGAGGGTGAGCACGCCGCCGCCCTTCGGGAGTTGCGTAACATCCTGGAAAAGCTCCCGGAGGAAGCCTGAGATGCCGCCGTCGTCCGCGCCCACCGCTCGCCGCCAGCAGCGCTACCACGTCACCGCCCTGGACGTGGGCACCCAGGTGATCAAGGCCCTGGTGGTGAAGAAGGAGGCCGGGGAGGCGATCGTCCTGGGGGTTGGCCGGGCCGAGCAGGGCCCGGGGGAGCTGGACCCGGCGGCACCACCGGATTTGGAGTCGGTGGTGGAGGGCTGTCACGCCGCCCTGGAGGCGGCCGAGGACATGGCCGAGGTCATCCCCACGAGGCTGGTGATGGGCATCGGAGGATCCCAGGTGCGAGTGGTGACCACCCAGGGGTCCAAGGTCCGAGGTCGGGCTCAGGAGCGGGTCTCCAAGCGGGAGCTGGAGGAGCTGGTGGAGTCGACCCAGCGCCGTGCCCTGCGGGAGGCCCAGGGCAGACTTCAGGAGGAGGCCACCTACGGGGGCGAGCAGCTCCGTCTGGTGCACTCATCGATCACCGCCGCCAAGGTCGATGGACAGGCGGTGGTCGATCCGCTGCGCTTCCAGGGGCAGAAGCTGGAGCTGACCGTCTTCAACACCTTCACCACCGAGCAGCACGTGGCGGCCGTGGAGGAGATCGCCCAGGCGCTGGACCTGGAGCTCTTGGAGACGGTCGCCGAACCCTACGCCGCCGCCCGGCTGGCCTCGACTCCGCAGGTGGTAGAGCAGGGTGCCGTCCTGGTCGACATCGGTGCCCGGACCACCACGGTGACCCTGGTGCGGGGAGGGGTCCTGGAGTCCGCCCGGATGTTCGAGCTCGGCGGGCGGGCCTTCACCCGCAAGCTCGCCCACGACCTGGATCTCACCCTGCCGCTGGCCGAGAGCTTGAAGCTGCGCCACACCGCGGGCCTTCTCGGAGGGGACGAGCAGGCCAGGGTGCGGCGGGCGATGGGGGAGTCCGCGGAGGTGCTGGCACAGGGCGTGGCGCTGGTGCTCCACGACCTTGCCAAGGGCCAACCACTTCCCGGTCAGGTGCGCTTGTTCGGGGGTGGTTCCTATCTTCCCGAGATCCTGGAGCAGCTCTCCGTGCTGCGGTGGACCGATTACCTCCCCTTCCTGCAACCGCCGCGCTTCTCCCGTCTCTCTGCGGAGGAGCTCCCCGCGGTCCACGACACCACCGGGTTGCTGCAGGGACCGGCCGACGTCACCCCCATGGGGCTCGCCTATCAGGCGGCGGCGGAGATCGAGGCGCCTCCGCCTCCCGGGCCGACGTGGGAGGAGATGGTCCAGCGGGTGACGGGGTTGATCCGCCGATGAGCCAGCACATCGGCGCAGCCGCCTGGCTCGGTAGGCGGATGCCGACGAGGCACTGAACCAGATGTCGAAGCTGCTCTACGTCGAGCCCACCGACGAGATCACCGACCTCGTGGACCGGATCCGCCGCGCCGAGGGCGACCGGGACCTGGTGTTCGTGGTTCCCCCGGACGGACGGGCGTTGCGGTCTTCGCTGGACCTGCAGCTCCTTCTCCAGTACACCCGGGGCTTCCAGAAGCGCGTCTCGATCGTGAGCGGGGACGCCCAGGTCCAGGCCCTGGCTATCCGGGCTGGATTCCCCACCTTCACCACCCTCTCGCAGCTGGAGCAGGGTGTATCCCTGCGGTCGGCGCCGACGGCGGCCGCGGTGGCCGCGGGGACGGCGCTGGCGGCCGCGCCTCCGGAGGCTCCCCCGGCCCCATCGCCGAACAGGGGGCTGGTACGGCGCACCCCTTCCCAGCTGGTGGCCAGGCCGGAGGAGCCCTCAGGGCAGAGCCGCTGGAGCTCCTGGTGGCATTCCCCTCGGGGCCGGAACTGGATGGTCGGGTCCGGGGCCGCGGTTTTCGTGATCGGGGTGCTGGCCGTCTTGTTCCTGCTCCCCTCGGCCACGATCCTGGTCGGAGTGCAGTCCCACCGGATCAACGACAGCGTGACCATCCAGGGCACCCTCAGTGGACAGTCGTCCGGGGTCCTGGACGTGATCCCCACCGAGGCCCTGCTCACCCCAGCGGCCACCCAGACCTTCACAGTGAGCCCCAGCGGGACCCAGGTCCTGCCGCCCACCCCGGCGACCGGCAGCCTCTACCTCTGCTACACGGGCGGCGGAGGGGGAGGCGGTCAGATTAGCCTCTCCTTTGCAGGATCGGGAGCGGAATTCCAGGTCTCCGGGGGATCTGGAAATGTTGGCTTCACGCCCACCTCCTCCGGTGCTAGCGGGACATACATCGTTCAGCACTGCCAAGGTGGGCAGGGCGCTTCGAGCCAGACTTCCACACCCCCCCTCCCTGTGCAGGCTGACTCCAACAGCCTCGGCTCCCAAGGCAACGTTGGTGCGGGACAGCAGTGGAATTGGACAAACGCCAGCTCGACCGCATGCATAGATGGGATCTGTCCGCCGTTCTCCGGCAGTTTCCCCTTCTCGTTCAGCCTCGCTAACCCCTCGGCCATGAGTGGGGGCCAGGATTCCAAGACCCAGCAGGTGTTCACCTCCTCCGACATCTCCTCAGCACAGCAACAGCAGCAGACGATCGACTCCAACCTCACATCCCAGGTGGAGAAGACCCTCAAGACCATGGCCGGCCACGATGTGATCGCCCAGGACTCCAGCGGCAACGGGATCCAGCTCACGGTCACCAACCCCACCCTGCCCACGGTGGGCCAGGCCGGTCAGACCCAGACACTCACGGTCTCGGTGACCGCCGCGGCCTCTGCCTACAGCCCCTCGACCGCCCGTGCAGCCGTCCTCCAGGACTTGAAGTCCAAGGTCCCCACGGATGGTGAGCTCCTCGCCCACCCCAACCTCGGCACCATCGTGGTCGTGGCCGCGGGCCCGGGCGGGACTTTGACCCTGAGCTCCAACGCCGTCGGGTACTGGGCGCCCAGGGTGGATCTCGCGCCATACCGCACCCGGGTCACGTTCATGAACCCGGGCAGCGCCAGAACCTACCTTCTGGCCCAGCTGCCCGGAGCCAGTTCGGTGACCATCCATCAATCCCCGTTCTCGCTTCCCTGGCTCCCGCTCCTCTCCGGACGGATCCAGATCGAACGGGTCTCGCTGAGGGCCTAGGCGCTGGCTCCGACCAGGCCTGCGACCTCCGGGCGGCTGATGGCGCTCGACCCCGGTACCGCCCGTTTCGGGGTGGCACTGAGTGATGAGACCAGGACTATCGCCCTGCCTCACGTGACCATCAACAGGAAGAGCGACCAGGACTTGGTGCGCCGGTTGGTGGAGGTGGCCTGCGAGAACCAGGTCGGAGAGCTGGTGATGGGGTTGCCACTTCGGATGGACGGGTCCGAGGGACCGGAGGCGGCCGAGGCCCGCCGCTTGGGAGCCCTTTTGGCGGCGGCCACCAGGCTCCCCCTCCGCTTCGCCGACGAGCGGCTCACCTCCCGCCAGGCGGAGCGCGAGATGATCCGCCAGGGCGACTCGCGCGAGCGCCGTCGGCAGGTGGGAGACCGGGTCGCGGCGGCGCTCCTTTTACAGGGGGTTCTGGCCGGGGCCAGAACCATGCCGTGATGGCGCGGCACCCCTGGAGGCTGGTGGGGATCCTTGTGCTTCTGGCGCTGGTGGGGGGCCTGGCAGCGCTGGCGCTGGTGGGGCGGCGCGAACTAGAGCCGCTGCAGAGCAACCACCGCCAGCAGGTGTTGATAACTGTGAGCCACGGCGAGTCCCTGCAGCGGCTGGTGGAGGACCTCGGCAGCCACCACGTGGTCCGCTCGCAATTCTTCTTCGGGCTCTACGCGGACCTCCGCGGGCTGGGCTTCAAGCTCCACCCCGGCAAATTCATATTGGACCGGGGCATGGGCCCCTCAGAGCTGGTGGCGGTCCTTGAGGGCCCACCTTCCCAGCTACCCATCGAGGTGCGGGTCCAGGATGGGCTCTCGGCGCTTCAGGAGTCGGCCCTGCTGGCCTCGGATGGCCTCTTTTCCGCCGCCGGCTATCTGGGGCAGGTGAGCTCGGGGACCTTCTCCGGGATCTCGCCTCCGGCGGGGGCGCCCGCGGGTTCGGGATGGGAGGGGATGGCCTTCGGGGACACCTATGAGGTGAGCCCTCGCATCACGCCCCACCAATTCCTGCTCCTCCAGCTCCAGGACTTCCAGCGTCGGGTGGCGCCCGCCCTGTCCGCCGGGGCGAGCCGGATCGGCCTCACGCCCTATCAGGCCCTCACCCTGGCCTCGATCGTCTCCGCCGAGGCCACCACCAGCCAGGACCGGGCGCTCGTCGCCGGAGTGTTCCTGAACCGGCTGCGCCTGGGCATGCCGCTCCAGAGTGACGTGACGATCCTGTACGCGATGGCGCGCGCCGGCCAGTCCGGTGCGAAGTTCAGCACCCAGTTCCCCTCGCCCTACAACACCTACCTCCACCAGGGCCTGCCCCCGGGGCCGATAGACAGCCCCGGGGTGGGGGCCGTGGACGCCGTGCTCCACCCAACCCAGAGTGACTACCTGTACTTCGTCTCACTGCCCAACGGCAAGATGCTCTTCGCCGTCACCGCAGCGCAGCACCAGCAGCAGGTTCAGGAGGCTGGCCTTGGCTGACCTGCAGGCCCGCCCGTGACCACCGCCCTGGCCCTGGGCTGGGGCGCCGTCGGCCTCGCCTGCGGCGTGGTCACCGGCGAGGCCTCCCTCCGCCTGGAGCGGGCCGCGGGTCTCGTGGACGGGACCCCAGGTGACCAGGACCACCGGATCGAGCGGATCCTGCTACCCCTCCTGGGGCTCATCGGTTTCTTCTTCTTCGCCAAGAGCGAGGCCATGGGGACAGGCCTTTTGATCCACAGCCTCTGGATCGTGGTTCTGGTGCAGATCCTGGGCTTCGACCTGAAACACCGCCTCATCCTGGACGTGGTCAGCCTCCCGGCGATCGTCCTGGCGGTGGCGCTGGCCAGCTTCAGCCCCCATCTGAGCATCTTCGCCGCGCTCTTCGGGATCCTGATCGGCGGGGGAGTCCTGCTCCCCTTCGCCCTCATCAGCTCGCTCTTCCAAGGCGGGGCGGGGTTCGGGTGGGGGGACGTCAAGCTGGGGATGCTGATCGGTGCGGTCACCGGGATGAATCTCAGCGCCACGGCGCTCTACACCCTCTGGGCCCTCATCGCCGGGGCGCTCATCGGCGGGGTGGTGACCATCGCCCTGCTGGCCACCCGCCGGCTGGGGCTGCGGGACACCCTGCCATACGGGCCGTTTCTGGTGATCGGCTGCGGGCTGGTGCTCTTCTTTATGTGACGGGGTCGGCGGGCGGGAGGCTCCTGGTTGACTCCACCATCTCCGCCAGGGCGGCGACCGGCTCGGCGGCCAGGGTCCGGCCCTCCTCCCGACGCATCCGCCGGACCGCCTCATCGTTGTCGAGCCCGCGCCGATAGGGCCGGTCGGCAGTGAGGGCTTCGAAGACGTCCGCCGCTGCCACCACGTGGGCGCCGAAGGGGAGGTCGGGACCCCTCAGGTGGCGGTGGTAGCCAGAGCCGTCGAGCCGCTCGTGGTGGGCTGCGGCCATCTCGGCCACATCGCTGAGCAGCCAGAGCGGCGAGAGGATCTGGTGGGTGATGGCGGTGTGACTCTGCATCTGAGCCATCTCGCCGGCGTCCAGCGGCCCCGCCTTGTCCAGGATGGCGTTGCTGACCGCCAGCTTGCCCAGATCGTGAACTAGTGCCGCCAGCCCGATGCGGTCATTCTCCTCGGGGCTCATCCCCATGACCTCGGCCATCCGTCGAGCCAGGGCAGCGGTCCGGGTGGAGTGGGTGGCCGTCCATGGTGACTTGGCGTCCACCACCCCGGCGAACACCTGGCCGATGCGCAACATGTCGTCCACTGAGGTGCCGGAGATCCGCCGCGGGCGGGGGTCCAGGGGAGCCACCTGCTCGGGATGGTTGATGGTGCCGAAACGCTCCCAGAGGCGGTCGCTGCGGGCGTGGGCCAGGACCGCATCCACCAGCTGAGGGTCGAACCAGGTTCCCCGCCGCCGGCGGAGGACGGTCTCAACACTGCGGCGTCCGCCGTGGCGCCAGAAGATCTCGGCGGTCTGGCAGAGGAGGGCGATCCGGGAGAGCACCGGGATCTCGTCGCCCTTGAGGCCCCGGGGGCTACCCGAGCCGTTCCAATGCTCGTCGAGGCAGTAGACGGCCTCTGCCGAAGGCTCGGCCCAGCCCAGCTGGCGCACCAGCTCGGCTCCCCGCGTGCAGCGGGCCTCCACCAGCTCGCTGGCCAGGCCCGGCCCCTTGGCCCCCAGGGCCACCAGCTGGGCCATGCGCCGGGTGATGGGGGCAGTGGGCGCCGTCTGGCGGATGGCGAACAGGAGCGAGCGCCACTGGCTGCTCCAGTCGGAAACCTTGAACTGGGCCTTGGTGCTGAGGTCGTCGGCGCCGAACCAGCGGGTCACGCTGTAGGCATTGGCCGAACAGCCGGCATCCTTGAGGAGCAGAGCATAGAAGAGGTCCTGACGCTCATCCGGGCTGAGGCCCACCCAGTCGGCCAGCCGCATTCCCAGCCAGCAGGTCCGCAGGGCGTGGCCCATCGGCTCCCCCTCGGCCAGATCCAGCGCCCGGGACAGCGAGGCGATCACGAGCGAGGAAGGCATCGAACCGCCGGCCTCAGTGGCGACGTTGGCCCGCAGGGTGGTGGCGCTCATGAGTGAAGGCTAGGGCGAGGCCTCTGCCGCGCCGGTGAAGGATCTGCTGCGGTGTTTGAAGACCGTGTAGCGAGCGGTGGGGCGGGGCTGTCGACCGAAGGCCCCTAAGCTGCGATCATCAGGGGCTGTGGGGAGCGGGATGGTCCGCCCCGGCGCCACCCTGGCCACCGCAATTTTTGGAGCCTTGCTGATGATCAACGCCGGAGAGCTTCGGGCCGGCACCACCGTGGAGCGCAACGGCCAGCTGCTGGAGGTCCTCTCCTTCGAGCACATCAAGCTGGGACGGGGCACCGCGGTGGTGCGCACCCGACTGCGCAATGTCGACACCGGAGCCGTGACCGAGGAGACGTTCCGTCCCGAGGAGCGCTTCCCGAGGGTCCGGATCGAGAAGGTGGAGGTGCAATACCTGTATCGGGACGGGGACCAGCATGTGCTCATGGACACCAGCACCTACGAGCAGTTCCCGATCAGCCAGGAGTTGTTCGAGGCCGCCGCGCGCTATGTGCGGGAGTCCGACACTCTCTTTCTGCTCCGGCACGAAGATCGGATCCTCGGAGTCGAGGTCCCGATCACCGTCGTGCTGGAGGTCACCGCCACCGACCCCGGCTTCAAGGGGGACACAGCCACGGGAACCTTCAAGCCCGCCACCCTGGAGACCGGGCTGGTGATCGACGTGCCGCTCTTCGTGAACGTCGGAGACCGAGTCAAGGTGGACACCCGAAGCGCCCGCTACCTGGAGCGCGCCTCGTGACCACCGCCCCCACCCTCCGGGAGCAGCCCCCAGGACGCGTCCGGGTGGCGAGCGAGGTGGTGGGCGCGATCGCCTCCCTGGCAGCGCTGGACACCCCGGGGGTGGCCCACATGTGCGAGCTCCAGGGAGTGCCCGTGCCCCGTCCGCTGCGCCGCCAGGCGGGGCACCGCGGCGTCCGTCTGGAGATGATTGGGAGCGCGGCCATCCGGCTCGAGCTGGGCATCGCGATCGAGGCCGGGGCCACCCTGCCGGAGCTGGTGCAGGAGCTGCAGCGGCGGGTGTCTCGGGACATCGAAAGGATGCTTGGGCTCGAGGTCGTCGAGGTCAACGTCTTGGTCCGTGAGCTGGCCGGCGGTTGAGGCCTCGCCACCGCGCTCGCCAGCTCGCCCTCCGGGTGGTCTTCCAGCTCGATCAGGACCGGGGGGACTGGCGTCCGGCATTCGCCTACCAGCTCGCCGAGGATGACCTGCCGCCCGAGTCGGCAGTCTTCGCGGAGGAGCTGGTGGCGCTGGTTCAGGAGCACCGCGTCGAGATCGATGCGGCGCTGGAGGCGGCGGCCACCCATTGGAAGTTGGAACAGATGGGGCGGGTGGAGCGAGGAGTCCTCCGCCTGGGGGCCGCCGAGCTGATCTGGCGCCGCAGAGATCCCCAGGCGGTGACCCTGGACGAGGCGGTGGGGCTGGCCAAGGAGCTCGGTGGGGAGGATGCCGCCCGCTTCGTCAACGGGGTTCTGGGCCGACTGGCGAGGGAGGCGGTGTGATGCTGGCGCGCCGCGTCCTGCAGGTGGCGGAGCTCAACAGCTTGATCCGGGCGGACCTGGAGGAGGACCCAGCGCTCCAGGACGTGTACGTTGAGGCCGAGATCGGCACCTGCACCAAGTCCGCGGCCGGTCATCGCTACCTCACGCTGAAGGACTGTCGCGAGGGGCGCGCCGACCAGGCCTCGATCCGGGCGGTGCTCTTCCGCGGCGCTGGCTCCTCCCTTGCCTTCGAGCCGGAAACTGGCCAGCGAGTCATCGCCCACGGACGCATCTCGGTCTATCCGGCCAAGGGGGAAGTCCAGCTGTATCTGGATCAGCTGGAGCCGGCGGGCGTGGGGGCCCTGGCGCTTGCCTATCAGCAGCTGGTGGCCCGCCTGGAGGCCGAGGGACTCTTCAACCCAGAGCGCAAGCGGAAGCTCCCATTCCTGCCCCGGCGGATCGCGGTGGTCACATCCCCGCGAGGCGCGGCCGTCCGGGACGTGATCCACGTGGTCAGCCGCCGCTGCCCGATCACCGAGCTGGTGATCGTCCCCTCCCTGGTGCAGGGGGAGGGGAGTGTGGCCGAGCTGGTGGCGGCGATGGCCGTGGCCGGACGTTCGGGTGCGCAGCTGGTCCTGCTGGTTCGGGGCGGAGGGAGCCTTGAGGACCTCTCCGCCTTCAACTCTGAGGAGCTGGCGCGGGCGGTGGCCAGCTGTCCGGTCCCGGTCATGACCGGGGTGGGGCACGAGACCGACACCACGGTGGTCGACTTCGTGGCGGACCGCCGCGCCCCCACCCCCTCGGCCGCCGCCGAGCTGGCTGTCCCAGACCGAGACAGCCTGCGCCACGAGTTGGGGGCGAGGCACCTGCGACTCGGGAGGGCAGGCACCGCCTTCCTGGTGGGGCGGACTGAGCAGCTCGCCGGTGCCTTCGCCCGCCTGGAGCGCCTGGCCCCGCGGCGGCGGCTCATGGAGGGCCAGCAGGACCTGGACCGCGCCGCCCAGCGGCTGGCGGGCGCGGCCGCCCGCCATCTCGGCCGCCTTTCGGACCAGCTCTTGTCCCGGCGCCAGCTCCTGGCTGCCCGCGGTCCGGCACCCCGGCTCGGCCGGTTGCAGGAGGAGCTGCGGGGGAGGGGTGGGCGGCTGTTGGCGCTTTCACCGCTCGCTGTCTTAGAGCGTGGCTACTCGATAACCTGGCAGGAGGAGGGCGGGAGGCTGGTCCGCGACCCGCGGGAGCTCAATCCCGGCGACCGGCTGGTGACCCAGCTGGCCCTGGGCCGGGTGCGCAGCCAGGTGACAGGGGTGGAGCCAAGCAAGGAGGTGCCCGATGACCGATGAGCCGAGTCCCGCGTCCGACGAGGACCTGCTTGACTACGAGGCGGCCCTGGCCAGGCTGGACGAGGTCCTCCGGGCCCTGGAGGATGGCAAGGTCGCGCTGGAGGAGGCGATCGCCCTGTACGAACGCGGGGTGAAGCTGGTGCGGCGCTGCTCCATGCTGCTGGCCGGGGCCGAGCGGCGGATCACCCAGCTCTCGCAGAGCCCTGGGGGGGGGCTGGTCGAGCAGCCCTTCCAGCTGTCCGCGGAGGAGGGGCCCGCGGGCGGAGCCTGACCGCGGATGGCTGGGCTGCTCTCCAACCAATTTCTGCTGGTTCCGCTGCTGGCCTGGGCTCTCGGTCAGCTCCTCAAGATCCTCACCGACTCCTGGCAGCGGCGCCAGATAAGCCTCCGGCGGCTGGGCACCTCCGGGGGGATGCCCAGTTCCCACACCGCTCTTACCGTCTGCCTCACCACCCTCCTGGGGCGGCGGCTGGGGACCACCTCGCCGGTCTTTGCCGCGGCTGCGGTGCTCACCATGGTGGTGGTCTATGACGCCACCGGGGTCCGGCGCGCCGCCGGGCAGCAGAGCGTCATCCTGAACCAGATGATCGACGACCTGCGGCAGCACCTAGGGCTTAGGTACGATCGGGTGCGCCAGCTTTTGGGCCACACTCCGTACGAGGTCCTGGCGGGGGCAGCCCTCGGCGTGCTGGTGGGGATGACGCTCTGACGCCCACCTCAGAGGCCCAGTGCCTAACATCTCATTCTCGATGGCCATGCTGAATCCGGAGCCACCGGCCGATCAGGTGGTCGCCTTCCTACTCCACCCCCGCGAGGCCGCCAGCTCGCCTCTGGTGGCGGAGGCCGAGCGCCGCTGCCGGGCGGCCGGGGTGGAGCCGGTGGTGGTGCAGTCGGCTCCGGAGGAGGAGCTCAGTGCCCTCGCCGGGCGGACTCGGCTACTGGTCTCCGTGGGGGGCGACGGCACCCTGCTCTACGCCGCCAGGATGGCCGGTCCCCTCGGGATCCCCGTACTGGGGGTCAACCGGGGCCAGCTGGGCTTCCTCACCAGCGTGGAGATGGAGGGGTTGCCCGCGGCCCTCTCAGCCTACTTCGAGGGGAGGTGCGCCACCCTCGTCCGGCCCACCCTCTCCGCCTCGCTGCTCACCGGCGCCGGAACGCTGACGGCGTCCCTGCCGCTGGCGGTCAACGAGGTGCTGGTTCGGGCGGATGCCTTCAACGTGATCCGGATGCGGGTGCGGACCGACCACCAGCTGGTCGGGGAGTTCGACGGGGATGGGATCATCGTCGCCTCCAGCCTGGGCTCCACCGCCTACTCCCTCTCCGCCGGCGGCCCCAGCCTGGACCCGGCGGTCCCGGCCCTGGTGGTCACGCCTCTCAATCCCCACTCGCTGGGCCATCGCTCGCTGGTCATCCCGGACACTCTGGATGTGAGCGTGGAGCTGGTGCGCGGGGTGGGCACCCTGGCGGCGGACGGTAGGGTGTGGCGCCCACTCCTGGCGGGGGGGCGGTTCGTGGTCGGCCGCGGCCCCCAACTCCAGCTGGTACAGCCGCCGGGGACTCCGGGCTTCTTCGAACGCCTCCGCTCCAAGACCGGCTTCGGGACGGTGCTGAAGCTGGAGGTCGACGACCTCGGGGAGGTGAGCCCAGCCGGAGCGGCGGAGCCAGCTTCGGTCCCGACCCCGGGCGGCTGAGGTGCTGCTGGAGCTGCGCGTCCGGGGGCTGGCGGTCATCGAATCCGCGCAGTGCGCTTTCGGTGGTGGGCTCAACGTGCTGACCGGCGAGACCGGCTCCGGCAAGTCGGTCCTGCTGGCGGCGCTTGGGCTGGCCCTCGGGGACCGCGGGGACCCACAGATGGTGCGCCAGGGGGCGGAGAGCGCGCTGGTCTCGGCGACGTTCAGCTGGCCCGACGACCAGACCGAGCAGCTGGCCGGCCTGGGGGTGGCCCCGGCCGAGGTCCTGGTGCTCACCCGGGAGCTGGGGCCGAGAAGCCCCGCCCGCATCAATGGCGGGTTGGTGCCGGCGTCACAGCTGCGCGAGTTGGGGGAGCGGCTGGTGGAGCGGCACGGCCAGGGGACCGCCAGCCGCTGGCTCCGCGAGTCAGACCAGAGGGCCGGGCTGGACGGATACGCTGGCGCGACGGCGCTGGAGCTCCGGGCCGCGGTGGCGGAACTCGAGCGCAGCCACCGAATGGTGGCTCAGAAACTCGCCGCCGCTCGAGACCGCACCCTTGCCGAAGCATCGCACCTGGCCGCAGCCCGCTCCGACCTGGCCGAGCTGGAGGCCGCGCGGCTGGTTCCCGGGGAGGACCATCGGCTGCGCGAGGAGCGCGAGCGGCTCCTGCACCTGGTGCGGCTCCGCGAGGCGGCGGAGCGGCTTCGCGGAGCGGTGGCCGGTTCCGATGCCGACCCCGGAGCCGCGGACGCCATCGCGGCCGAGCTGCAGGCTGGCCGGCCCGCATTCGCCATCGACCCCGAGCTGGACCGCTCACGGGTCCAGGCGGAGGACGCTCTCGCCATCCTGCGCGATCTCGGGCTCCAGCTCGGGTCCTACCTCGAGCGACTCCCCCCTGACCAGGGCCGGCTGGAGGAGGTGGAGGAGCGGCTGGAGCTGTTGGAGCGGGTGGCCCGGCGCCACGGGGGCACTCTGGAGGAGGCCATCCGCCGCCTGGAGGCGGCCCGCCAGCTGCTCACGGTCGAGGGGACGGCGGGCCTCGACCTGCGTGAGCTCGGGGCCCAGCTTGAGGAGTTGGGGGGACGCCTTGCGGCCTCCTGTCAGGAGTTGACCGAGATCAGAAGTGGGGCCGCGGCGCAGCTAGCGGCGGAGGTGACCCGAGACCTGCACCAGATGCTCATGCCCGCCGCCGAGCTCCGGGTCCGGCTCTGGCGGGACGAGGATCCTAACGGGGTGACTGGGCCGGGCGGGGTCCGCTACAGGGTCGCCGCGGACGGCTGGGACCGAGTTCAGTTTCTGCTCGCGGCCAACCGTGGTGATCCTTTTCGGCCGCTCACCGAGGCCGCCTCCGGAGGCGAGCTATCCCGGGTGGTGCTGGCGGTGCTGGCGCGGCTGTCGATCCGGGCCGAGGCGGGGACGGTCGTCTTTGACGAGATTGATGAGGGGCTCGGAGGGGAGGCGGCGAACCGGGTGGGTGATCTGCTGCTCCAGGTGGCCGGACAGCGCCAGGTGATCTGCGTCACTCATCTGGCCACCATCGCCGCTCGGGGCAGGCGCCACCTCAGGGTGCGTAAGACCGAGTCGCAGGGGAGGTCGATGAGCCATCTCGAGCCGGTGGAGGGCGAGGAACGGGTCGACGAGCTGGCGCGGCTGCTGGCCGGGGAGGCGACCCCGGCAGCGGCGCGAAACCATGCTGCCGAACTGCTGGCGGCGGTGGGGGCCGGGGTGGCAGCCTCGGGGGTAAGAGATGGCTGACCCTGGGCAGACTAGCCAGTTGGAGGAGCTCACCACTCTGGCCGCAGCCCTCCAGCGGCGGGAGCTCGACCCGACCGAGGTCTCCCTGGCGGAGCTCAGCTCCCGACTCCGGGCTAGGGTGGAGGCGGACGGAGACAACCTGGACCTGCTGTGGGCGGCGGAGTCGCTCCGAGAGCTGACCCGCCTGGTGGAGCTGAAGCTGGGCCGGTTCGACCCCGAGGAGGCGGAGATTCCCCTGCCCAGCCTCGCCGACCCTGAGCCCGACCCCGCGCTTCGCCTGGAGGAGTACCGGCTGTTCAAAGCCGCCGCCGAGGTGCTGCTGGCGGACGCCGCCACCGGCCCCAAGGCATTTCTGCGCGTCCTCGGGGTGCCCGTGGAGCCGCGTCCCACCATCCGTCTGAAGCCAGAGGCGCTCGCGGCAGCCTTTGGAGAGGTGCTCTCCCGCCTGCCTCCCCAGGTGACCATGGAGGCCACCTCACCGCGCTACTCGATTGAGGTCCGATCGGCTCACCTGCTGGAGGAACTGCGAGCCCGCGGAGAGCTCATATTCGACCAGGTCTTCGCCGCGGCCGCCGACCGGCTGGAGGCGGTGGTTCTCTTCATGGCCCTGCTTGACCTTCTCAACCGCGGGCTGGCGATCTGCGAGCAGCGAGGTGGCGGGCCGATCAGGGTGGAGCTCCCCGTTGGCGGCTGAGCCGAGGTCAGAGCCGGAGGCGCTGGCCGGAGCGCTGGTCGCGATCCTCTTCGTCCGCGCCGAGCCGCTCGCCGTGGCGGAGCTGGCGACGGCCTTGGGGGCCGACAGGCAGGCGGTGAGGCGGGCTGCCGAGCTGGCCGCTGTGCTCCTCGAGGGCACGGGACTTCTGCTGCAACGCAACCTCGATCAGCTCCAGCTGGTGAGCCACCCGGACGCGGTCTGGGCCGTTCAGAGGGCGCTTCAACCTGAGGTGGCCGGACGTCTTTCCCGCCCTGCCCTGGAGACGCTGGCCATCGTCGCCTACCGCCAGCCGGTATCCAGGGCCAGCGTGGAGGCCATCCGGGGGGTCAACTGCGATGCGGTGCTGGAGCGGCTTCAGGCTCACGACCTAATAACCGAGGTCGGGAGGGGAGAGGGGCCGGGTCGCCCGCGCCTCTTCGCCACCACCCTGAGGTTCCTGCAGGTCGTGGGGCTGTCGTCGATCGACGAGCTTCCCCCACTCGAGCCTGCCGGAGGCAACGATTGGTTGCGCCGGGCCGTGGGGAGGGCGGATGCCGGCTGAGCGGCTTGGACGCTGGCTGGCCCGTCAGGGCATCGCCTCCCGAAGGGGCGCGGACGAACTCTTGCGCCAGGGCCGGGTCATGGTGAACCGGGTCACGGCTTCTCCGAGCGGCCAGCTGATAGAGCCGGACCGCGACCTGATCGAGGTGGACGGCCGGCCAGTCGCGTCCGAACAGAGGCCCCGGCGGTACCTGGCGCTCAACAAGCCCGTGGGGGTGGTCTCCACGGTTCGGGACCCCGAGGGCCGCCCGACCGTCCTTGACCTGGTCCCGGACGGGGCCGGTCTCTTTCCCGTGGGGCGTCTGGACCGGGACTCCCGGGGCCTTCTCTTCCTCACCGACGATGGCGAGCTGTCGCAGAGGCTGACCCACCCCAGGTACGGTGCCTCCAAGACCTACCGGGTGCGCCTGGGACAGCCGATCTCCCGCCGCCAGCTGCAGGAGCTGCGGGAGGGCCCGGTGCTTGAGGACGGCCCCACCCACCCCACAGCGGTCCGGCCCGAGGCCCGGGGGGAGGTTCTCTTCGTCACCCTGCGGGAAGGCCGGAACCGTGAGCTGCGGCGCATCCTGGAGCAGGTGGGGTCCACCGTCCTCGACCTGGAGAGGGTGGAGTTCGCGGGCATCCGGCTGGGCACCCTCCCGCCGGGGGCGGTGCGCGAACTGAGCCGGGCCGAGGTGACCCGGCTGCGCCGTGAGGCGGGACTGGTGTGAAGTCCGCACCCATCTCCGTGACCATCGACGGGCCGGCCGGGGTGGGGAAGTCCACGGTGGGGAGGAGGGTGGCCCGCGAATTGCAGCTGCCGTTCCTCGACACCGGGCTCCTCTACCGGGCCCTCGCGCTGGTGGCGGCCGAGCGCGCGGTCGGGCCCGAGGGCGCTGCGGAGCTGGTCAGAGGGCTCGATCTGGTGGTCAACCTGGACCCGATGGCTCCCGAAGGAGCGTGGCGGGTGCGCATCGGCGGCCGTGACCTGGGCGCCGAACTGTGGGCCCCGGGAAACGCTGTCCTGCTGGCCCGAATCGCCGCCGAGCCGGCGGTCCGTGCCGCCCTCCTTCCTCTGCAGCGCCGGCTGGGAGGCGCTGGCGTGGTGGCGGTCGGCCGGGACGCCGGTTCGACGGTGTTCCCTGACGCGGAGGTGAAGGTCTATCTGGACGCCCCGTTCGAGGTCAGGATGGAGCGCCGCCGATCGGAGCTGGAGCGGCTCGGCCTGGCCAGCGCGGAGGTCGCGGTACGCGAGGACCTGGCCGAGCGGGACCACCGCGACCGCACCCGGGAGGCAGCTCCGCTCGCCATCCCTGAGGGGGCGATGGTGATCGACACGGCCCCGATCGACGCCGAGGAGGTGGCCCGCCTGATCCTGCGGCGCTGCCACGAGCTTGGGGTGGAAACCTCGACCAGCCGGCCCAACTGAAGTGGGAGTCCCAGTGTTGGAGTTCGGTCCCGGGACTGAGTACGTGGCGTTCGATCTGGAGACGACTGGACTATCGCCGCGGTCCGACCGGATCATCGAGGTGGGGGCTGTACGCTTCACAGCTGAGGGTCCTGTGGGCCAGCTGACCTCTCTGGCCGATCCGGGCCAGCCGCTCCCTCTCGCCATCCAGCGTCTCTGTGGGCTATCTGACCACGACCTGGCCGGTCAGCCGAGCCCTGCGGAGGTGGTGGCCCAGCTAGCGGATTTCGCCCGCGGAGCCGTCCTGGTCGGCCACGGGGTCTCCTTCGACCTCGCCTTCTGCTCCGCTATCCTGCCCTCCGAATTCGCCCAGCGCCCGGCCGTGGACACCTCGGAGCTGGCCCGGATCATCTTGCCCCGCGCGCCCAGCCACAGCCTGGAGCAGCTCGGCCAAGCATTGGGCCTGGTCCACGACCGTCCCCACCGAGCGCTGTCGGATGCGGATACCACCAGGCTTCTCCTCTGGCGGCTGGTGGAGGAGATGCGCAATCTGACACCCGGCTTGAGGGCCCGCCTGGCGGCGATGGCCACTGGGAGCGGATGGGCGACGGGCGAGTTCATGGCCAGCCAGCTTCAGCCCACAGGGCCGGGCGTCGAAGACCGGCTCACGGTCCGGCCGCCGTCCCGTCCCGCGCCGCCCAGCCCGCACCCCGGGGGTCGGCTCGACCCTTCCGAGGTGGCCGCGGACTTCGCTGAGGGTGGAGTGCTGGCGGCGGCCGATCCCTCCTTTGAGCTTCGCGAGGAGCAGCAGCAGATGGCGGTGGCGGTGACCCAGGCCTTCAACCGGGAGCTCCGGCTACTGGTTGAGGCCGGCACCGGGGTTGGCAAGTCCCTCGCCTACCTCCACCCGGCGCGCGAGTGGGCCAACCGCACCGGGGACCGCGTTCTCATCTCCACCCACACCATCACCCTCCAGGAGCAGCTGGTGGGGAAGGACCTGCCTGCGCTGGAGGCGGCGCGGCCCCTGCCGGTGAGGGCCGTGGTGCTCAAGGGCCGGGGCAACTACGTGAGCCTGAGGCGGCTGGAGAGATGGCTTCGCTCGGCTCCCTCTGGGGGGCGGCGCCGGGACCTCGACGAGCTCCGCTTCCAGCTGCGCCTGGTGGTCTGGGCGGAGCAGACCGAGACCGGGGATCGGGGGGAGCTTAGGCTGGCGGGCCGCGACCCCGAGCTGTGGGAGCAGGTGGGCTCGGCGGTGGACGACTGCCTGGGGCCGGCCTGCCACAACTGGCGGGACCGGCGATGCTTCATGGCTCGAGCCCGGTTGGAGGCTCGCGAGGCGGACCTGGTCATCGTCAACCACGCCCTGCTCCTGGCCGACGCCGACAGCGGCGGATCCATCCTGCCCGAGTCCCGGCGGCTCGTGGTGGACGAGGCCCACCACCTCGAGGAGGCCGCCACCCAGGCCCAGTCGGACCGTCTGGGGCCAGGAAGAGTCGCCGCGGTGGTCGACAGGCTGCCCCGGTTCGCCGACGCTCCCCTGGGAGGCTGGCTGCGCTCGGCCCGCGAGGGGGCGCAGGGCGCCTTCGCGGAGCTGCGGCAGCTGCTGGAGAAGAGGGCCGAGGACGGCGACCGCGGGGCCCTGGTGCTGGACCCGCGGCTGGCCGGGGACCCGGCCTGGACCCGATGTTCCCGCGCGCTGGGCCGTGCCCAGGCGGCCGCTCAACGGGCCGCGGTAGGGCTGCGACAGGCGGCGGTAGCCGCGCCCTTGCAGGAGATGCTTTGGCCGCAACCGGACAACGCCGCTCGGGAATGCCTGTTGGCGGCGGACGCCCTCCAGAGCTGCGCCGACTTCCTGGGCTCCGCCCTGGTAGCTGCGGCCGGCGAGCCGGCGGAGAGCCCGCGGGTGGTCTGGGCGGAGCTGGAGGCCAGGGGCCGCGCGGTGCTGCGCTCCGCCCCCTATGAGATCGGAGCCACCCTGTCCGAGCAGCTCTTCTCCCGGATGGACACGGTGGTGCTCACCTCGGCCACCCTGGCGGTGGCGGGCTCGTTTCGCTACGTGCGCGACCGGCTGGGATTCGACGGCGGGGAGGAGCTGGTGCTGGACTCGCCGTTCGACTTCCTGAGCCAAGCGCTTCTCTGCATCCCCAGGGGGATCCCGCCCCATGACGACCCCCGGCACGCTGAGGTGGTGGCCCGGCTGGTCGACGAGGTGGCCACCGACCTGGGCGGGCGCACGCTGGTCCTCTTCACCGGGTACGCCGCCCTGAGAGAGGTTGCCTCCCGGCTGCGCCCACGCCTCCAGGGCCGGGGGATCGCCCTCCTGGCCCAGGGGCTGGACGGGACCCGCAACCAGCTGCTGCGCGGCTTTCGCGACCACCCCCGCACCGTGCTCATGGGCACCAGCAGCTTTTGGGAGGGGATCGACCTGCCCGGCGATCTGCTCCAGTGTGTCGTCATCGACAAGCTGCCCTTCCCGGTGCCCTCCGACCCCATCTTCCAGGCCCGGGCCCGGGGCCGCCCCGACTCCTTCACTCAGCTCTCCCTCCCGGAGGCCGTGCTTCGCCTCAAGCAGGGGTTCGGCCGGCTGGTGCGGGGCCGGGAGGACCGGGGCGCGGTGGTGGTCTGTGACCCTCGGATCCACCAGCGCCGCTACGGTCAGAGCTTCGTCGACGCCCTGCCCCGGGCGACCATATCCGACCAACCGGTGGAGGCGGTCGGCACGCTGGTGGGGGAGTTCGTGCGGGCGCGGCGGGGGCCGCGGCCGACCCCCTGAGGCCGCCTCCAGATGGGAACCCTCCACGTGGTGGCCACTCCGATCGGCAACCTGGGCGACGTCTCCCATCGCGCCGAACAGGTCCTGCGCTCCGCCCCGGTGGTGGTCGCAGAGGACCCCAGGCACAGCCGCCGCCTGCTCGACCACCTGGGGCTAAGGCCGCAGATGATCTCCCTGCCCGCGCCACGGGAGGCGGAGCGCATCGAGAAGGTTCTCGCGGCGCTGGACCGCGTTGACGTCGCCCTGATCTCGGACGCCGGCACCCCGGGGATCAGCGACCCCGGCCGAAGGCTGGTGGCCGCGGTGCGGGCCGCAGGCCACCAGGTGCTGGCAATCCCCGGCCCCTCGGCGGTGGTGGCCGCTGTGGCAGCTTCTGGGCTGCGCGCCGACCGCTTCGCCTTCCTTGGCTTTTTGCCCCGAACCCGCGGTCGGATGGCGCGGGTTCTGGGCTCGGCGCCCGACCTGGCCCTGGTCTTCTTCGAGGCCCCGCAGCGCTTGCCCGCGACCCTCTCGCTCTTAGCTGAGCTGCTGCCGGACCGGCAGCTGGCGGTGGCTCGGGAGATCTCCAAGCTGCATGAGAGCTGGCACCTCGGCACCGCCGCTGAGCTGGCGGCGCAGTTCCGCTCGGCACCGGCGCGCGGGGAGTGCACGGTGGTGGTGGAGGCCCCACCCCGAGACGCGCGCCATGGGTGAGATCCAGCTGGTGGACGCCCACTGCCACTTGGATGAGCTGGAGAGGCGAGGGATGCCCGCCGAAGAGGCGATCTCCGCGGCCGCCGCCGCCGGGGTATTGCAGATGGTCACCAGTGGGGACTCCCCGGCCGAGAACCACCGGGCCCGGGAGCTGGCCGAGACCTACCAGGGGGTCTACTTCACCCCGGGCTGGCACCCCAACAACGGTCGTGCCCCTTCGGGCGCGGAGAGGCGGGAACTGCGGGACCTCCTCGCCCACCCGCGGGCCGTGGCCCTGGGTGAGGTTGGCCTGGACTATCACCAGCGAGATGGGGGGACCATCTGGGACCCAGGAGAACAGCGCAGCCTACTGCGGGGGATGTTGGAGCTGGCCGCGGAGGTCGGCAAGCCGGTGGTAATCCACCAGCGAGACGCGGGCTGGGAGCTGCTGGAGGTGCTGGACGCCTCCCCGCGGGTCCCGACCATGCTCCACTGCTTCAGCGGGGGCGCCGGGTTCGCGCAGGCAGCGGTATCCCGCAAGCTCCACTGCTCGTTCGCCGGCAACCTCACCTTTCGGTCCGCCGCGGAGCTGCGGGAGGCGGTGCTGGCGGTGCCCCCTGAGCTGCTGCTCCTGGAGACCGACTCCCCGTTCCTGGCGCCTCATCCGCTTCGCGGCCGCCTGTGCCATCCGGCCCTGGTTCGGTTGACGGCGTCCTGGCTGGCCGGCCATCTTGGAATGGAGCTGGAGTTGGTGGCGAAGCGGAGCAGTTCCGCGGCCCGGGCCTTCTTCCAGCTTCCCCCGCCGTGAGGGGGCTCGACCTATGCCGGGAGTCCACCACCAGGGCCGTGGCCCGGCGCTTCGGCCTCTCCCCGGAGCGGGGCCGGGGACAAAGCTTCCTGGTCGACCGGCAGGTGCGGGACGCCATCGTGGCGTCCCTGCCAGCTCTCCCCCCGCTCGTCCTGGAGATCGGGCCGGGTCTTGGTTCGCTGACCCAGGGGCTGCTGGAGGCGGGCCGTACGGTGGTCGGGGTTGAGGTGGACCACCGCGCGGTGGTGGCCCTCGGGCTGCTTCGGGTCCGCCACCCCGAGCTCCGGGTGGTGGAGGAGAGCGCTCTGCGTGTCGGCCCGGCGGAGCTGGGGCTCAGCCCGCCCTACATCGTGGTGGGTAACCTGCCCTACAGCATCACCGGTGCGCTCCTCGGTCACCTGCTGGACATGGAGCCCGCCCCGCTCAGCTGCCATGTCCTGCTCCAACGGGAGGTGGCGCTGCGGCTGGCGGCGCCAGTGGGCAGGTGGTCCCTGGCCACGCTGGCGGTCCAGCTTGCCGCCAGCTGCGAGGTCCGGCTTCAGGTGGGCCCGGAGAGCTTCTGGCCGCGCCCCAAGGTGAGCAGCGCCCTGGTCAAGCTGGTTCCCCGTAGGGCGCTCGAACGCCGGGCGCGGGAGGCTCTTATGCAGCTGGCGCGCCCCATCTTCCAGCAGCGGCGCAAGCAGTTGCGGCACGGGGTAGCCCTGGCCATGGGGGTGAGCCCCCAGCGGGCCGGTCGGCTGTTGGAGATGGCCCAGATCGACCCCGCCCAGCGCCCGGGGGCGATCGACCTTGAGCAGTGGGTCAGGCTGGCCACTGTCCTGGGGGAGGGAGAAGGGGACTGGCAGTGATATATTCCGCCCCATGACGGCTGTGGGCCAGAGGGTCCCTGGGACCCAGCGGCCCTCCTCTCCTGGCCCCGCCGGCTTCCGTCAGGCCTTGGCCAGCAGGGATTTCCGTCTCCTCTGGGGCGCGCAGGTGGCGGCTCAGCTGGGGGACAAGTTCTTCGCCTTCTCGCTCCTGCTGTCCATTTACTCGCTCACCCACCTGTACCTCAGCGACGCTGCCCTCCTCCTGGCCTACACCATCCCCGCGGTGTTCCTATCGGTGCCGGCCGGGATCTTCGCCGACCGCTACGACAAGAAGGTCCTCATGATGTGGACCAACCTCAGCCGGGGGATCCTGGTACTGGGAGTGCCCCTGTTGGAATTGACGGGAGTGGCCCAGCACCAGGCGGCGCCGCTCTATGCCATCACCCTGGTGTTCGCCGGTGTCGGGCAGCTCTTCGCTCCCGCCGAGGCGGCCAGCATTCCCACCTTGGTGCGGCGCGAGGACGTGCCGGCGGCCACCTCGCTGTTCACCGTGACCATCGTCATGACCATCGTCGTCTCCGTCCCCCTGGCATCCCTGGCCCAGCGGTTGCTGGGGCAGGAGGGCCCCTACTACTTCGGCGCCAGCCTCTTCGCCCTGGCGTCGGGCGCTGTCTGGCTGATCCGGGCCCGGCTGGCAGCCGCCCACTCGGAGTCCCGTTCCGTCTCCCGCGGGATCGGCCGAACCGTGGAAGAGGTGCGCGAGGTGCTGGTGGTGATCCGGGAGAGCCCGATTCTGCCCTTCGCCTTCGGGATGCTGACCCTGGCCCTGGTGATCGTCTTCACCATCTTTGCCCTCTCCGCCGGCTATATGCAGCACGTCCTGCTGCGCCGACCGCAGGACAGCTACATCCTTCTGGTGCCCGCCACCGTGGGCATGGTGTTGGCCGGGACCCTCATCAGCCGGCGGCCGGGGATCGCCGGCGGGGCGAGGAGGGCTTCGCTGGGGCTGACGCTGGCCGGGGCCGCCATGCTGGTCCTGGGCGTCCTTCCCCCCATCCTCCGTCAGCTGGGGGTGGATGGGGCCTTGGTCCCCCTGGCCATCGGGCTGGCGGTGATCTTCGGGGCGGGGCTCGGTGCCGTGCTCATCCCCTGCCTGGTGCTGATCCAGGAAGGCACCGAGGAGACGACCCGGGGGAGGATCTTTGGGGGCGCCTTTTTGCTCATCAACCTCGCCATCGCCCTGCCGCTGCTGGTCGCGGGGGCAGTGGCGGACGTGGTGGGGGCCAGCGACGTCATTGCCTTCCTCGGGGTCTGCCTGGTGGCCGCTGGGGGGCTGGCGCTGGGGCGTTCTTGGGGTCAGCGCCCGGTTACGGCTCGGTAGCGGCGTGTGGCAGTCCGTTGGCGGCAGCTCTCAGCGCCGCTCCTCGGACTTCAATGGCACCATGCGTGCGGTGGTCAGCTGCGAGGCCTGTGGCTTCCGACAGGAGGTGGCGCGGGACATCCCCCGGCCCACCACCTTCCATCTGATCTGTCACCACTGCGAGCAGAGCCTGCGGGTCACCGTCACCGCCGCTGACATCCGCACCGCTGAGGCCATGGTCCGCCCCCGGACGCCGATCTCCTGAGTCTCAGACAGCCCAGCGCGAGAGCCCTTGGGGGACCTCCTCACGGGCTCCGGCCAGGGCCGCAATCCTCTGCTCCTCGCCGTCGAAGTCCAAGGGAAGTTGCCGTGCCAGGGGGAGTATCCGACCGCAGCGTGCCCGCTCCCGGAGCCGCGCCCGACGCTCCGGGTCCTGAGCCGAGCAGGCCACGCTGCAGTACCTGGCGGTGGGCTTCTTGACCGGGGCACCGCAGCCGGCGCGGGCACAGAGGCGGGGCGGACGGGAGCTGCGGGGAGGAGTCACGGGGGCCTATGTTAAGCCCTGCTTAAGGCCCGCTGTCAATAGCGAAAACCCTCAGAAACTTAGGGATTTTGGTTGCGGAGTCGGCAATCCACTTATCCTCTTTTTCCCCACTTCGGGTGTGGACAATCCCCTGGCGGAGGGGCCATCTTTCTCAGCGGGGAACCGCCCCGTGCGCCTCGACGAACACCTGTGCCGGACATAGCGCCAGGGGCAGGGAAAGCTCACGTCTCCGCCGGCGGCCCCATTCGGCCACCCCCGGGCGACCGTCGGCGAAGAGTGCCAGGCATGGCTCCGGCACCCTGGACTCTCGTTGTGGCCAGCCATTGGTCGCGGCCCGGGGACCTGGGCCTCTGGGCCCGGAACCTCGCGGAAGAGGTGGGGGATGAGCCATCTTCCTCGCGGCGTACTCCACAGAGCAGGGTCCGAGGGGTTGGTGCCGCTCCCCCTCCCAGACCACGATCCGCAGGTCGTCGTCGGCAGCCAGAAGCGGGATGGCGGCCAGTGAAGCGAACGGTGCAGCTGCCTCCCAGCGCCGTCATCGGCTACTTGCGATACCCGCAACCTTTAGTCTCGAGCCGGTGGAGCCGCTCGTGACTCTCCGACCGATGACACTCGTAGACCTCACTGCTGTTGAGATTTGGCTTCGCGCGCCGCACGTTGCGCGTTGGTGGACTCCTGAGTCGACGGCTGAGGAGGCGCTGGAGACGCTTGGGGCGCACCTATTCGAGGAGAGAGCGGAGTCAGCGACCAAGTTGTGCATGGTCTTACTTGCCGGCGAGGCCGTGGGCTGGTGCCAGTGGTATCGGTGGGGTGACTACCCGGATGAAGCAAAGGCGGTGGACGCCCGGGACGGCGAGGTGGGGGCCGACTACGCCATCGGCGTCCCGGACCTCCTGGGCCGTGGCTTCGGAACCGCGATGATCGCTGCCCTGGTCGCCGAGGTTCGGCGCCACCATCCCGGCGCCGGGCTGGTGATCGCGCCCGAGGCGGCCAACATTCCTTCCCGGCGGATCCTGGAGAAGAACGGTTTTCGATTGGAGTCCGTTCGGGCGCTCGCCACGGAGCCGCATGACCGTCCAATGGCCGTATACAGGCTCGTGGCGACTGGCGTCGACTAGACCGCCAGCGGTAGGGGTGACTTGGCCGACCTGTTTTGAACAACCGGCTGGGGCCCCAATGGGCAACGACCACGTCACCCGGGGGAGCGGAGGGCGTCGCCGAGCGCGACGCCATCTCTCCAGGAGTGTCTCGCGCCCCCGGGTTCCGGACGCGTTTGGCCACCCGGAACCACTGCATATGCGCGCTCGTTCCCTGGACCGGGCCCCGGAAGCCAAACCACCGCTTTGAAGGGCAGGTGCCATGAGCCGCTGTCTGGTGGGCGCACCAGGAGTCGAACCTGGGGCCTCTACCGTGTCAGGGTAGCGCTCTAACCACCTGAGCTATGCGCCCTCCGGAGGGTTCGGATTATAGCCGCCGCTCGTCCGTCCCCAGATTGGGCCCCCCCCTCTAGAATGCGAGATCAGATGGAAGGAGTAGATCTGGATGTGCTGCGCCACAGCGCCGCTCATCTCATGGCGGCCGCGGTCTGCGAGCTGTTCCCCGGGGCGGAGTACGCCATCGGTCCGGCCATCGAGGACGGCTTCTACTACGACTTTCTGTTGCCCGGGGGAGCCCGGATCAGCGACTCCGACCTTCCCACCATCGAACAAAGGATGCGGGAGATCCAGGCTCGTGACCCCGCCTACGAGCGGATGGAGGTGGATCGCGATGCCGCCCTGTCGGAGTTCCGCCGCCGCTTCCAGCGCTTCAAGGTGGAGCTGATCGAGAGGATCCCCGAGGGGGAGCTCATAACCTGCTACCGGACCGGCGACTTCTTCGACCTCTGCCGTGGGCCCCACGTTGAGCGTGCCTCTCACATCCCGGCCTTCCGATTGCTCCACACAGCGGGCGCCTACTGGCACGGGGACGAGAGCCAGCCCATGCTGCAGCGGGTGTACGGCACCGCCTTCCCCAGCTCCACGGAGTTGGACCAGTACCTGGAGCGGCTTGAGATGGCCCGCCAGCGTGACCACCGCCGGTTGGGGCGGGAGCTGGACCTGTTCTCCCTGCCCGAGGAGCTGGGCGGAGGGTTGGTGCTCTGGCATCCCCGGGGCGCGGTGGTTCGCACCGTCATGGAGGACTACTGGCGGCGTGAGCACCAGCGCACCGGCTACCAGCTCGTGTACACGCCCCACCTGGCTCGGGAGCGGCTCTGGGAGGTGAGCGGCCATCTCGGCTTCTTCGCGGACGAGATGTACGGGCCGATCGCCGTGGAGGGAGACCGCTACCGGGTGAAGCCGATGAGCTGTCCCTTCCACATCCTCATCTACCGCTCCCGTCCCCGCAGCTACCGGGAGTTGCCTTCGCGGCTGGCCGAGATCGCCTCGGTCTACCGCTTTCAGCGCAGTGGGACCCTGCACGGGCTGCTGCGGGTCCGGGGCATCACCCAGGACGACGCCCACATCTTTTGCACCGAGGAGCAGGCCGAGGAGGAGATCGTGGGGGTCCTGGAACTGGCCTCGGCGATGCTCTCCAGGTTCGGCTTCAAAGAGTTGGAGGTGGACCTCAGCACCAAGCCGGCCAAGGCTGCGGGCGAGGATCGGATGTGGGATCTGGCGGAGGCGGCCCTGGACCGCGCGCTCCGGCGACGGGGCATGGAGTTCAAGGTGAACCCCGGGGAGGGCGCCTTCTACGGCCCCAAGGTGGACATCCATATCCGGGACGCGATGGGCCGCCGCTGGCAGTGCAGCACGGTGCAGTTCGACTTCAACGAGCCTGAGCGCTTCCAGCTTGAGTACATCGGCGCGGACGGTGCCGCCCACCGGCCCATCATGGTTCACCGGGCCTTGTTGGGTTCACTGGAGCGGTTCTTCGGGGTGCTTCTGGAGCATTACGGGGGCGCCCTTCCCTTCTGGCTGAGCCCGGAGCAGGTGCGCCTGGTCACGGTGAGCGACGACCAGCTCCCGTACGCCCTCGAGGTGGCGGCGGCTCTGGAGGCCAGGGGCATCAGGAGCTCTGCGCCGCGCTCCGGCGAGACCATGCCGGCCCAGATCCGGGACGGCGAGATGGCCAAGGTGCCGTACCTGGCCGTGGTTGGACGCCGGGAGGTGGAGTCACGCCAGGTCAACCTCCGCGATACCCGGCGCGGGAGCAAGACCGTCCTCGGGATCGAGGAGCTGGTCGCGCGGCTGGTCGAGGAGAAGGACCAGGGTTGAATGGCACTGGGCGCATCGCCCTGTTCGTGTTAGCATCGGCCCCTCTGGCCTGAGCAAAGGAGGATGCGTCCATAGCGTTTCGCGAGCTGCACATCAACGACCAGATCCGGACCCCGCAGGTCCGGCTCTTCGACGACACGACCGACGAGGCGCTGGGAATCGTGACCCTGGCGGATGCCCAGCGGCTTGCCCAGGAGAGGGGGCTTGACCTGGTGGAGGTGGCGCCCCAGGCCCAACCTCCGGTGTGTCGGCTCATGGACTATGGGCGATTCAAGTTCGAGGCCCTGAAGAGGGAGAAGGAAGCTCGTCGCGAGCACAACGCCATCCGCCTCAAGGAGATGAAGCTCCGCCCCAAGATCAGCGACCATGATTTCCAGACCAAGTACGGGTACGTGCGTCACTTCTTGGAGGATGGTGACAAGGTCAAGCTCACTATCATGTTCAGGGGCCGCGAGCTGGTCCACCAGGAAATCGGCCGGGCGCTGCTGCAGCGGCTGGCCGAAGAGGTGAAGGACGTGGCCCAGGTCGAGCGCCAGCCCCTCCTGGAGGGGCGCAACATGATCATGATCCTCAATCCGATGCAGAAGAAGCCCAGTAGGGGAGAGACGAACCACAATGCCCAAGATCCGCAGCCATAAGGGGACCCAGAAGCGCTTTCGGGTCTCGGGCGGGGGCAAGCTGCTCCGCCGGGGAGCATTCCAGTCCCATCTGCTGGAGCACAAGTCAGCCAAGCGCAAGCGGGGCTACGCTCAGATGAAGGTGGTCGACGCCGGGGACGCCAAGGTGGTGCGGCGCAACGCGCCCTACCTGGAGGGTTGAGCGATGGCCCGGGTGAAGCGGGGCGTCACCGCCCGCAAGCGCCACAAGCGGCTCCTGGAGGAGGCCTCTGGTCTCACAGGCTCCCACAACCGCCTCTATAGGCCTGCGCATGAGGCGGTCATGCACAAGCTGGCCTACCAGTACCGTGACCGCCGCCGTCGCAAAGGCGACTTCCGCCGCCTCTGGATCGCTCGGATCAACGCCGCCGTGCGGCAGAGCGGGATCACCTACAGCCGCTTCATGGCGGCCATCGGTGCCGCCGGAGTGATGCTCTCTCGCAAGGAGATGGCGGAGCTGGCGGTCAGGGACCCCGGGGCCTTTGCCAAGCTGGTTGAGCTGGCCAAGGAGGGGACCACCCCGCAGTGACCCCGGTCGACCTCCAGGAGCTCACCGCGATGGCCCTGGAGGAGATCGCCAGGGCGGACAGCCTGGAGCGGCTGGATGAGGTGCGGCTGCGCTACCTCGGCCGACGAGATGGTCTGGTGACCCTGGCTGGGCAGCGTCTTCGGAAGCTTGCCCCTGAAGAGCGTGCTGCTTTCGGCCAGGAGTTCAACCGAGCCAGCGGCCAGTTGCGCTCGGCGATGGAGGCTCGGCAGCGTCAGTTGGCGGCCGGGGAGGAGGAGCAGCGGGAGGATGGGGAGTGGGTGGACATGAGCCACCCATTTCGGGGGCCAGGCCAGGGCCACTCCCACCCGGTGGCGGGCCTGATTCGAGAGATCGAAGACATCTTCGCCTTCCTGGGCTATCAGTCGGTGGCGGGTCCCGAGCTCGAGGACGACCAGCACAACTTCCAGCTGCTCAACATGCCTCCGGAGCACCCCGCGCGGGACTCCCACGACACCTTCTACCTCAGCCCGCCCGCCGGTGGCTGGCTCTACCGGACCCACACCTCCCCAGTCCAGATGCGGGCGATGCTGGCTTCCCCGCCGCCGCTGCGGATCATCGTCCCGGGGAAGGTGGCCCGCCGGGACAATCCCGATCCCACCCACACCCCCGTTTTCCACCAGGTGGAGGGGCTGTGCGTCGACCGGGGGGTGACACTGGGGGACCTGAAGGGCACCTTGGAATACGCCATCCGGGCGCTGTTCGGCAGGGAGCGTCGGGTGCGGCTGCGGGCAAGCTTCTTCCCCTACACGGAGCCCAGCCTGGAGGCGGACGTAGCGTGCGCCGTATGTCAGGGGGCCGGTTGCCGGACCTGTTTGCAGAAGGGCTGGATAGAGATCCTGGGGTCGGGGATGGTCCATCCCGAGGTGCTGCGCAATGGCGGGGTGGACCCCGAGAGCTACAGCGGCTTCGCCTTTGGCATGGGGCCCGATCGGATCGCCGTCCTGCGCTACGGATTGAGCGACCTGCGCGACCTGTACGAGAACGACCTGCGCCTCTTGGAGTGCTTCTGAGTGCGGGTGAGTCACGAGTGGCTGTCGGAGATGGTCGACCTGGAGGGCGTCGAGCCGGCACGGGCCGCGGAGCTTCTCACTCTGAGCGGCACCGAAGTAGAGAAGGTCACTGCCTACGGGGTGGGGCTGGACCAGGTGGTGGTGGGCGAAGTGTTCGGGCTGCGCCGCGTGGAGGGCAGCGATCACCTCTTCCTAGCCCATGTCGCGATCCCTGGGCAGGAGCCTCGGGAGGTGATCTGCGGCGCCGACAACCTCTTCGTGGGGGCGCTCGTCCCTTGGGCCCGTCCCGGCACCCGCCTTCCGATCGGGGTGGAGATCGGCCGCAAGCGGCTCCGGGGGATCTGGAGCGAGGGAATGCTCTGCGCTCCGGATGAGCTGGGGCTGGGCTCGGAGCACGACGGAGTGCTGATACTCAGCCCGGACGACGCCGAGGCCGGGATGCCGCTGGACCGGGTGTATCCCGCAGACCACCTGTACGAGCTGGAGGTTCTCAGCAACCGCGCCGACTGCCTCTCCCACTGGGGCGTGGCGCGGGAGCTGTCGGCTCTGCTCTCGCGCGCCCTGCGGAACCCAGATGTGAGCCGGCCGGCGCGCTCAGGCTCAGGCCCCATGGTCCGGGTGACCGTCGACTCGTCCGCCGATTGCCCCGTCTACCTGGCTGAGGTCCTGACGGGGCTCGGCAACACTCCAGCGCCGGCCTTCGTCCGACGGCGCCTGGCAGCCATCGGGCAGCGATCGCTGGGTGGGATCGTGGATGTCGCCAACTACGTCATGTTCGAGGTCGGGCAACCCCTGCACACCTTCGACCTGAGCCGGCTGCCAGCGTCTGAGAAGGAGCTTGAGGTTGGGGTGCGGCGAGGCCGGCAGGGTGAGTCGATCCCCTGCCTGGACGGAGTCAGGCGGGACCTCGACCCCGAGACCCTGGTGATCACCGTGGGCGATGCTCCCCAGGCGGTGGCCGGCCTGATTGGGGGGGAGGCGTCCGCGGTGGGCGCGGACACCAGTCAGGTGCTTCTGGAAGCAGCCAACTTCAACTGGGCGAGGCTCCGCTCCACCTCCCGGCGGCTCCGTCTCAGGACCGAGGCCTCCAGCCGATTCGAGCGCCAGCTGTCGCCACATCTGGCGAGAGCTGGTGCGGATCGCTTCATCCACCTGGCCGTCCGGCACCTGGGGGCTACGTTAGGCCCCGGGGCGGCGGGAGGCGTGCCCCTAACCCCAGCCTCTGCCATCCGCTGCGACCCCGGGCGGATCTCCTCAATCCTGGGTATGGAGCTCAGCTCGGAGGCGGTTGCCAGCCCCCTTCGTCGCCTCCAGTTTGAGGTGCAGGAGGATGGAGCTGAGATGCTCGTCACCCCATCCCCCTACCGCACCGACGTCACCACCGCCGTGGACCTGGCTGAGGAGGTCGGGCGGATCATCGGTTACCAGGAAGTGCCTGGGACACTCCCCCCGATCCGCCAGGCGCCACCCTTAGAGGCGCTGGCGGAGCCGGTCGCCCACCTGGCCTCCACAACCTGTCGGGCGGCCGGTTTCAGTGAAGCTCTGAGCCTTAGCCTGGTGTCTGGCGAGAGGGAGGGGCTGGCCCCACGCCTCATCGGAGACCTCGCCCACCTGGAGCTGGCCAATCCCCTCTCCGCCCAGTTGGGGAGCCTGCGCCAAGGCCTGCTGCAGGGGCTGCTCCAGAGCGCCCATCACAACCAGGCGCGCGGCCAGGACAGGGTCCGACTCTTCGAGCAGGGAGCCGTCTTCTGGGGGAGGGGCCAGGAGCGGCCGGAGGAGCCCTGGATGGTGGCGCTCCTGGACCTGGCGGACGATTCCACGGAGGACGGGGTGAGCCGGCTGCGCCACCTCATGGCCCTCATCGCCTCCCTCTCCAACGTCGGTGGCGGGGGGGCGGTGGAATTCCGGCCGGTCACATGGCCGGCACTGCACCGCGCTCGGGCAGCCGAGGTCTGGGCCGGTGCGGAGCTCCGAGGGATCGTGGGCGAGGTGGCTCAGCCGGTGGCGGATGCCTTCGATGTCCGGGGGCGCTTGGAGGTGGCCGAGCTGCGCCTGGACGGCTGGCTCAAGCCCGGAGGCCGCCCGGGCCACGCCGCGCCCCTCCCCCGCACGCCGGCGCTCGTGCTCGACCTCTCGGTGGCCGTCCCCAGCCGGGCCCTTCTGGGGCCGGCGCTGCGGGCGGTCTCCGCGCTCGGGCTGCCCTGGTTGGAGCAGGTAACGCCGATCGACGAGTATTTAGGGGACCAGCTCGGGCCGGGGCTCAAGGGCTGGACACTCCGGCTTCGCCTTCGTCACCCGGAGCGGACGCTGACGACCGCCGAAGGGGACGCGGCCCGGCAGGCCGTGCTGCGCGTGCTGGAGCTGGAGGTCGGCGCGAAGGCCCGGTGAGCCCGCTGGGATCGCGCCTGGGTCGAAAGTTCTTCGCCCGCCCCAGCCCCGAGGTGGCCCAGGAGCTGGTGGGGTGCTGGCTGGTCCGGCGGGATCCGACGGGCCCAATAAGGCTGGAACTCTTGGAGGTGGAGGCCTACCTTGGGGAATCGGACCCGGCCTCGCATGCCCGCCGCGGCCCCACCCCCCGTAACCTGCCCATGTACGGACCGGCCGGTCACGCCTACGTCTATTTCATCTATGGGATGCATCACTGCCTCAACGTGGTGACCGGCTCCGTCGGGGAGGCCGAGGCGGTCCTGCTCCGGGCCGGCCGCCGGCCCTCCGGGGAGGTGGTGGGCGGCCCGGCGCTCCTCTGCCGCGCCCTCGGGGTTACCCTGGCGGACAATCGCCGGGACCTCTGCTCCCGGAGCACAGATCTGTGGCTGGAGGCCGGTATGCCGGGGCAACCCGTTGAGGCCGGACCCCGGATAGGAGTGAGGGACCCTGCCTCCCTGCGCTACTACCTCGCCGACGCGCTGAGGGCAAAAAGAGGAGCGGGCACTTTGGCCCGCTCCCATAAGTCACCGGTGCTGTAGGCACCGCGTCCGGCGGATAAGCCGGAACGAAATACGTGGCGAGTCGCCCTCTGCCGGGGCCCAACGCGAAGCAGCGGAAACCTTCCGCCGGGATGGCCCCGGGGGGCCGCTCACTCCGCCCTAGTGTGCCTCAGCATGCTCCAGACGGTACGCACTACGTGACACCTCCGTCTGAACCCGGATACCTGAATCCAACATAGCACGTTGTACGTCGCTGTCAAGGGGCAGCCGACCGGAGGAGCTCGTCAGTCGGTGGAGCTCCCATCTGGGGCGAGCCCCGCTACCACGGCGAGCCCTGCAGCGACCGCCCGCCCGAAGTCATCGTCGACCAGCACCACCGGTACGCCCGCTCGATCGAGCAGGCTGGCGGCCACGCTGGCGCGGTAGCCGGCTTGACAATGCACCCAGGTGGGTACCTGGGGGAGGTCGCCGAGGCGCCGGCCCAGGTCTCCCAGGGGGATCCAGGTGGCTCCGGGCAGGTGTCCGGCCCGCCATTCCTCCTCGGAGCGGACGTCCAGGATGGCCGGCGGCCGGGGGGAACGCAGTTCGGCTGCCAGCTCCTCCCACCCGACCACCTGGAATCCGCGTCCGGCGTCGCCAAGCTCTGCCGGCAGGAGGACCGTGGCCGCGGGTCGGTCTATCCCAATGCGGGCGAGGTCCCGCTGGGCGCCGGCCAGCTCCGACTCGGAGCTCGCCGCCAGGGTCACGGGGGTGCCCCAGGGGATCACCCACCCGAGATAGGTCGTGAAGTAGCTGGGGTCGTGTTCCACACCCACGGTGCCGGGGAGGTGCGCCCGGGCGTATTCGCGGCGAGGCCGAAGATCCACGACCCATTCGCCGGCGGTGATCCGGGAGGGAACGTCCTGCGGGGTCACCCGGAGCGGCGGGGTGAGGTCCAAGGCGGCCGGGCCAGCTCGGTTGAGGAGCCCCATGTGGGCGTAGTAGCTCGGATAGGCGCCGAGGCCGGACCGGAGCGTGCGGACGAACTCCTCCTCGTCCTCGATGCGACAGGCTAGGTTGGTTAGCCGCTCCTCCCCGACCCAGCTGCGCTGGCCACCGCTGCCGGGTGATGAGGCACAGAAGCTTCCGAAGCCGTGGGTGGGGTGGACCTCCACGGACTCTGGGAGCTCGAAGGCCAGGCGCCGCACCGAGCGGTGCTGGAGCCGGCTCAGCTCATCGGTACGGTCCGGTGCCACCAGGTCAGTCCGGCCCACCGTACCGAAGAGCATCGATCCGCCGGAGAACACCGCGAGATCCTCGGACTCCGGTCCTCGCAAGAGGTAGGCGCAGTGCCCAGGGGTGTGCCCCGGGCTGGCCAGGACCTTGATCCGGGCCCGCCCCAGCTCCCACGTGTCCTGCTCGCGTGCTGGGCAGCAGTCGAAGGTTGCCTCTTCCCCTCCGGCCACGACATAGGTTGCCCCGGTCCGCCGCGAGAGTTCCAGCCCACCCGTGACGTAGTCGTTGTGCAGGTGAGTCTCCAGGACCAACCGGACCCGCCACCCCCGACGCTCGATGAGATCCATGAACCGGTGCAGGTCGCGCTGGGGGTCGATGACCGCCGCCTCCCGGCCGTCCGCGACCACGTAGCTGCGATCGCCCAGTTCAGGCGTCTCCAGGACCTCTATCTGCACACCAGACCTCCACCCAGAACCGCCCGGGGCCGGGCCGTCTCGCGCCGTCTGGGCGCGAGTTTACCGGCGCCCGGGGATCACCAAGCTGGTGGCGTCCTGAGAGGTGGCGGCTGGACCGGTGGCCGGTTCGGTAACGTTCCCTGCGTGGACGCCACCGATCCCTCCGCTGCCAAGTGGGATGTCCTTCTCCAGGGGGTGGTCGACTGCGTGGACGCCGCCCACCTCCGGGAAAGGGTGGAGCGGGGCGACCACCTCAGGGTAAAGTTTGGAATCGACCCCAGTGCCCCGGACATCCACCTGGGCCACACCGTACCCATGCGCCTCTTGAGGCGCTGGCAGGCTCAGGGGCACACCCCGGTCCTGATCATCGGCGACGTCACCGCCCGCATCGGCGACCCCACCGGGCGCTCCGCCACCCGACCCCAGCTCACTGCGGAGGAGGTGGCGGCCAACGCCAGGACCTACCTGGAGCAGCTCTTCACGGTGGTGGACCAGGTGGGAGCGGAGGTGCGCTGGCAGAGCGAGTGGTTCGGCCAGTTCGGTCTCGCAGACGTCCTGCGCCTGGCAGGTACGGCTACTGTGGCCCAGCTCCTGCAGCGATCTGACTTCGGCCAGCGGATGGCAGAGGAGCGGCCGATCGGACTCCACGAGTTGCTTTACCCGCTGCTCCAGGGGTACGACTCGGTGGCGGTGGCGGCCGACGTGGAGTTGGGAGGGACCGACCAGCTCTTCAACCTCCTGCGGGGGCGGGAGGTGCAGCTGGCCTACGGGAT
Organism: bacterium; assembly: GCA_021816695.1. Classification (GTDB taxonomy): domain Bacteria; phylum Chloroflexota; class Dormibacteria; order Aeolococcales; family Bog-877; genus JAJYXT01. The sequence continues at coordinate 17,645 of JAKAXE010000003.1, read as the reverse complement.
GGCCCCCCAGGATGTGGTCACCGTGCCCCTCCTGGTGGGCATTGACGGCCAGCGCAAGATGAGCAAGTCACTGGGCAACGCCGTGGGTGTGGCCGACCCCGCGGACGACCAGTTTGGTCGCCTGATGTCGATACCCGACGCCCAGATCGTTCCCTACCTGGAGCTGGCGACCTCAACTCCGCTGGTCGAGTCGCGGGAGTTGGCCCGGAAGCTGGGCACCGGTACGGTCCTTCCCCGCGACCTGAAGGAGCTGATGGCGAGACGGGTGGTGGCCGAGTTTCACGGTGAGGAGGCCGCTGAGCAGGCGGCCCAGGAGTTTCTCCGGCGCTTCCGTTTCAAGGAGCTGCCCTCGGAGATCGTCGAGGTGGTGGTACCACCTGGCCCCGTGGACCCCCGGGATCTGCTGGTCCGGGCGGGGATGGCGAGTTCTCGCAGCGCGGGGTTGCGGCTTCTCAGCCAGGGCGCGGTGAGGCTGGGAGACCACCGGCTCCCCGCAGCTCCGGAGCCCGTGGAGTTCTCCTCGGGAACCATCCTTAGGGTGGGCCCGAGGCGGGTCGTGAGGCTCGTTCTTCCGGAGGCGGGCCGGCCCTGAAGTCTGCTCCGCGGACTGCTAGGCTTGAGGGCAGCGGTACACTTCAGGGAATGCATGTTCGCGCCAGCCGCCCCGGGCGGGGCAGGCGACGGAGGTAGGCGGTGTCAGGGCACTCCAAGTGGGCGGGGATCAAGCACAAGAAGGCGGTGGTCGACGCCCGGAAGGGGCAGACCTTCACCAAGGTGGCCAGTGAGATCACAGTGGCCGCTCGGGAAGGGGGCGGTGACCCGGCCGGTAACTTCCGCCTGCGCCTGGCCATCCAGAAGGCCCGAGAGGTCAACATGCCCGCCGACAACATCGAGCGGGCCATCAAGCGCGGCACCGGTGAGCTCCAGGGCGCGGCCATCGAGGAGATCCGCTACGAGGGCTACGGCCCCGGCGGGGTCGCGATCTTGGTTGACGCCCTGACCGACAACCGCAACCGGACGGTGGCCGGGCTGCGCAACCTGTTCACCCGCTCCGGGGGTAGCCTTGGCGAGACCAATTCCGTGGCTTGGATGTTCAACCGTACCGGGCTGATAGTGGTCGAGCCCAAGGGCCAGGACCCTGAGCAGCTGGCGCTGGAGGCGATCGAACTGGGGGCCGATGACGTCCAGGTGGAGGGGGACCTGGTGGAGGTCTACGTGGCCCCCGAGCGGCTGGAGGAGCTCCGCCAGGCCTTGCTGGATGCCGGGCGAGTGGTAGAGCGGGCCGAAGTGACGATGCAGGCCACCAACCCCGTCGAGGTGGAGGCCAAACATGCCGCGGCGGTGGTCAGGCTGCTGGAGGCGCTGGAGGAGCACGACGACGTGCGCGAGGTCCACTGCAACGCCATCCTTCCCGACGACGTCCTGGCCGAGGTCTGACCTGCCGGGCGCTCGGAGGCGGGAAGTTGCTGGTTCTGGGGCTTGACCCCGGCCTGGCCCTGACCGGCTGGGCGCTGGTGGACGGTGGGGGAGGGCGGCTGCGGTTGCGAGGGTCCGGCTGCCTCACCACCGAGGCCCAGCAGGGCGAGCCGCAGCGTCTGCTGGCGCTGTTCCAACAGGCGGAGGAGTTGGTGGCGATGGCCGGTGCCGAGGTGGTGGCGGTCGAGAGGCTGTTCTTCCAGCGGAACGTCTCCACGGCGATGGCGGTCAGCCAGGCCCGGGGCGTCCTGCTCTGCGCCGCCGCGCGCCACGGGCTACCTGTGGCCGAGTACACCCCGGGCGAGGTGAAGCGGGCGGTCACCGGGTCCGGATCGGCGGATAAGCGCCAGGTGGCCCGTATGGTCCAGCTGATTCTTGGGGCCAAGGTGCCGAGCTCACCGGACGATGTCACCGATGCCTGCGCCGTGGGGATCTGCCACCAGCACGCCAGCGGGCTCCGCTTGGCGCTCGCCGCGAGCCGGGCTTGATCGCCTCGCTCCGGGGCTCGGTGGGCCGGGTCGACGAGGAGTCTGCGGTGATCGAGGTGGCAGGCGTCGGCTACCTGGTGTTCGTCCATCAGCGGACGGCTGCCCAGCTGCGCGCCGCGGTGGGGGAGGTCAGACTCGACGTCCATACCGTGGTCCGGGATGACGCCATCTCCCTATACGGCTTCCTCGACCCCCAAGAGCTGGTGTTCTTTCGCCACCTGCTGGGGGTGGAGCGCATCGGTCCCAAGGCCGCGCTGGCCATCCTCTCGCGCACCGAGTGGGGAGTTCTCGCCGAGGCCATCTCCGCCGAGGACCACGGCGTGCTGGCAGCGGTCCCTGGGATCGGGGTCAAGACCGCGAGGCGGATCGTGCTGGAGCTGAAGGGAACGGTCGACCAGATGGGGATCGTCCCGCCTCCCGGGAGGCCACCAGCCGACGGGGCTCCCATGGAGCGCGCCGTCGACGCGTTGGTCCAGCTGGGCTTCTCCGCCCCGCAAGCGCGGGAGGCGGTCCGGGCGGCCCTGGCCGCCGCCCCGGGTGAGGGGGCACAGACCGTCGAAGACCTGGTGCGGGACGCCTTGCAGCGGCTCGGCCCCAGGGAGGTGCGCCGGTGAGCGAACCGGACGGAATCTACGAGCCGGAGGTCGGTCCCGACGAGCCGGAACTCGACCGCCAGCTGCGGCCGCAGCGACTCTCCGAGTTCGTGGGCCAGGAGCAGGTCAAGGACCAGCTGGCCATCCTCCTGGAGGCTGCTCGCATGCGGGGGGAGTCGGTGGAGCACCTGCTGCTCTGTGGACCGCCGGGGCTGGGGAAGACGACTCTAGCCAACATCGTGGCCCTCGAGATGGGGGTGAACCTCAGGGTCACCAGCGGGCCGGCCCTGGAGCATCAGGGCGCCCTGGCGAGCCTGTTAACCAGCCTGGGAGAGCGTGACATCCTCTTCGTCGACGAGGTCCACCGGCTCCAGCGGGCGGTGGAGGAAAGCCTGTACCCGGCCATGGAGGAGTTCGCGTTCGACTTCGTTTCGGGGAAGGGGGCGGGGGCTCAGACGCTGCGCCTGGCGCTGCAGCGCTTCACGGTAGTCGGGGCCACCACGCGTGAGGGGATGCTGTCGGCACCGCTGCGGGACCGCTTCGGCGCGACCTTCCGGCTTGACTTCTACACCCCAGAGCAGCTCCTGGCCATCGTTTCACGCTCCGCGCGGCTCCTCCAGTTGGAGGCCGACCAGGAGGCCCTGGCCCTGATCGCTGCCCGGTCCCGGGGAACCCCGAGGATCGCCAACCGGCTGCTGCGCCGGGTGCGCGACTTCGCCCTGGTGCGGGGCGGCGGCTCGGTCACGAGGGCGGCCACGGAGTCGGCACTCGAGCTCTTGGAGGTCGACTCACTGGGGCTTCAGGACTCGGACCGACGCCTCCTTCGGCTCATCTGCACGAGCTTCGGCGGCGGGCCCGTGGGGCTCGGCACCCTGGGGGCTGCTCTCTCCGAAGAGCCGCACACTTTGGAGGAGGTGGTGGAGCCCTACCTCCTCCAGCTCGGCCTGCTGCAGCGGACCCCCCGCGGCCGGATGGCCACGGCCGGCGCCTACCGCCATCTGGGGATGGCGCCACCTCCACATCTGGTCGCTCCGCCGCCGGAGCCCCCTCTCTTCCCCGGGGATTGAGGGCCAGGCGCCCGTGGCCCGGGCGGGAGTGGCGAGCCCGGACGGCTAGAATCTAGAACTCGCGATGACCAGCAACTCACTCCGGCGGACTCAGAAGACTTGATCCGGATCAACCGGTGGTGGCTGGGCCTCGTGTTCGTGCTGGTCGTGGGGGCCATCGTGGTGGACGCCTACCCCCAGATCTACAACCTCTTGGTGCGCCACAAGGCAGTTACTGCCTCCTATCCGGCGAACCAGCACCCGGCCTTGCTGGGGGCCCAGCCCTATATCCACAGGGGTCTGGACCTGCAGGGTGGCACCTCGCTCACCCTCGCCATCTGCCTTGGACCCAACAACCCTCCGGGGATCGGCTGCCGCACCGGCCTCCCCAAGGGGAAGACTCTGGCCGAGGCGCAGTCGGCCAGCCTCACCATCATCCAGCGGCGGGTGAACTCCTTGGGGGTCGCCGACACCCAGGTTCAGGCCCAAGGGAGCAATCAGATCCTGGTCCAGCTCCCTGGAGTGGGCATAGGCCAGGCCCTCAAGACCCTGGGGTCCACCGCTCAGCTGCATTTCGCCGTGGCGGTGCCGGGAAAGCCCACGGTCAACGGTCAACCCGGGACCTGCACCACCCAGACCTGCATCGACCAGAACCAGCTCGTCCCCAGCACCTGCTTCCCCCAGGGGCATGCCCAGGCCAACTGCCAGTTCAATAGCACCACCTACTACCCGGTGTCGGCGACCGGAGCCGCCTACCACTGGAAGATCATCAAGAACCTTCCCGCCTCGGCGGTGGCCTCGGCGGCGGTGGGCCAGAATCCGGGTGGCGGCTACGCCGTGGACATCACCTTCGACAGCCAGGGGGCGTCGGTCTGGAGCCAGGTCACCACCAAGGCCTGTGCCAACAACCCGCTCTGCAGCACGACCGGGACGGGCGGCTCGTGTTCGACCCCGCCCCCCCCTTCCGCGCAGGTGGCGATCTTCCTGGACAACGAGGTTCTGACCGCGCCCTGCGTCGAGGGGCCGAGCAGCAACCAGACTGAGATCACCGGGAACTTCACCTTCAACTCGGCTCAGGCGCTGGTCAACGACATCAACGCCGGGGCGCTACCGGCCCAGATTGGGGTCCTGCAGTCGACGACGGTGTCGGCGACCCTGGGCCGGCAGTCGGTCGCCCAGAGCCTTCGGGCGGGGGCCTTGGGGCTGGCCCTGGTGATCATCTTCATGATCGCCTACTACCGCTTCCCTGGCTTCCTGGCCAGCGTGGCCCTGGTCTGCTACGCCCTCATCGTCCTGGCTGTCTACGAACTCATACCGGTGGTCATCACCCTGCCCGGCCTGGCCGGTTTCATCCTCAGCGTGGGCATGGCCGTGGATGCCAACGTGCTGATATTCGAGAGAACCAAGGAGGAACTGCGCCAGGGGAGGCCCCTGGAGCTGGCGGTCGAGTACGGTTTCCGCCGGGCCTGGCCGGCGATCCGGGACTCCAACATCGCCACCATGATCACCTGCACCGTCCTGTACTTCTTCGGGGCCGCGGACGTGCAGGGTTTCGCCCTCACCCTGTTCATCGGGGTGGCCGTGAGCATGTTCTCGGCCATCGTGATCACCCATTCGCTGCTGCACTACGTCCAGCGCTGGTTTGCCTTCGCCCGCCGTCCCACGCTCTACACCCGGATCGTGCCCACCGACCGCCTTAAGGCCACTTTCAGCTCGGGGAGCCGCTTCGACGTCGTCACCCACCGAAACTGGTACTTCGCGGCCTCCCTGATCGTGATCGTGCCCGGGATCATCACCATCCTGTTCGCCGGCTTCAACCTCGGCATCGACTTCACCGGGGGCGACTCCATCAGCGTGCAGCTGCACCAGCCGACCACCGCGGCAGCCGTCCAGAAGGTGGTGACCGACACCTACCGGCCCAGCCATCCTCAGGTGCTGGCCGAGTCGAACCACTACTACTCGATCACCACCCAGCCGATCGCGGCCAGCGAGCTCACGAGGATCAACCAGGCTCTCGACCAGCACTTCGGGATCACCAAGGACCACACGGGGTCGCTCAACCTCAGTGAGAGCACGGTGGGCCCCACCATAGCCAGCAGCCTGGTGGTCAGTTCGGTGCTGCTGGTGGTGGTGGCGGCCGCCCTCATCTCGGTCTACCTGGGCTTCCGCTTCTCCCAGACCATGATCAGCGCCCGCCGGTTCGCCCTCTGTGCCATGGCAGCCCTGCTGCACGACGTCTTCGTGCTGGTCGGGTTGTGGGCCATCCTGGGGCACTTCAGCCAGCTGGGTTCGGTCGATGCCCTCTTCGTTAGCGCGGTGCTCACCGTGGTCGGATTCTCAGTCCACGACACCATCGTGGTGTTTGACCGGATCCGGGAGAACCTCAGGGTCCAGGGGCCGCGGATGACCTTCGATCAGGTGGTCAACCTCTCGATCGCGCAGACCATGTCCCGCTCCCTGAACACCTCGCTGACAGTTCTCTTCGTGCTGCTCACCCTGGTGCTCCTGGGAGGAGCCTCGGTGCAGGGGTTTGTCCTCGCCCTGCTGATCGGCATCTTCTCGGGCACCTACTCTTCGATCTTCAACGCCGCCACCCTGCTCACCGCCTGGCGGCAGCTCGACCGCCAGGCGGTGGTGCGCCGGGGCGGCGGGTCCCGGGTAGCGGCGATCCCCGCCACCCGGCGCTGAGGGCCGGCCCCCCGTGGGTTGGTGGTGAAAGGCTCGTCGGGTTCCCAGATTGACCCCGACCGGCTCAGGAGTCTGGTGCAGGGGCCGGTTTCGGAGCTCGGGCTGACCCTGCTCGGGCTCTCCTGGGCCGGTGGGCGGCGCGGTGCGGTCCTGCGGGTGACCGTGGACCGGCCTGGCGGGGTAACCGTGGACGAGTGCGGTGCCGCCAGCCTGGCCATCTCCGATGTGCTCGACGTGCACGAGGCCGTGCTCCCGGAGTCCTACTCGCTGGAGGTCAGCTCCCCAGGGGCTGAGCGGATGCTGGCCACCGAGGAAGAGTTGCGGGCGAGCCTTGGGCGCCGCCTCCGGGTGATCGTGGCGCGTTCCGGCCAGGAGGCAGTCATCGAGGGGCGGCTCACGGCGATTTCGGACCGGCTGCTGGAGCTGGAGGCTCGGCGCCGGAGCGGCAGGCCCCAGCGGATCGAACTGGAGCGGTCCGACCTGGTTTCGGTCCAGGTGGTGGTGGACCTTTGACGGCCCAGAGGGGCGGCTCTTCGGGGGGGCTGGACTCGGCGCTCGCGGCGGTCTGGGAGGAACTGGGGGTGGACCCCGCGCGGCTCATGGAGGAGGTGTCCCTCGCCCTCTCCGAGGCGCTGGCGGAGGCGGGCAGCCCAGTCGCCGGCCAGGTGGCGGTGAGGTTGGCCGCGGGAGGTGAGGTGGAGGTGGTGTCCGTCGGTGGCGGGGAGGCGGAGCCTATCTCCTTGGCGCCCCAGGTGGTGGCTCGGGCGGCGCGGCTTGCTCGGGTACGACTCGCTCGGCAGCTGGACGAAACAAGGCGTGACCGTCTGGCCGCAGAGGCAGTCGAGCATCGCGGGCAGCTGGTGGACGGAGTGGTGGAGCGCCAGGCCGGCGGCACCTGGTTTCTGCGGGCCGGCCATCTGCAGGCGGTGCTCGGCCCCGCCGAGCAGATCCCTGGTGAGCGCCTGGCGCTCGGGCGCCACCTCAAGGTTGTCCTGCTGGAGTCCCGCCGCGGGGGACCGGAGATGATCGAGGTTCGCGCCTCGCGCACCTCTCCACTCCTCCTGCGACGCCTCCTGGAGATAGAGGTTCCGGAGATCGCGTCCGGCGAGGTCGTAATAAGGGCGGTCACCCGCGAGCCCGGTGTGCGGTCCAAGGTCGCCGTGGAATCACTGAGGCCAGGCCTCGATCCCAAGGGTGCGTGCATCGGGCCCAAGAGCACCCGGATCCGAGCCGTGGTGGGGGAGCTGGCGGGGGAGGAGGTCGACATCGTCGAGTGGGCCGACGATGCCGCCACCTTCGTGGCTCGCGCCCTGGCCCCAGCACCGGTGGTCGGCGTCCGGCTGGACGAGGAGGGGCACCGGGCAGTGGTCGAGGTGGCTCCCGAACTGCTCTCCCTGGCGATCGGCAAGGAGGGCCGGAACGCTCGTCTGGCGGCCCGGCTCACGGGGTGGCGAATCGACATCCGGGTGCCGGAGGCGGCTCCGTGATCCAGGGAGCGGAGCCAGCAGTGATCGTGCCTTCCGTCCGCCGTGCCGGCTGGGGGCGGATCTGAGCCCCCAGCCGGCGCCGGTGACCGCGTCATCGCGGGAGCCCCAGGGGCATCTGCCGCTGAGGACCTGCGTGGGCTGTCGAGAGCGGCACTCGAAGTGGGTGCTGATCCGGCTGTGCCGGACTGGCGAGACGCTGGAAGTGGACACCAGCGGGCGGGCCGCCGGACGGGGGGCATACATCTGTGCCAAGATGGAGTGCTGGGAGGCGGCCAGACGTAGGCGGGCGTTGCAAAGGGCGCTGCGCCTTCCGGCCGGAGTGCCAGTTCCGGACCGTGTGGCTGGCCTGGTGGCCGGTATGATCTCCCATTCAACCCCGGAGACTGGATGGGGCCCCGTCCAGGGGCAGGAGGAAGTGCTATCGCGAAGCTGAAGAGGGTGGAACTCCCGGACAATCTCACGGTCAAGTCACTGGCCGAGGCTCTTGGGGTTTCCTCCGCTGATGTGTCGAAGGCCCTGCTGCAGCGGGGGATCCTGGCCACTATCAACCAGTCCCTCGATCTGGGCACGGCTCGGCTGGTGGCAGAGTCCCTGGAGATCGAGTTGTCCGAAGCCGCCGCTCGGGAGGCGCCGGCCTCTGGGCGGGTCCTGCGGGACGACAGCCGGAAGGGGCTTTCGCCCCGGCCCCCGGTGGTGACCGTTCTGGGGCATGTGGACCACGGCAAGACCAGCCTGCTGGACGCCATCCGCGAGTCCAACGTGGCGGCGCGGGAGGCCGGTGGCATCACCCAACGGATCGGTGCCTCGGTGGTGCGGCGGGAGGGGAGGCTGATCACCTTCATCGACACCCCGGGCCACGCCGCTTTCACAGCCATGCGGGCACGAGGCGCGAACATCACCGATCTGGCGGTGCTGGTGGTGGCTGCCAACGACGGGGTGATGCCCCAGACCGAGGAGGCCATCCAGCACGTGCGCAATTCGGGGGTTCCCATCCTGGTGGCCATCAACAAGATCGACCTGGAGGACGCCCATCCCGACCGGGTGAAGCAACAGCTCGCCGAGCACGGGGTGGTGGTGGAGGACTTCGGGGGGGACGTGGTCAGCGTCCCGGTCTCAGCCAAGACCGGCGAGGGGCTGGACCACCTCCTGGAGATGATCCTTCTGGTGACCGACCTGAATCCTCCCATGGCCGATCCGAATGCCCCTGCGGAGGCCGTGGTGATCGACTCGCAGATGGACCGGGGGCGGGGGCCGGTGGCCTCGGTCCTGGTGCAGGAGGGCACACTGCGTCGCCAGGATCACTTCGTGGTGGGGGCGGTCGCCGGCCGGGTCCGGGACCTCATAGACGACACCGGACAGCGCATCGACGGCTGCTCTCCGGGGCTGCCCGCTCAGGTGGCGGGCCTGCCCGAGGTGGCTGTCGCGGGGGATCGGCTGCTGGTGGTGGCAAGCGAAAAGGAGGCGAAGGCCCGGGCCGAGGCTGCCATGGCCGCCGTCCGCCAAGGGCGAGTGGACGCCCGTCGGGTGAGCCTGGCGGAGCTCAGCCGCCAGGGCGAGGAACAGCTTCGCGACCTGGACCTGGTCGTGAAGGCGGACACCCACGGAGCCCTGGAGGCGCTCCGCTCCACTCTGGTGAAGTTCTCTGATCCGACGGTCCGACTCCGGCTGGTGTATGAGGGGGTTGGCCCGATAAGCGAGGCCGATGTCGATCTGGCGGCGGCCGCCAACGCGATCGTGGTCGGCTTCAACGTCCGGCCCGATGTGGGCGCCCGGGCCGCCGCCGAGCGGCAGGGAATCGACGTCCGCACCTACGACGTGGTCTACCAGATCACCGATGACATCGAGAGGGCCATCCAGGGTATGCACGAGCCCACCTTCGAGGAGGTGTTCGAGGGCCGAGCCGAGGTCAAGATGCGTATCCGGGTGCCCCGGAGCGGCATGATCGCCGGTTCCCAGGTGACCGAGGGCAAGCTCACCAGAGGCTCAACCGTGGTGGTCAAGCGGGATGGCAAGGAGGTGCAGCGGGCCCGGATCGAGTCCCTGCGCCGGTTCAAGGACGACGTGCGCGAGGTGGCCGCCGGGTATGAGTGCGGCATCGACCTGGGCGCCTACCAGGACTTCGCTGAGGGTGACGTTCTGGAGTCCTATGTGGTGCAGCAGCGCAATCGCTGATGGCGGTGGCGGGGTCGGCACATGAGCCCTGCCTCCCCGGGCCACCGGCGAGAGCGGCTGAACGCTCAGCTGCGCCAGGAGCTGGCGTTGGCGCTCGCCCAAGACGTGAAGGATCCCCGGCTGAACCTGGTGTCAGTGCTTGAGGTGGACTGCGCCCCTGACCTGTCGGTGGCGGTGGTACGGGTGAGCTCTCTGGGAGACGACGCCGAGCGGCGGCGCAACCTGGCCGCCCTCAAGGGGATGACCGGATACCTCCGGCACCTTCTTGGTGACCGGCTGGAAAACCTCAGGCGGGTCCCCCGGCTCGAGTTTCGGCTGGACGACTCGATCGTCCGCGGCACCCGGGTGAACCAGCTGCTCACCTCCCTGGCGTCCGAGCCCGGAGCTGTCACCGATGATTGAGAGCCTGGGGGCGATCACCGCGGCTCTGGACGAGAAGGACGACTTCGCGCTGGTCGCCCACCAAGATGCAGACGCGGATTCCTTGGGATCAGCCCTCGCCTTCGCTGAGTATCTGGACCAGCGGGGAAAGCGGGTAGCCGTCCTGGCCCCCAAGCCGGTTCCTCAGGGGCTCGCCTACCTACCCGGGTTCCCGCGTGTGAACCGGGATGACATGTCCCCGGGCTCCACGGTGATCGCCTTCGACGCCGGCAGTCCATCGCGCTTCGGTGCCCTGGGGTCGCGCATCGCCGAAGCTCCTCTCACCATCCTCTTCGACCACCACATCAGCAACGACGGCTTCGGCGATCTCGGGGTGGTCGACCGCCAGGCCGCCGCCACCGGGATGGTGGTGCTGTCCCTTCTGCGTCAGTGGGGGGCGGAGATCACGCCGGACATGGCGACTAACCTGTATGCGGCCATCTTCACGGACACCGGTGGGTTCCGGCACGACAACACCTCAGGCCCGGTCCTGCATGCTGCGGCCGAGTTGGTGGACTTGGGCGCAGACCCGGCATTCGTGGCGTTGCGCTCGTACAAGTGGAGGCCCGCCACCACCCTGCGCCTCCAGGCGTTGGCCGCCAGCGCCGCCCACTACGAGCTGGGTGGCCGGCTGATCTGGACAGCCGTGACGCAGCGGATGCTCCACGAGGCCGGAGCGGAGCTGGAGGAGACCGAGGGGATCATCGACCTCCTCCAGACTCTGGACACCATGCTGTGCGCAGTCCTGTTCAAGGAGGCGGGGGAGGGGCTGACCAAGGTGAGCCTGAGGACTCGGGGCAGGCTGGCGGCGCACGAGCTGGTGGCCGACCTCGGCGGTGGAGGCCACTTCCGGGCAGCAGGCGCCGAGCTCCGCTCCGGCCTGTTGGAGGCCGAGGAGGCGGTGCTGCGGCGCGCGCGGGCTGCAGTATTGGAGGAGGGCGAGGGATGACGGCTCCGGTAGACGTGATCCCCAACCCGCTCCGTCGGACCGGCCGGCCACCGGGGGTGACTGGGGTTCTCAACCTGGCCAAGCCCGCCGGGATCACCTCTTTCGCCGCCATCAGGGACGCCCGCCGGGCGCTCGGGGAACGGCACATCGGGCACGCTGGGACCTTGGACCCGGCGGCCACCGGGGTGCTGCCGCTCTGTGTCGGGCGGGCCACCCGGCTGGTGGAGTACATCCTGCGCGAACCCAAGACCTACAGAGCACGCCTCAGGCTGGGGGAGACATCTGACACCGGCGATCTCGAGGGGGAGGTGCGGCCTGGCTCCTCGGCCGCGGCTCTGGATCGAACCGTGGTGGAGAAGGCGCTGAAGGAGTTCGTGGGGAGGATCGAGCAGGTCCCACCGATGCATTCCGCCGTGCGTCATCAGGGGCGCCACCTGTACGAGCTGGCCCGGCAGGGGGTGACCGTCGAGCGCAAGCCGAGGGTAGCCGAGATCCACAGCATCCGGGTGCTTTCTTTCACTCCGGGGGAGGTGGCCGAGGCGGAGGTCGAGGTCGTCTGTGGCAAGGGCACCTACCTCCGGGTGTTGGCGACCGATTTGGGGGAGCGGTTGTCCGTGGGGGGAGTGCTGGGGTGGTTGGAACGCACCGCCTACGGGCCCTTTCATCTGGAGCAGGCGGTGTCAGTCTCGCAACTGCTGGAGGCGGACGACCCGCGTTCGCTGCTCCTGCCTCCGGAGGCCGCTGTTCAGGGGATGCCCCGGGTCGACCTCCTGCCCGGAGCCGCCGCAGCCGTCCAGCGCGGCCAGGGGGCCTGGCTCCAGCGCGGCCCCCAGGGAGAGCAGGCAGGAGGGGAGGTGAGAGCCCACGGCCCGGACGGTAGGCTGCTGGCGGTCGGTACCCTGGCCGGCCTGCGATTCCAGCCCCTCAAGGTGATCGCCCCCGTCGGTGGCTGACTTGGGGGTCGGGGTCCCGGCTGTCTTTGGGATCCCTCTCAACGGCCCGCCCAATGATGGCCCGCCGGCAGTGGTGGCGGTGGGCAATTTCGACGGGGTGCATCTGGGCCACCAGCGACTCCTGCGGGCAGCGCGCCAAATGGCGGGCCCACAGGGGATGGTCGTGGCGGTGACCTTCGAACCTCATCCGGCGCACCTCCTGCGTCCGCAGTCGGTGCCGGGCCTTCTCACACCGCTCAGGTTTCGCCGCCGCCTGCTGGCGGAGGCTGGTGTGGACCAGGTGCTGGTCATCCCTTTCAATGACCGGCTGCGGGCGCAGGACCCGGGGGAGTTCCTCTCGCGCCTGCGCCACCAGCTGGCGGTCGTCGGCCTGGCAGCCGGTCCTCGGCTCTCCCTGGGTCGTGATGGCAGCGGGGGGGTGGACTTCGTGCGTGCTTACGCCAGAGAACACCAGCTCGGCCTCGAGGTTGTCGACCAGGTGGTGGTCGGGACCGTGGCTGTGAGCAGCTCCGAACTGCGGCGCCTGCTCCAGGAGGGCCGGGTCTCGGAGTATCCGCACCTGGCGGGCCACCCCTTTCAGGTGATGGGGGAGGTGGTGAGGGGAGAGGGGTTGGGTCGAGTCCTCGGCTTTCCCACCGCCAACCTCAGGACCCTCCCGGCGCAGCTCCTGCCTCCCGACGGCGTCTACGTCATGACCTGGAGGCCGGCCTCCGGCGGAGAGCCGAGGCCGGCGGTGGGAAGCGTCGGCACACGTCCCCACTTCTCCGGGCGCGACCGGCGGTTCGAGGTCCATGGCCTCGGCCCTACCCCGGACCTCTACGGCCAGGAGCTGATCGCCGAGGTCCTGGAGCGGATCCGGGGCCAGGAGACGTTCCGCTCCGACGCGGAGCTGGTGGCCCAGATGGCCAAGGACCGACGTCGAGCGGAGGAGTTCTTCTCGGTAGGTCCCTAGGGGGGACCGAAATCAGGCGGTCCGGGGCCGGGTGCCCGCGGTCGCCAGGGCGGAGAGGATCACCGCCAGCACGATCGCCACCAGAATGCTCCCGTACTTCCCGGACGTGTGGCCACTGCCTAGGACCGCCAGGGTGACAAAGCCACCGATGAGGCTACCGGCCAGCCCTGCGATGACCCGGATCGTCGCGGCCGCTCCGCGCGACTGGCGAATGTAGAGGGCCCCGATGACCACCCCGATGACGATGAAAGCGATGACGTGGAGCACTTGGTTCAACCTCCCTCTGGCAGTGAAGACGGCTCTGACGTGGATGCGGAACTGGAATTTAGCAGAGCGACCCCTTCGGGATGGTGCGGGGGCTCGGGCCGCAGCGTCTTGGGCTGCGCTCCGGCGACCGCGTTTCCGTCCGTGGCTCCCGGCTGGCGGCCAGTCTCGTCTCCGCCAATGGTAGCGGGGTGGTGGGTGGTCACGAGGTCGCTCGTGGCTGCCGCCCGAGCCTCCATCTGCCGCGTGCGCTCCCGAGCAGCCTCCAGCATCCGGCTGACGTCCCCCATCTCCCCCGAGATGCCGGTGATCAACTCGGCGATGCGCGCCGAAGCCTGGGCCGCCGAGTACTGCGCCCGGAACACCTCCTTCTGACTTCGGAATCCCTCCACTCTTGTCTTCAGGCGCTCCGTGGCCAGCTCCAGCCGGGCCCCCTGATCTCGCAGCTCAGCAACCTGCAGCTCTAGGGAGGCCAGCTGGGAGGCGGTGGCATGGGCCCTTGTCAGGGCGACTCTGGCTAGGTCCTCGCGCCCGGAGAGGAGAGCCTGGCGGGCCTCATCGCGGAGCCGAACCTGGCTCTCACGAAACCTCTTGGCCTGGAGCTCTAGCCGCTTGTGGGAGGTCACCACCTCGGCGATCCCTCGCCTCGCTTGCTGAAGGACCTCGGCCTGGCGGCGGTAGGCGACGTCCAGGGCCTCGAGGGGATCCGCGGTCCGTCCCCGGAGGGCGTGGGAGCGCTGGGAGAAGAGACGAGTGAGGCGACGACCCACACTGGTGCGCAGCCCCAGACCCATGAGGGCGAGGATGAAGCCGCCGACCAGGGCATCGACAAACAAGGGCTGAACCACCTCCACGACCTGCTCCGGCCCATCCTAGCGCGGTTGGCGGGGCGGTCCCCAAGATGTCCCTCTGCGTCAGTTCCCAGGAAACGGGTATATAGAGGGTGCATGCAACGCAAATTGGGCACCGACGTCGGGCTCACGGCCCGGATGTTCCTCACGCTTTTCCTGCTGGCGGTGGTCTACCTCGCCTTCGTCGGGGTTCTGCTGCTGCTGCACACCGGAATCGTCACCATCGTGGTGGTGGTGGCCGTGTTGTTGGTGGCCCAGTACTACTTCTCGGACCGCATGGTGCTCTCCGCGCTCCATGCCCAGATCGTCACGCCCCAGCAGTACCCCCAGCTGCACGACATCGTGGGTCGGCTGGCCCAGCTCACCGGAATGCCCATGCCCAAGGTGGCGGTGATCCCGTCCCGGGTCCCCAACGCGTTGGCCACCGGCCGCAACCCCAAGAACGCCGTGGTGGCCGTCACCACGGGCATCCTTGACCAGCTGGAGCCCAAGGAGTTGGAGGCGGTGCTGGCGCACGAGTTCAGCCACGTGATCCACCGGGATGTGAAGGTCATGGCCATGGCCGGGTTCTTCGCCACTGTTGCCTCCCTCATCGTGCAGTCCGGGATGTGGTTTGGCATGTTTGGCGGCTTTGGCTACGGTGGCGGCTACGGCCGCGGGCGGGGCTCGGATGAGGGTGAGGGGATGATCGTCATCATCCTGGTGGCGGCGGTCGTCTGGGCCATCAGCTTCGTCCTGATCAGGGCCCTCTCCCGCTACCGGGAATACGCCGCCGACCGGGGATCGGCGATCATCACCCAGGAGCCATCGCAACTCGCCTCGGCGCTGCAGAAGATCAGCGGCGCCATGACCAGGATCCCCAGCCGGGACCTCCGCCAGGTGCAGTCGGCCAACGCCTTCATGATCTTCCCCGCGATCACCGCCGGCAAGGGGAGCCTGGCAGAGGTGTTCTCCACCCACCCCTCCCTGGAGCATCGGCTGGCCAAGCTCCGCGAGCTGGAGGCGAAGATTTCCGGTTAGAGTTGGGGTGTGGGCTTCCTCGACTCCATACTCGGCCGGACCAAGCTCCCCAAGTCCAACGAGGACAAGATCTTCGCCATGAGCACCGCCATGCTCACCCTGGAGACCGCGGCCGGGCTCCAGCCCACAGGACGGGTGGGGGTGGTGTTCCGCTCCCTGCCCAGCGGACGATTCCAGCAGCTGACCCAGGACACGGTGGCCATGCTCGGGTTGCAGGACAAGGCAGCACCCGAGGACGCCCTCACGGTCAGTGAGGTCAAGGACGACCTCGGGTTCGAGTGGCTTCTGGTGGAGGGCAAGCAGTTCGATACCACCCTGGCCGCCCTGCACGCGGTTGCCACCGGACTTCTGGACGAGGGCCTGGGAGACTGCCTTCTGGCGGCGGTCTTCCCCTTCACCTCGGCCTCGGGGCCGGTCTACTGGATCTACGGGTACAAGGAGGCCACCTTCTACCCCTTCGTTCCCACCGGCGACCGGCGCCGGGACAATGCCACCGAGATGCGCTTGGCGGCGGTGGCCAAGGAGGACCTGCCGGTGGAGCCGGACCTGGAGCGCTGGTACGCCCTCTGGGGAGTTCCGGTCTGAACTCAGGCGGGGCTGGCGGGGGCGTCCACCACGTTGCCGTCCTCGGACAGGAGCGCGGTGGCCTCCTCCAGAGTCATGTCCTCTGACGGCAGGACCACGTCGGAGGACACCAGGTCGTCCGCGGGGACCTTGCTGCCGTGGGCGCGGACGAAGTTGAGGAGGGCCGCCAGAGCGGACCGGTAGCTTTCCTGGTCCTGCCCCGAGATGGCGTCCGAGAGGGCGCGGTCCAGCGGCTCCAGCTGCGGCTGCTCGGAGACGGCCAACCGGTATTGGTCCTCACCCTGGATGCGCACGACCACGGTGGCTCTGGTGGAATCCGAGGGGGTGGCCGATGGCGCGTCCGCAGGTGGTGCGGGGGCAGCCGCCGGCGCCTCCAGCTTGGGCGCCTCGACCGGGGCGCCCAGCACCTCCTGCTTCAGCTGCGCGAGTTGGGCGTCCACCTGGGAGGTGGTCAGCCCGCTCTGGAGCTGGCGGTCGATGTCGTCGCCGGAGGTGATCCCGATCTGGTCCAGGGTGCCGCTGTCCACCAGGGAGTCGATCGCGGCGGCCCTGGCCTGCATCTGCTGGGTCTTGTCCTGGGCGCGCTCCATCATGAGGTTCACGTCGGCCATGTGCTCGCTGAGCCCGGTCACCGCTTCGCCCACCTGGGTGGTGGCCTTGGCTGCCGAGTACTGCGCCTTCATGGTCTCGCGCTGGGTCCGGAAGGCCTCGACCTTGGCCTGCAGCTTCTGGGCGGTCAGCTCCAGCTTCTGCTCCTGATCCTTCATTTGGGCAATCTGGACCTGGAGGCTCTGGAGCTGCGTCTGGGCATCCTGGGCGCGGGTGAGGGCCAGGCGGGCCAGGTCCTCGCGGCCCTGCTGGAGGGCCAGCTTGGCCTGTCCCTGCAGCTTCTCCTGGTTCTGCTGCAACTGGGCGGCCTGGATCTCCAGCCGCTTCTCCGACGTGAGGACGTCGGCCACGCTGCGCCGAACCTGCTGGAGGGACTCCATCTGCTTCTGGTAGGAGAGGTCCAGCGCCTCGACCGGGTTCTCTGCCCGATCCAGGACCTTGTTGGCCTTCTGCTGGAACAGGTCCGACATCCGCCGCATGATGCTCATTGCCGTCTCCTTGGCACAGGTGGACTCCCTCCCTCCAGATGGGATGTTAGCTGTTCCTCAGCTCGCACCCCAGGTCGCTCAGCCCAGGCGCCAGCCGCGCGTGCCTTCCTGATCGGGCCGGACGAGCACCACGTCGCCGGGATCCTGAGGGTTGATCATCCCCAAGATGAGGACCTCACTTCGGAACCCTGCCACCCGCCGGGGTGGCAGGTTGAGCACCGCGAGCACCTCAGTTCCGACCAGCTGCTCTGGCCGGTAGTGCCGGGTCAGCTGGGCGCTGGACTGACGGACGCCGATAACAGGACCGAAGTCGATCTCCAGCTTGATCGCCGGCTTGCGGGCCTCGGGGAATGGGACCGCGCTCTGGACCACCCCGGTTCGGATCTCAATTGAGCTGAAGTGGTCGAAATCGATCTCCGGCAGGGCATCTTCGGGCATGGCGCAGCTCACCTCCGAGAAGTACAGGGTCAGGGCCGTCTCCCGGTATACTCGCCGGCGGGCGGGTACCGAAGTGGTCAAACGGGGCTGACTGTAAATCAGCTGGCGTCGCCTACAGAGGTTCGAATCCTCTCCCGCCCACGCCCAGGTAGCTCAGTGGTAGAGC
>JAKAXE010000073.1 GCA_021816695.1 bacterium | reverse complement strand
TAGCGGGGCGCACCGACGCCCAGGGCGGCCACTACCTTCCCCGAGCTATCCCGGACCGGGGCGGCCAGCGCCGCCGTCTCCCCCTCCCGCTCTCCGAATGAGGCCGCGTAACCCGCCTCGCGGATCCGCTCCAGCTCCCGCTCCCAGGCGTCCCGGGCGGTGATGGTGGCGGCAGTGAGGGGCCGGACCTCGGCCAGCGCCTCCCGGAGGTCCAGCGTCCCGTCGAAGGCGAGCAACACCTTCCCCGCCGCGCCCGCGTACAGCGGCAGCACCTCGCCCACCCGGACCGCGCGGCCCACCGGGCGCCTGGTCTCGGCGGCGGCCACGCATACCCTGACCAGGCCGTCCCGCACGTAGAGGCGGGAGGTCTCTCCGGTCTCGTCCCGGAGCTCCTCCAGCCGTCGCCGCGCCAGCTCCTGAAGGCCCGGGGCCGAGGCTAGCCGCGCCGAGCTCCAGCGCACCAGCCGGGCGCCGGGTCGGTAACTCTCCCCCCGGCGCTCCAGGAACCCGAGCTCGGTGAGGTTGGAGAGCAGCCGGGAGCAGGTGGAAGGGGGGAGCCGGGTGCGGCGCCGGAGCTCACCGAACCCCAGCTCCGGCTCCTCCGGGCTGAAGCAGTCCAGGAGGTCACGGGCCTTGCCCAGGACCAGGATCCGCTCTGAGCTGGCTGCCATCGCCTCCTCGGGGTTGCGTCGAGCTGTTCCACATCGTAGCATGACAACCGCTATGTGGAACAAACCAGCGAAGCGCCTTACCACCCTCCGGGGAGGGCGGGCGGGAACCGGGCAAGGGAACCCCGTCGAGTGAGCCTGGGGACCGCGCCGCTCCCTGCCCCCTTGGTGGCTGACGTCTTCCTCCGGGATGGCCTGCAGGCAGTTGACCGCGACCGGGCCTGGGATCGCATCCCCACATCGGTGAAGCTCGAGATCCTGGCCGAGCTGGACGCCTGCGGGGTACCGGAGGTGGAGGTGACCGGCTTCGTCCACCCCCGGGTGATCCCCAACCTGGGCGACGCGGACGAGCTGGCCCGGCGAGCCGTGGCCAGCGGCGCCCGGGCCCGGCTTCGGGCTCTCGTGCCCAACGTGCGGGGGGCCGGCCGGGCAGTGGATGCTGGGATTGCCAAGCTGGCCTGGTTGATAGCCGCCAGCCCCACCTATCAGCGGCTCAACTCCAACATGGACCAGGAGCGGGGGCTGGAGGAGGGGGCAGAGGTTCACCGCATCGCGTCCAGCTCCGGGGCGGAGATGGTGGCGGCGGTGGCCACGGCCTTCGTCTGTCCCTACGACGGCGTCATCGCGCCGGAGCGGCTGTACTCACTGGTGGGCCGGATCGCCGACCTGGGGGTGCGGGAGGTCTGGCTGGGAGAGAGCGTCGGCCTGGCCTGGCCGAGCCTGGTGGCCGACCGTGTCTCGGGTCTCAAAGAGCGCTTCCCAAACCTCAGGCTCGGGGTGCACCTGCACACCCTGGCCGGCCTCGCCCCGGCCAACGCCCTGGCGGCTCTGCGGGCCGGGGCCGAGATGCTGGAGGGAGCCGTGGGTGGGGTGGGGGCGGGGATTGCGCTCATGCACCCCTCGCTGGAGTTCGGCAACTACGCCACCGAGGATCTGAACTACCTGCTATTGGCCGAGGGATTCGACACCGGCATTGACCAGGTGAGGCTGGCGGAGCTGGGGCGCCGCGTTCGAGAGCTGGCGGGTGGGGGAGGGAGCCGGGCGGCCCACTTCCTCAGCCTGGAACGCTATCTGGAGCGCAGTCGCTCGATACAGGGGAGGCTGGAGCGCGCCCGCCCGGGTGACTCGCGGGCCCAGCCGGCGCCGGATGCTCTCCGTGGCTGAGGGCAGCCGTCAGGCTCCGCCACCACTGGACGGTGTGCGGGTCCTGGACCTGGCCACCATGATGGCGGCTCCGGCGGCCGCCGCCTACCTGGCGGAGTTCGGAGCCGACGTGATCAAGGTGGAGAAGCCGAAGGAGGGGGACCCGCAGCGGCGCTGGGGCACCCGCAAGGCCGGCGAGTCGATCTTCTGGAAGTCGATCTCGCGCAACAAGCGCTCCCTGACCCTGGACCTGCGCACCCCGCGGGGGGCAGAGATCCTCGGCCTCCTGGTCCGGCGCACCGACGTGGTGATCGCCAACTTCCGACCCGGGACCCTGGACTCCTGGGGGATCGGGTATGGGTGGATGGCGGCGGCCAACCCCGGCGTGATCCTGCTCGAGATCTCCGGGTTCGGGCAGGGTGGGCCCCTGGCCCGCCGCCCGGGGTTCGGGACGCTGGCCGAGGCCCGCTCCGGCTTCGCCCACCTCACAGGCCAGCCGGAGGGACCGCCGACCCTGCCCAACATGGGGCTGGCAGACGGGGTGGCGGGGATCATGGGAGCCTTCGCCGTGATGCTGGCGCTCCGGGCCAGGGAGCGAGGAGACGGTCTGGGGCAGCGCATCGACCTCTCGCTCTGCGACTCTGTGCTGCGCCTCATCGAGCCCTCGCTCCTGGACTGGAGCCAGCTGGGGATCGCCGGGCAGCGGACCGGGAGTCGCAGTGTGCATGTGGCACCCCGCAACGTGTACCGCTGCCGGGACGGCAACTGGGTGGCGCTCTCGGCCAGCACCCCCTCGATCGCCCGCCGGGTCTTCGCCGCCATCGGCAGGCCAGAGCTGGCGGACGACCCTCGGTTTGCGGACAACGCCGCTCGGCTGGAGAACGTCGACGAGCTGGACTCGGTGATCGGGGAGTGGATCGGCAGGCACGATGCTCCCGAGGTGATCGAGATCATGGAGAGAGCCGAGGCCGCAGTCGGCCCGGTCCAGGACATTCCCCAGATCCACCAGGACCCAAGCTTCCGCGAGCGCCCCTCGTTCGTGGAGGTGGAGGACGCGAACTTCGGTCCGATGCGACTGGTGGACGTGGTGCCCAAGCTGAGCCGCACGCCGGGGATGGTGCGGGCCACCGGCCCGGCGTTGGGGCAGCACACCAAGGAGATCCTGGGCGAACTCGGCCTCCTGGCCGAGTACGAAGGGCTCGAGGAGGAGGGGGTGGTCTGAGCGCCGCCTTCCTGAGCCGCGAGGGCCGCCTGGCCACCTGGCTCTTCGCCCCCGCCACCAGTCCCCGCCACTGCCAGAGGGCGCTGGACGGGGGCTGCGACGTGGCCATCATCGACCTGGAGGACGGGGTCAGCCGGGAGCGCAAGGAGGAAGCGCGGAGGTCCGCCCGGGAGCTTCTGCAAGGACGCGTGGGGCGGGGCCCGCTGGCCTTCGTGCGCATCAACTCCCCCGCCGGTGGGGAGGGGCGGGCGGACATGGAGGCGGTGGTGCTCCCCCAGCTGGCGGGGGTGATGGTGCCCAAGGTCGGATCTCCAGCCCAGATCGAGGTGCTGGACTGGGTGCTGGGGAGGTTGGAGCGGCAGCACGGAGTGCCCGAGGGGCAGGTATCGGTCCTCCCCCTGCTGGAGACCGCCGCAGGACTGGGTGCGGCACGGGAGATCGCCAGCTCCTCCCCAAGAGTGTGTGCCCTGGCCCTCGGCGTGGCCGACCTGGCCGCGGACCTGGGCGCCCGCATCGGGCCGGACAGCCCGCTTCTGGCTGCTGCCCGGGCGGAGCTGGTGGTCGCCTGCCGCAGCGCGGGAGTGGGGCCGCCCCTGGATCCGGTGCATCTCGACCTCCAGGACCTTGCGGGCCTTGAGGCAGAGGCGGTCAGCGCCCGGCAGCTGGGCTTCCAGGGCAAGGCCTGCATCCACCCGAGGCAGGCTGAGGTGGTGGCCAGGGTTTTCGCTCCCACCCCTGAGGAGCGGGAGTGGGCGCAGCGCGTCCTTTCCGCCTTGGCCGCCGCCGAGCAGCACGGCCGGTCGGCCCTGGTGGTGGAGGGGGAGTTCGTGGACTATGCGGTGGCAGCCCGCGCCCGCCGCCTCCTACGGTTCTCCGACCAGGTTCAGTCCGCTTCCAGGTCGCAGTAGACGAAGCCATCGCGCCGCACCACCTCCCCCTGGTGGCAGGCGATGGACCGGCGGAAGATCGGCGCCGAATGCACGAAGGTGTGGAACTCTCCTCGCTCCCCACAGGGATCCACCGACGTGGGGAGAGAGCCCAGCAGAGCCAGGTCGTATTCCCGCCCGGCGAGCTCGGACGGCATCACCTGGGGATCCAGGCACACCAGGGTGGCCCGAAGTCCCCAGGCGATCATCTCCCGGGCCAGGGTATCCGTCTTGCGGCCGAAGAGGGGGAAGACCCCACTCCAGCCCAGGCCCGCCAGCCAGCGCTCCCGGTACGAGCGCACATCCTCCAGGAAGAGGTCGGAGAAGGCCAGGTGGCGCACATCCTCAGCGCCTATGGCGGAGAGTCCGGTGGCCATCCGGGACTCGTAGAGCTGGTTGGGGCAGCCCGGAGGAATCCAGACCTTGGTGAGCGGTAGGCCCAGCTCCTCGGCCTGCCGGTCAAGAAGCTCCTCTCGCACTCCCGACATCGTCACCCTCCGGTAGCCCTCGGTCATGGTGGTCAGCAGACCCACGACCCGGAACCGGCCGTCCGCCAGCAGGGTCGTGAGCCCGTAGGCGGAGTCCTTGCCGGCGCTCCAGGAGAAGACGACTGGGAGGGGGGAGCCCGGTACGACCGCTGAGGGAGCGGGGTCTCCCGTCATCCGGGGGATCGCGGGATCGCGGATGACCCGCGGCCCGGGCACTCTAGACGGTCTCGGGCTCCACCGAGAGCCCGGTACGGCCCCTCACTGTCACCAGTTGGCCCCGGCCCTTGAGCAGGTTCATGGTGGTCACGGCTAGGGCGAGCAACACGGCTCCCACGATCTCCTGGGGACGGAGTGGAGCCGCGAAACCGTACGGCGCCGGCAGGGAGAAGACGAGGAACAGCGCCGCCGGGTATCCCAGCTCGGCCAGAGTCGAGACCGATGCCGGGGTGCTGGAGAGCGCCCGGTAGTACAGGAGGAGGGCCAAGAACCCGGGGATGAGAGCGATGCCCAAGAAGGCGGGAAGTTCGCGGGCGGTGTATCCGGCAAACGGCGAGTGGCCCCCCGAGCTGCTGAGCAGGAGAAGGAAGAGGATGGGAAGGGCAAGGGTGAAGCGCATCGCCGTGGTGGTGGTGAAGGAGACGTCGTGCAGCGCCAGCCGCCCGAGGACAGTTCCGGCAGCCCAGAGCACCACCGCGCCGATCACGAACACCGCGGCCAGCAGGGCCCCAGTGGGGGAGCCCGGAATCTGCGCGGTGACGATGAGGGCGGCCCCGGCCAGTGCCACCGCGGCCAGGGGCCAGAAGGAGGCTCCCCGCCGTTCCTTCAGGATGAGCCAGGACATCCCCAGCCCGAACACTGGCTGCAACAGGTAGAGCAGGTAGACCTCGGACTCCGCCCCGGGCGTGGTGGCGTAGCTGAGGGAGCGAGTGAACAGCACGGTGGCGAAGGCCTGCGGCCCGGCGGCGATGATCGCCAGAGCCAACCAGCTCTTCCAGGAGGCGCGCCGAAGCTCGCGCACCACGCCCCGGGCCATCGGCAGGAAGCACAGGCTGATGAGCAGGTCCTCGACCAAGACGATCTGGCTGGACGAGAGACCATCCTTGACCAGGGCAGGGCGGAAGTAGGCATCCGCCGCCCACAGGGCCGCCGCCAGGGCGATGAAGAGCGCCGAGTACCTGTCGACCAGCGACTTAGGGGCGCTCGACAGCTGCTTCGCTTCCACTGCAGATGAGATTATCAGGAGTGCCACCGCGCAGGGGCCGGCCGGCAGCCGGGAGTGCGGCGATCGGACTGGGACACCGGGCACCTCCCGCCCGCCATAGACTTCGACGAGTGCTCACGCGGATCGGATCCCGGATTTGAGCCGGATCGCCTTCCTCGGCCTGGGGCGAATGGGCCAGCCGATGGCCCGCCGGCTGCTTGCGGCCGGCCACGAACTGGCGGTCTGGGACCTCCTCGAAGAGCGCTCCCGGCCGCTGGCCGAGGCGGCGGCCCGGGCTGCCGAAAGCCCCGCCGATGCCGTCGCCGGGGCGGGGGTCGTCATCTCCATGGTCGCCGATCCGGCGGCCCTGGAGACGGTCCTCTTCGGGGACGGTGGAGCGGCCCAGGCCCTGGGTCGCGGAGCGCTTCTGCTGGAGATGTCCACCGTCGGCCCCAGCGCGGTCCATGACCTCGCGGTGAGGCTGGAGCCGGACGCGGAGGTGGTGGACGCCCCGGTCCTCGGCAGTATTCCGGAGGCGGAGGCGGGCCGCCTGACCATCATGGTGGGGGCGAGCCCGGCCACCTTCGAGCGGGTGGCGCCGGTGCTGGCGGCCATGGGCACGCCTCGGTTGGTTGGTGCCCAGGGAAGCGGCGCGGCCCTGAAGCTGGCGGTCAACCTCTCCCTGTTCGGCGTTGCCACCGCCCTCGGGGAGGCCATGGCACTGGCCACCTCGCTCGGGGTGGAGTCCGGGGTGGCGGCGGACGTCCTCTCCAGCGCCCCCTGGGGAGCCCTACTGCGCTCGCGGCGGGGGATGATCGAGTCCGCGACCTTCCCAGCCCAGCTGCGCATGGGCCTGGCCGTGAAGGACAGCCACCTGATCCGGGAGGCGGCCGCGGCCACCGGGATGATGGTGCCGGTGAGCGGGGCGGCCCTCACCTGGTTGGAGTCGGCGCAGCGGCGGTTCGGCCCCGACGTGGACTTCGCTGCGGTGATCGCCGAGATCATGAGACAGAGCTGAGCTACCTCCCGGAGCAGCCACCAGGATGGGGTGGCTGCCGGGTGCTTTGCCCGTACGACCTGGGGCCGGGGCTCCGCCTGATCTCCCCACTGCGGAAGCAGCTGGTCGAGCCAGGCGGGGAGCCCACCAAGGCGACCCGCGCCGGGGAATGGAGCAGGATGAGCCCCACAGCTTAGGCGGGCCGGGCCCGGGGGCGACTTCGCATCTAAACTCAGGGCGCGATGGAAGAGGTGGGCGTCGGGCTGGTGGGCTTCGGGCTGGCCGGCCGGGTGTTCCACGCCCCCTTGATCGCCGCCACCCCCGGGCTGAGCCTCCGGGCCATAGCCACCTCCGACCCCGAGCGCCGGCGAGCTGCTGCCTCGAGATACCCGGACGCCCGGCTGGCAGCCGACCTGCGCGAGCTTCTGGGGTCCCACTCCGACCTCCGGCTGCTGGTCGTGGCCAGCCCCAACCGCCACCACCTCCCCCAGGCGCTGGCCGCCCTGGAGGCGGGCCTGCACCTGGTCGTGGACAAGCCCCTGGCTCTCAGCTCCAGCGAGGCCGTGACGATGCTGCTGGCGGCCCGTCGCCGTGGACTTCGCCTGGCTGTCTTCCATAACCGCCGCTGGGACGATGACTTCCTTCTGCTCCGCCAGCTGGTGGACTCGGGGCGGCTGGGGCAGCTCCGGCGGCTGGAGAGCCGCTTCGAGCGCTGGCGGCCCGACCTCAGCCCCGGATCCTGGCGGGAGGCGGAGGCGCCCGACTCCGGAGGCGGCCTGCTTCTGGACCTGGGTACGCACCTGATCGACCAGGCGCTAACCGTGGGCGGCACTCCCGAGCTGGTCTACGCGGAGATCCGCAATCGCCGGGGGGCCGCGGGCGACGATGACAGCTTCGTGTCCCTCACCTTTCCCGATGGGCTCTTGGTCCATCTCTGGGCGAGCGCCGTGGCCGCGGTCTCCGGCCCGCGGTTCCTGGCCGTGGGCACCCGCGGGGGCTTGTCCACCTCCGGCCTCGACCCCCAGGAGGCGCAGCTCAGGAGCGGGGCCTCACCGCTGGACCCCGGCTTCGGCGAGCGCTCCGGAGCCGGTCAGCGGGCCATCTGGGGTGGCGAAGGGGGTGACCAGGAGGTGTCGTTCCCCCCCGGCCGCTACCGCGACTTCTACTCCCAGATGTGGCGCGCGGTGGCGCTTGGGGAGGGGGTGCCAGTTCCCGGCGAGGATGGCCTGCGGACCCTGGAGGTGATAGAGGCGGCCCGGGAGAGCGCCCGCCGGGGCCAGGTGGTGAGGCTCACACGCACCTCATCCCCCTGATCGCCGCCGGGTGGGCGCCCAGCGATCAGCTCCCCAGAACGGTGGACCCAGTGGCCGTGGCCACCAGTCGCCCTCCGTGGGTCACCTCGGTGTTGGCGACCACCAGCTTGCCCCGGTGGATGGCCCGCCCGGTGGCGGAGACCGGCTCCCCGTCGGGCTCCACCTGCTCCAGGAAGTTGATCTTGACGTCCAGCGCCCGGTAGGGGGACCCCGCCCGGGCCACGCTCTGCCCGGCCGCCGAGGTGGCGGAGTGGGCGAGGAGCCCCAGCATCCCGCCGCTGACTGTCCCCAGCTCGTTGCCCAGCCATGGCGACGCCGGCATCGTGAAGGTGACCTCCCCCTCGCCCACCTCCACCAGCCGGATACCGATCAGCCTGTCGATGGGGGGCCGCGGGCGGCCTCCGGCCCGCGTCGCATCGAGGTCCAGCAGCCCGTGGCCGACCAGCTCGGGCGTCTCCTCCACCAGTTCACGAGCCCAGGGGTCCGGGGTGGGCCAGGCGGCCTCGGGCGGGGCGGGGGAGAATGCGGGCAGGCCGGAGACGTCGATCGGGGGCTGCAGAAAGACCCTGGCGGTGCCGAACCCCAGCCGCTCTCCGGAGGGGCCGAACAGGTCGGCCACCGCCAGCCCGTGGCGCGGTTCGATGTGCAGCGCGGTGGCCACCGCCCGGAGCTCGCCCCCGGGGGCTGGCATATCCCCAAGGAAGGTCATCGAGAGCTCGGCGGTGGAGAACACGACCCCCGGGGGAAGCGCGGTGAGGACGGCGGCGGTGAGAGCTGAGTCCCCCAGGAGAACCAGCACCCCGGGGTGGATACGCCCCTTGGGGCCCCGGAGCCAGGGGCTGAGCGGCATGGCAAAGGTGGCACCGGCCTCGCCAGCCTCCAGGATGCGGCGCCCGGTGAGTCGGGCGTTGGGCGGCAGGGGCAGGCTGCCATCCTGGATCGCCAGCACCTGGGCCCTGCCAGGGAGGGTCAGCACCGAGAGGTCAGCTGTCTGGCCGCGCACCGGTTCCTGCCAGGGGTCTTTGGAGACTTCTCCCATCTAGGCCGGCACTCCGAGGGCCTGCGCGGTCAACTGGCCGACGGCTCCCCGGCGAACTGAGGGGTGTAGGTGGGATGGCTCAGGGAGAGCCGGGCCCGGGTGCCTTCCAGGAACCCCGGGGAGGCGGCGGCGGAAGTGAGGGCGGAGAGGAATGCCTCGCCGTCGATCCGGTAGAGCTTGCAGGCGCTCTGGGCTACCACCGTGGCGGTCCGGGGGATGCGCTCCAGAAGGCCGATCTCGCCGAAATAGGTCCCGGCACCCATGGTGCGCAGGTGCCGGGACGCGGCCGCCTCGCCGCGGGAGCTGACGTCCACCTCCCCTTCCCGGAGGACGTAGAGGGCGTCCGCTGGGTCTCCCTCGCGGATGATCACCGTGCCGGGAGAGACATCCAGGTCGGTGCAGGCCCGGGCGAGCTGCTCCAGGGTGCTCTGCGTTCCCCCGGAGAAGATGCCCAGGGTGCTGAGGATAGCCACCTTGCCCCGGATCTCGGCGAGTCCCTTGACCGCCAGGCTGTCGATGCGGTGCAGCCAGGGATACGCCAGCAGAGCCAGGGCCGGGACCCCGAGGCCGAGGATCGCCAGTGTCGGATGCAGGCTCAGAGACCCCTCCAGGATGGCCGCCAGCAGCGACCCCAGGGAGATGGCCGCCAGCACCAGGGCGAAGAAGACCCCGAACACCCGAGCCACCATCTGGGGGGAGACCGAGCGCTGCAGCGCGGTGATGGCCAGCACGTCCACCACCAGGGTTCCGCTGCCCCGGATCACCTCCAGGACGAAGGCCAGCGCGGGGGAGTGAACCCAGATCAGGGAGAAGGTCGGTAGGCAGTAGACGGCCATCCCGGCGGTGATCACCGGTCCCAGCCGGGGCAGAGCCGCCAGCTGGTTCACGAACAGGGCCCCCAGGATGCCCCCGACGCCCATGGCCGCCAGCAGGTAGCCATACCCGGTGGCACCGGTGCCCAGCTGGAGCTTGCTGATGTAGACGAACAACACGGTGTCGGTCCCGTACACGAAGCTGGCCAGGACGCTGAAGCTGACCAGGGCCAGGGCCGACCGGGAGGCGGCGATGACCTGCAGGCCCCGCCACATCTGCCGAATCGGCCCCGCGGAACCGGCCTCGGTCACATCGCTGGGATGGGAGCGGGCTCGCAGCCGGCTGACCAAGGCGGCGGCGCAGGCGAAGGTGGCGGCGTTGACGCCGAACACCACTGCTGGGCTGCTGGCCAGAAGCAGGACGGCCCCCACCGCCGGGCCGAGGATGATCACCAGGTTGTCGATGGTGCTGTTCAGGGCGTTGGCGGCGGCCAGGTCGTCCTCTCCGGCCA
>JAKAXE010000139.1 GCA_021816695.1 bacterium | reverse complement strand
CCTGGGCACCGGCCCAGATGGGTGTCCCTCGGGCGCGGCTTCCACCGCAACGCCCATGCCACCGCGGTCGTCCCTCGTGGCGACTTCGGTCCCAAGGCGCTCGGCTACGTCCCGCTCAGAGTCGCTTAGAGTTGCAGAGACGCTTCTACGCCGACGGCGACACCGTCACCATGTTCCGAGACAGTCAAGGCACCACAGTAGTAGACGTCACGTACTGGAACTTCTAGGTCCGGAGCACGAGGATTTGTGAAGCCTTGTGGAAATTCCGTCCGGGAAGGCAGGTCAGTTGCTCAAGCGGCACTGCCCTCTATGGTGGTGGGAGTTCGTCGCAGTGCGGGTGCTCGTCCTTGTGTCCGAGCGGCCGGGGGCGGAACGGGACCCCCGCCTTCCAGCGGTGCCCGGACCCGCGGTCACGCCGAATCAGCCCACCTCAGGACCCGGAGGGCCCGCAGGGTGTTCCAGCGGCTCGGCATTCCCTCCCCCCCGTCTATGGGGAAGTGCAGCCTGCCGGGGTGCGCGTTCTCGAGTGGCCAGCGTCCATCCGGATCGGCCTTGGCCCGCACCAGCTCCACCGCCTCCGCCACCCGGGGGTCGGGTGCCGCCCCGGCCGAGCGGAGGAGGTCGAGGCCGCGCAGCACGTCGTAGTGCCAGTAGGTCGGGAACGAGAAGAGGTCCCACTCGGGGTCGATCACCTCACCGGTGGAGAGCCGCCGCCGCATCCGCCGCTCCAGGAGGAATTCCTGCCCTCGCAGGCGGGCTTCACGGACACCGGGTGGCCCGCCGTTGGCTCTCTCGTACTCCAGGAGCCCCGAGAGCACCTCGATGGTGGTGTGGAAGGACCCCCGCCGGGATCCGTTCTCGCGCTCGCAGTTCCAACCTCCATCGGGGAGCTGCTCGCCCAGCAGCCGTTCCACCACCGGTCCGACCTCCTCTCCGAAGTAGGAGCCCACCGCGACCACCCGGCCGTTGATGCACGGCTCGACCTCTCCCGCGAAGTACGGCTCCCCACCGTGCTCCCAGCGGCAGCGAGCGGCCACCAGCTGCACGGCCCTCTGGGCCGGGGCGCTCCGCGGCGGGAGCCCGAACTCCCGGAGGAGCGAGAGACTCCAGCACGTCGACGTCCACTCCGGGAAGAGGGTGCCCCGGCGATCGGCGGGAAGCGAATGCCACCAGCTGGCCGCCTCGGGTGAGCTGAACTCCGGCTCACCCCCATCCCACTGCCCGTCCGGGCGCTGCAGGCCCAGAAGGCGGGCCCCCCACCCCTCCTGTGCGACCCGCTCCCTCTCCGCCTCAACCACCTCGGCGGGCGCGTCGAGCAGATCCCTCATCACCTGCCAGCGGGCGGCGGGGTCGGAGTCGAGGAGCCACTCCAGAACATCCACGATGGCGCAGCTTAGCCGCCGAGGGCACCGCGGTTGTCAGGCCAGCGGATCCCCCACGGGGGCGACGACCAGGTGACCGCGGTCCACCTCCAGGATGAGGACCACCTCTCCTTCGGAGATGCGGTTCCCCACGGCGCTTACCGCCGGCCAGTCCTCCCCCCGAGCCCGGACCTTGCCCAGGTGTATCGACCCGGGGATCTCGGCGGAGACCACGCCCTGCTCGCCGAGCAGCGCCTCGATGCCGTTCAGCATGATCTGCCGACCATTCGGACTGCCGTCCCGAAGGCCTGGGCTGCCTACCCCGCCTTGGGCCTACCGCGTCGGGGCGGCTCCGGGGCCGGCGCAGCCGCGGCAGCACCGGCTGCGCCGTTGGCGGAGGGTTGCGCCCCACCGCCACGGGTGGCTCCCGCCAGCGCCTCGGCTGCTCCCATGAGCCCGGCGAAGTCGGCGGGAACGACCAGCTTGGAGTTGGGGCTGTCGGCCAGACGGGCGAGGTTCTTGAGCTGCCAGTAGGCGAGGACGTCGCTGCTGGCCCGTCCCTCATGCACCGCCGCGGTGACTGCCGCGATCGCCGCCGCCTCGCCCTCGGCCTCCAGCCGCTGGCTCTCGCGGAGGCCCTCGGCCTCCAGGATCTGGGACTGTTTCTTGGCCTCCGCCGCCAGCACTGTGGCCTGCTTCTGGGCCGTGGCCCTGGTGATGTTGGCCTGCGCCTCGCCCTCGGCCTGGTTGATGGCCGCCTGCTTGTCCCCTTCGGACTTCAGGATCACCGAGCGCTTGTGCTGGTCCGCCTCCTTCTGCTCCTCCATCGCCCGGAGGATGTTCTGGGGCGGGAGGATGTCCAGGACCTCGATCCGGTTGACCCTGACCCCCCACTTCTCGGTGGCGTCGGCGATGTGCTCGCTGAGCAGGGTGTTGATCTTCTGGCGCTCCGAGAGGGCCTCGTCCAGGGTCATGGTGCCGAACACCGCCCGCAACGCGGTCCGCCCGATCTGGTCGATGGCCACCAGGTAGTCCTGCACCTCAAAGAGCGCCTTGTTGACGTCCACCACCTGATGGAAGATGGTGGCGGACACCCCCACCGCCACGTTGTCCTTGGTGATCACGTCCTGCTTGTCGCCGCGCCGTGGCACCTCGCGCATGTCCACCCGGGTCATGCTGTCCACGATCGGGAGCAGGAAGATCAGCCCCGGGTTGTGGGTGGCGTGGAAGCGCCCCAGTCGCTTGACCACACCCTTCTGGCCTTGCTGCACCACCCGGACCGTGACCCGCACCAGGATGGCGAGCAGGACCACCACGACGATCAG
>JAKAXE010000138.1 GCA_021816695.1 bacterium | reverse complement strand
CGTTGACCGCGAAGATCCCACGGTTCACCCGGGGCAGCAGCCCGTAGTGGATCGTGTACTCGTCGGCGAGATACCTCCCCTCGGCCACCTTGATGGGGTCGACCTCGCCGATCAGGTCGGCGATGGAGGTGTCGGGGGTGGCCAGCTTCTCGGCGAAGCGCCGCTCCCGGTCCAGCCAGGTGATGGGGGTGGCGTCACCCCGCTCCCCCAGGAGCTCCCTCCCGAAGCGGCTGATGGGGGAGTAGGGATGGTCGTTGACCTCGCTCCCGGATATCGCCGGGATCCGCTCGTCCAGCAGGCCGGCAAGGGCTCGAATCAGCCGCGACTTGGCCTGCCCGCGCTCCCCCAGGAAGATGAGGTCCTGGCCGGCGAGAATGGCGTTCTCCACCTGGGGGAGGACCGAGTCCTCGTACCCGACCAGCCCGGGGAAGGCCGGCTCACCGGCCCTCAGGCGGGCCACCAGGTTGTCGCGAAGCTCCTCCCGCACGCTGCGGACCCGGTACTCGCTGCCGCGCAGCTCGCCAACGGTGGAGGGAAGGGTCAAGAGGACTCCGCAAAGCCGACTGGGGAGGGCGTCGACATGCGCCTCACTATAGCCAAGGGCGGTGATGCCCCCGCCTCGCCACTGTCCCGGTGCCGATCCGGCAAGCTTGCGATGTGAGCAGCAGACCCTCCTCCGCGCGACGGTTCGGACAGGATCGGGTGGCGGCTCTGGCCGACCCCTCAGGCTTCTCGGTGCGCCTCGGTTGGGGGCTGGACGGAGCCCTGGCGCTAGCCCCCAGCTCGGACGTCCTGGTGGTGGTGGACGTGATCACCTTCTCGACCGCCGTCAGCGTCGCCGTGGACCGGGGCTGTGAGGTCCATCCCTCCCCCTGGGACCCGCAGGCGGCGGCAGAGATGGCGGCGGAGCTCGGCGCCCAGCTGGCGGTCCGGCGGTCTCGGGTGGACCCCCAGCACCCGTACTCCCTCTCGCCGGCCACCCTTCACCAGGCGCCCCGCGGCAGCTCGATCGTCCTGCCCTCGCCCAACGGCTCCGCCGTGGCGTCGGCCGCGGGCTCGACCGGCGTGCTGGTGCTGGCCGGCTGCCTGCGCAACGCCGCCGCGGTCAGCCGCCTGGCCCGCCGTCTGGGGAGGCGGATCTCGGTGGTTCCCGCCGGGGAAAGGTGGCCGGACGGCACGCTCGACCCGGCGTTGGAGGACCTGGTCGGGGCGGGAGCCATCGTGGACGGGCTGCGCCGGCGCCGGCGCTCCCCCGAGGCTGGCGCGGCGGCCCAGGCCTACCTCTGGGCCCGGCGCCGGGGACTGAGACGGACACTGACCGAGGCGGTCTCGGGCCGCGAGCAGGCGGGCCGCGGGTACGGGGAGGAGATCGATTGGGCCGCGGCCCTCAATGTCTCCCGGGAGGTCCCGGTCCTCTCCGAGGGCGCTTTCCGGGCTCACCGGGGCCGGGCTCCCGGAGCCGGCACCTGAGCCGCACCAGGACCGTGTACTCCAGCTCTCCCGGCTCCAGCTCGAGCTGGGCGGGGCCGGCCATGGCGGCCATACGCTGCCGGCCTCTTTGAAGAGGAAAGGCACCGGACTCTTGGAGCTCCTCCAGTCGAAGGACGCGGCCCGGGATAAGGCGAGCGGCGCCAGCCATTTGTGAGGCCCGGGCCAGGGCATCCCGGACCGCGAGCTGGCGCGCCTCGACCAGGTGCTCCGAGGCCCGCGACGAGGTCCATCGCAGCTGGCTCACCTGGAGGCCGTCTCCGAGATCTCCGGCAGCGAGGAGAAGTCGCCCCACCTGGTCCAGCTCACGCAGCCGCACCAGCGTCGCGCGCCGGGCCGCATGACCCAGCAGCTCCCCGGACCGACCGTGCCAGGGGTCCACGGCAAGGTTACGGGTGTGGCGGTCCGAGGACGGAATCCCCTGGCCCTCCAGGATGTTCGCAAGCCGGCCGGTGGCCGCCGCCAGACGGTCAAGCGCCTCCGCCACCGTGGGCTCCCGGGCGCTCAGCTCCAGGAGCAGCTCCAGGCCATCGGGCTCGGCCGACCGGCGCCCGATCCCCACCGCCTCGATCCAGGGCCGGGCCTTCATGGCTGCCGAGCGACTGCCGTTGGCCAGAGGCTACCCGGCGGCCTGGGAGTCGCGGTGCCGGGCGATGAAGTCGAGCATCCTGGTCCAGGCGTCGGCGCAGGCCTCCTGGTGCTCGGCGAAGGTCCGGTCGAAGAAGCTGTGCGGTGCGCCCGGATACGTGTGCTGCTCGAACTCGACGCCGGCCTCTCTGAGCTCCTCCGCGAACCGCGAGTAGGCCTCGGCCGGGGTGAAGTCGGCGCCGGCGATCAGCAGCAGCAGCGGCGCCCGCAACCTCGCCAGGAATGGCTCGGTGCGCTGGGGCTGGCCGTAGAAGCCGATGCAACCTGAGAGGTGGTGGCCGAAGGCCGCCTGGTTCCAGGAGTTGCTGCCCCCGAAGCAGAAGCCCACGGTGAAGACGTCCTGGACCCCGCCCTCATCCGGCGAGCGCAGCCAGGCCACCGCGGCCCCGGTGTCCTGCGCGATCTGCTCAGGCGTGGTCCGCTCCACGTGAGGGCGGAACTCGAAGCTGTCATCCCGGGGCTCGTGCCCGGCGGTGCGCCCGAAGTAGTCGATGGCCACCGCCGCCACCCCGGCCTCCGCAAAGCGCAGGGCCAGCTCCTCGTAGAAGTGGTGCAGCCCGCGGACATCCGGGA
>JAKAXE010000072.1 GCA_021816695.1 bacterium | reverse complement strand
CGCCTATCCCAGATGCAGGACATCGCGGGCTGTCGCATCCTTGTCGTAGACCGCACCGCGCAAGACGCCGCGGTGGTGGCCTTGTCTCAGCTATTTCCCAAAGCACGGGTTCTAGATCTTCGGGCCAGGCCGAGCCACGGGTACCGTGCCGTACATGTGGTTCCGATGGTTGAGGGGTACCGGGTAGAGGTGCAGGTCAGAACGAGCCTACAGCACTGGTGGGCGGAGCTTTCGGAGACGCTCGCCCTCGGCCACGGGGCGCCGGATCTCAAGTACGGAGGCGACGTTCCCGAGCACCCCGGAACCCTCGGTCGGCTGCTGCTGCTCAGCGACCTGATAGCTGCCTTTGAAGAAGCTCCGGGCGACGTCAGCCCCATGACCCGATTGGTCACCGCGCTCGGGATCGGTCTAGTCGGGTATACCATGGTGAGCGAAGTGAAGGGGCAACAATCATGAGCTTGTTCTTGATCGTCTACGATCGGGAGGCGGGAAGGCTGGTCGACCTGCAGCAGTTCAACCTGTCTCAGGGCGATGTGGCCGTGAGGGCCAGGCTCGACTTGGAGTTACGAGCGTCGCCGAGCACTGAAGTAGTGATCTTGGAGGCCGAGTCGGAAAGTCAGCTTCGGGCTACCCACGCTCGCTACTTCGGGGACGAAGCAGTGGACGCCTTGGCCAATGAGGAGAAGTCCAGGCTGGTCCCTCAGCGTACTTAGCCGGGCGGCCGGTTTGGTCGCGGGTGTGGCGTCCACATCTCCAGCGGCTAAGCTCGCGGTCACCGACCGATTCCGTTCGCGGTTCCCTGGGCGGCAACCGAGTGACGGCAACCGTGACGGCAACCTGAGCGTTCCCTGACGGACGTAGGCAGCTGGTGGCGTACCCACAAGTTGCGGTTCGAGATCAGGACGAACGTCGGTGCATATATGCGAACACCCGTACGAGAGCTTGAAAACCGCTGAGGCGGCAACGCTTCCGGGGGTTCGAATCCCTCTCCCTCCGCCAGTTGGCCTAGGCCCCATTCGGTTGACCTGTACCCCGAAAAGTGACCCACCCATGTGAGAGCCTGGCCCCAATAGCTGGAGGTGAGGCAGTGTTGAGGTACGGAACCAAGGTGCGGTCCCAGGCGTGCCGGCGGATGCTGGCGGGGGAGCGGGTCGAGGCGATGGCCGGGGAGCTGGAGGTGAGCCGGGCCACGCTGTATCGCTGGAAGCGTCAGGCGTTAGTGGACGCGGGCCAGAAACCGGGAGTGAAAAGCTACGAGCCCGACGAACTGGGGCGGGCTCGCCAACGCATCAAGGACCTCGAGCGCGAGCTGGAGGTCGTGAAGGCCGCCACCGCGCTCTTCAACGGGGAGGATGCCCTCCGCCCAAAAGGCTCTTCCCGATCGCCCAAGGGCTGACCGAGTTGGGGTACTCCGAGCGGTACGCGTGCCAGGTAATCGGGCTGAACCGTTCGACCCTGAGGCGGTACCTGGGCCGCCGCCCCAGCAACCAGGAGGTCCGGAGGACCCTGCTCGCTGACACCATCGGGAGGGTCCACGAAGCCTCCCGGGCGACCTACGGAGTCCGCCGAGTGCGGGCGGCGCTGCTCCATGAGCATGGCGTGGTGGCCAACCACAAGCTGGTGGCCAGGATCATGGCCAGCCTGGGGCTGCACGGTTTGCCGATGCGCCGGCGGAAGTGGCGCCAGCTGAAGAACGTGCCAACCACCGAAGACCTGCTCTCCCGCAACTTCAGGGCCCCGGCCATGAACCGGGTCTGGCTGACCGACATCACTGAACACAAGACCCGGGAGGGCACCCTGTACTGCTGTGCCGTCCTGGACCTCTATTCGCGCCGGGTGGTGGGCTGGGCGATCGACAGACGCAACGAGGCGGCCATGGTCAACGATGCCCTGAGTATGGCCGCCAAGTCACGCACCACCTCGCCCGAAACCATCCTCCACAGCGACCACGGCTCCCAGTTCGTCTCCTGGGCGTTCACGCAGAACCTTAGGCACCACTCCATCCTGGGCTCGATGGGAACCGTTGGTGACTGCTTCGACAATGCTCCCATGGAGTCCTTCTGGGGCTCTATGCAGATAGAGCTGCTCAACCGCCAAGCCTGGATGACCCACGTGCAACTGTCCACCGCCATCGCCGACTACATCGTCAACTTCTACAACCCGCGGCGCCGGCACAGCTCCCTCGGCTACCTCACGCCCGAGGAATTCGAGGAGTTACCATCGTCCGACAACCCGGCCACGACTCTCATTGGTGTGGACCACTGACCGGGGTACACGTCAGGTGGACCACTGACCGGGGTACACGTCAGCTGGACCCGCACCAGGGGGCCCGGTCACGGCCCCTGGGCCACCCATAAGCCGCTGACGACCAGGCGCTGCCGCGCTCTCTTCCGGAAGTAGTTCGAGAGACTGCTGGAGTACGACCGCCGTCCGCACTTATCCCAGATGAGGGATGCCTCTATCTCAAGCCGCAGAGAGGCGCAAAGCTCAATTCTCGGCAAAGTCTCCCCCCTCAGGCGTCCTGATGGGACTCAGCGGAGAGGCTCGATCCATGGCTCGGCAGTGGTTACGTCATTACGGTCGAGCCTCCGGAGAAGTAGAGCCGGGTCAAAATTGCCACCCCAGAATCGGACACAGGGGCAGTTTGAGATGAGGTGAGGCGTTCCTGGCTCCTGGACCAGCGCGGGCGGGGGTGCGCAGACGGCAACCCCCTTCTGTCGCGCCCAGCGCTCCGCCAACAGCGGGTGAGGCCAACGGAGATCGTCGATGCCGTGCAAGTCCCGATGGCCAGCAGATGGCTCGTGGCGCGATAGGCCCCGTACGCGCCGACGCTCAAAGAGCCCCCTCGGCGGTCGCCACCACCGCGCGCGACTTACCCGGGACGAGGCGATCGCCACCTCGCCCAGCCAGCCGGTGACTAGGGCTCCCGGTCAACCCCGGTGGCCGCAAACCCGGGACCTAGATGGGCGGCGGCTCCCATCGAGAGTGGCGCGGGCTTGCCGCGCATGCAGCGGTTGGGTGTCGGCTGATGTCCCTCTGCCGATTGGTCCGCGAGCCGGGGTCGACGACTCCTCGAAGATTGCCCGGCGACGTCGCAGTTGCCGCCCGGCTCGCACAGTGTGGTGGCAGCAGGCAAGCTCCCGCGCCGAACGCACCACTCCGCCGCGGGAAACCGAGCAGAGGGGTCCTGAAGTAGCCGCTGGACTAATCAGGCGTGGAGGTGTCCGAATCTCCGCTTCTTGGGCGGCGGGTTGCGAGTGTGGCCAGTACGTCGGTCTGGGGTCGGCTCCATCTGAGCCCATGCGGACGCGACTGCTTCCTGGGCCCTCAGCGCTTCCCGTTGCGTGCGCACAACCTCAGCCTTTTCCTGCAGTTTCCGAACGGCCACCTCGAGTTCTTGCTGCTCCCCCCTTATTTGCTCGATCCTATGAGCCACTCCTGCGTCCTCTTGCTCCGCTCGCTCAGCTCGAAGAAATGCCTCGTGGCTAAGGTCTTCCCGCCCCTGCTCCTGGGCCATCCTTCCCTGGGATCGTGCTTTCACGGAAACGTCACGGAGCTCGGACTGCTGCAGCTGCATCCGCTTCTGGAAGGTCAACAGGTCGGCGAGAGCGCGCCGGGCACGCGAGAGCGCCTCAACTTGACTCCGGTATTCGCACTCCAGTGCTTCAACCGGGCTCGACCTCTCCTTCAACAAGTTCTCCAAGTATGTCTTACACGCCATGCGTGCCTTTTCGTTTTCTGCGAAATAGGCGCCGAACGCTCTCAGTGCGCGCCTGGCGCCGGAGCCGGAGCTTTCGCCGCGAAGGACGCGCAGGGCCATCTCGACGTCACCGGGACCTGGTGTCTGAGCGCCACCGGGGTCGCTTCGCCTCACCGCCCGGACAAGGGCACGGGCACGCTTCTCGCCGAAGGCTCTTGCCAGCTCCCCGAAGGTACTGAAGCGGAAGTCGATCGGGGTGGTGTCCCGCAGGTCGTCTCCCTCAGGTGCCATCGGATACGTCCTTCCTGCTCACCGGCGCCAGCTTAGCACGCGCTGCTGGGAGGTCCTGCGAAAGAGGAATCCGGCTCTCCGCGCCCGGTCAGAGGGCCCGGCCCAGCCGTCCGACCGCAATTGGCGCGGCCCATGATCCAGCCCGCGATAGGTTACCTGCTCAGGACGCGACTCTGACGGCGCTGCCGCGGTCGGGATGATCGTCCGAAGTCGTCTCGACTCAGGGCGACTGCGGTTGCGGAAAGCGATCCCCGCTCCTGTCAGGGGCGGTCTGGACGAGGAAATCCGATCTGTCTGCGCCTACCCTGGCCACGATCAGGAGCCTGGAGCCGCTTTGAGACTCCCACCTCCGCACGCCCCGCGATCCCCACCAGGCCAGGACGCCGAAAACCAGCATCTGGTTGCTCAAAATGCCCAAGAAGGTGGGCTGCACCGCGGCGACGACCGCCACCAAAGGCGCGTACAGCAGAACGAAGGCGGCTGCAGGGAGCACCATGGCCCGTGACACCGGGCGGGGGTTCAAGCGAACTCTGGTACTGGCTGCCCCGGAGACCGCCCATTCGACCCAATGCCGTAGAACCAATGCCATTGACCCAAGCTCGAAGACGAACAGTCCTATGAGCAGGGGCCAATAGTTGGCTGGCGGCCTCAACCGGACGGCGGTGGCAACGGCGCCACCGAGCGCCACGAGGATGAACAGATAACTCAGAGCCTTGAGGTATCCGGCAGCATCCGTGTGATCACAGCGCTCCTCCGGAGCGCTGCTACCTGCGGCCACCACGGGCCGATGATAAATCACCCACCCAGAAAGCGTCGCTCCGGCCAGCTCGCCCGGCCTCGCTCCTCCCTCCCCCGCCCGAATTGCACTCCGGCCCCGCACCGACTCAGCCTGGGAGCCTCAGGAGCAGGAAGGGTCCGATGAGAATGCGTCCGCAGGGATTGCCGAGGGCAATGAGGAAGCCAACCGCTTTTACCTCTATCGCGCCCCCACCGGAACCTCGGAAGCCAGCCGCCCGCCGGTTGCGGCCCAGCATTTGAGGGGGCTGGCCCAGGTCGTGCAGCTCAACCGCTCTGCCCAGGGCGAGACCGAGACCATCCGCACCGACGGTGAGGCGGAGGACGGGTCGTCCGGTGAGTACGCCCGGCACTGCTCCGCCGCGCCAACACGGAGCGTCCACTCCTTCGCCCCAGGGCCGGCGGCGAGGCGACCGCTCGCGGACCACGCACGAGCCCGATTTCGAGGATCGGGGGACGTCGTCGCGGCGGTCCGGGCCCTGCACTTCCGGGCCCAGCCTACTAGAGGACTTGCATCACACAAGCGAAGTGGGCTAGGGTTACTGGCATTGTTCAAAGTGCTCCGGCAGGGGAGTTGCGTATGACCAGCTTCATCATGACCTTGGGAGTTGCCCGGCCGGCGCCACACGTGTTCCGGGGGATACCGGAAGTCCGCGGCTCATGGTTCGGTGCCGTTGAAGGCTGCTCGGCCGCTGGCACGTCGATCCACTGAGATGGCAGGCCTATTTGTGCGCCTTGCTCCGGTGCTCAACGTCCGGCATCTGGAGGCAGAGCGTGTCTTCTACGAGCGCCTGGGGCTGCCGGTCACGTATCAGGGTGAAGAGTACCCCGACTTCATCGCCTTTGGCGTCGGGGACATGGAGTTCGGAGTCCAGCAATCCCCACTTCGAAACGACCCCCCGAGTGTCCTCACCTGGCAGATCGTGGTGACCGACATCGAAGCGATGCTGAAGGTGTGCCGCGCGGCCGGCCTGCCCTGCGAAGTGGAGCACAACAACCCGGCGCCGGGGTGGAGTTACCGGCGCATCATGCTGGAGACCCCGAGCGGCTACCGACTGGTCCTCGAAGGTCCGAACGAAGCTCAAACGAGCCGTGCGGGCTGAGGGGAAGGACCGGAGCTGCTGGGCCAGACTGGCCGCGGTGCCTTGGCCGCGTCGAGCCAACAGCACGTTGGCCGCCGGGGTCATCGGTGTTCCCGATGATCCCGGCGGATGCACCTCCACCGCCAGGCCCTCCGGCCGGGGTCGCCGGCCGGGGTCCAGGACTCGAAATCAGGCCCCGTGGCCTCCCCCCGTCTCGTCCTCTTCGGCCAGGATCCGATAGAGCGACCGGCGCGTCTCCCTCATCAGCTGGGCCGCCTTGGCCACCTGGGCTGAGTCGCCGGCCCTAACCACCTGGAAGAGTGCGGCTGCCGACTGACGCATCAACGACACCAGTTCGTGCACGTCATTGCCGACCGCTCCGGACGCCTCGTCCCAGGGCAGTCCGAACTCGGATCGGTGAGCCTGGAGGTACGCCTCACCGGCTTCCGTCAAGGTGTAGGCCCGCTGGCCGTCCACCTCCTGAACCCTGACCAGGGCCTCATCCTCCAGCTGCTGAAGGGCGGGGTAGACGGAGCCGGGGCTGGGGTGCCATATGCCGTTACTGCGCTCTCCGATCTCCTGCATGATCTGGTACCCATTGCGGGGCTGCTCCCCGAGCAGCAGGAGGATGGCGGCGCGCACGTTGCCGCGGGGAGCCCGGCCCATGCCCATGGGACCCCTCATGCCTCCGCCCCATCCGCCCCTGAAGGCTCTGCCGATGCCCTCGCCATCAAAGCGGCCGAAGCGTCCGCGGTGCCGTCCCCCCGGCCCCCCGGCGCAATGACCTCGCATGTGCCCCTCTCGCTGCATCCATCTGTCCTCGACCATGTTGCGTCCTCCAAGCCCAACCTGTTTTCGACGTGTCGATGATAGCTCACCGATATATCGTTGTCAAGGGAGATCGGGCACTGTTCTCGGCAGAGCCCGGCCAGAGAGCTCGCCGCTGCCCCAGCGCAGTAGCGGGCGGGGCCATTCCCCCCGACCACCGGGCGCTGGTAACGTGGAGGCAGGCCCCTGGTGCCATGAGCGGGTCGACTCCCGGATGGCGCCTGAGCCATTGGGCGTGCACTCGTTTCCCCTGGAGGATTTCCACTTGCTGCGATCCCCGGCCTGGACCCTAGTCGGGCTGGCCCTCACCAGCACCGTGCTGCTGGCCGCCTGCAGCTCGGCGGCTACTGGCGGACACCGGAGCGGCGGGAGCGTGGTCACCTTCGGGGAGGCGGCGGCCTCACCGCCCAGTTACATCTTCCCCATGGAGAGCGGCACCTACTTCACCAACCAGAACCTCTACCAGTTCTCCAACCAGATGTACTTGCCGCTGTACGCCTTCGGGGAGAACGGCGAGCCGGTTCTGAACAGTTCGCTCAGCATCGCCCTCCCTCCCAGCTTCAGCGCGGGAGACACCACCGTCAACATCACGATGAAGCACTGGCGGTGGTCGAACGGGCAGCCCATAACCGCACGGGACGTGGTCTTCTGGATCAACCTGCTGGCCGCAGCCACGGATCCCAACGCCCCCCCGGTGGGCAGCAGCAGCGCCCCGGGCCCGGGCTGGGGCGCCTCGGTGCCGGGCGGCTTCCCCACCAACCTCGTGAGCTACTCGGCGACCGGTGAATACTCACTCACCCTGAGATTGAACGCCGCCTACAACCCAACCTGGTTTCTCTACAACGAGCTGAGCCAGATTTATCCCCTCCCCCAGGCATCCTGGGACCGGCTCAGCGCCACTGGGACGGTGGGCAACTACGACGCCTCAGCGGAGGCGCGCACAACGGTTCCCGGCACCACACCTGCCCAGTACGTGCCCCAGACTCCAGGGACCGCATCCAGCGGCGCGCTGGGTGTGGCCCAGTTCCTCAACAGCCAGTCCCAAACGCTGTCCACCTACTCCACCAACCCCCTGTGGAAGGTGGTGGACGGCCCCTTCCAGCTGCAGACGTTCACCTCCTCTGGGTACGTCCGGTTCGTCCCCAACGCCTCTTACTCAGGGAGCCCCAAGCCCGCCATCTCGGCCTTCGTGGAGGAGCCGTTCACCACCGACAATTCGGAGTTCGACGCGCTGCGTAGCGGGCAGCTGACCATCGGGTACGTCCCCATCCAGGACCTGGCCCAGAAGGCTGGGCTGGAACAGCGGGGGTATTCCTTCGCCCCCTGGTACGGGTACGGGTTCGGCTACCTCTCCTACAACTACACCGACCCGCAGGTGGCGCCGATCTTCGATCAGCTCTACTTCCGCCAGGCGATGCAGTCGCTGGTTGACCAGCCGCAGTACATCCGCGATTTCGCCGCCGGGTACGGCACCCCGGAGTCGGGGCCGGTGCCAGTCCTTCCGGCCAACAACCCCTTCGAGAGCCCGCTGGAGAGGAGGGGTCCGGTGTATCCCTACAACCCCTCTGCGGCAGTTGCGCTGCTCTCCAGCCACGGGTGGAAGGTGGTCCCGGGGGGCACCACCTACTGCCAGCGACCGGGCGCCGGATCCGGGCACTGTGGGGCCGGGGTGGCACAGGACGCCAAGCTCGGCTTCACCCTGCTCTACCCCAGCGGGAGCGTGGAAGCCAACAACGAGATGGAGGCGCTGCAGTCGGTGGCGCGCGCCAAGGCGGGAGTCGCGCTGCAGCTCCGGTCCGCCCCCTACCAGCAGGTGACCTCGGTGGCGCTCAACGGCTGCACTCCGACCACCCCCTGCGCCAACTGGGAGATCGCCAACTGGGTCAACTACTGGACCTATGCGCCCGACTACCTCCCCACCGGAGGCGAACTCTTCGCCAGCGGAGCAGGGAGCAACGGAGGTGACTACTCGAGCCAGGTGGCCAACGCCGACATCCAGGCCACCCACACCGCCCCCAGCCAGTCCGCCGAACTGGCCGCCCTCTTCCGCTACCAGGACTACCTGGCCCAGCAGGCGCCGGTCATCTTCCTTCCCGACACCCCACTGCAGCTGACCATGTACCGCTCGGGCCTCAAGGGACTCGTGCCCCAGAACGTGTTCGACGCCATCCAGCCGCAGTTCTACCGCCTCACCACCGGCTGACCTGTGAGCCGCCCGCCCCGGCCCGGAGGTTTGGCCTCCTCCCCCGGTGGGGCCGGCACCCGACCTTGACCACATCCCGACGCTGGCAGGCCGTCACGGACGGCATCCTCCGCTGGGTGGGAAGCCCGGTGGACGTCAACTGCATTCTGGTCCGGGGCGACCGCCTGGCTCTGCTGGTGGACACCGGCAGCACCCGGGAGGAGGGAATGGAGCTGCGCCGGGCGGTGGAGGTGGAGCTGGGGCGCCAAGAGCTGGCCGTGGTCAACACCCACGCCCACTACGACCATTGCTTCGGCAACTCGGCATTCTCGGAGTCGACGATCTACGCTTCGGAGGGTTGCTTGACCACCCTGCAGCGCAGCGGCACCTCCCAGCAACGGGAGGCGGCCGAGTCATTTCGCGAGGAGGACCCGGAGTTCGCGGCCCGGCTGGGGGCGGCCCCGATAGTGCTCCCGAACCGGCCTGTGGACCAGGAGGCGCGGCTTGACCTGGGCGGGATCGAGGCACACCTGCGAGTGATGGGGCGGGGCCACACCGATCACGATCTGGTGGTGGTCCTGCCCGACCTGGGGACCGTACTGGCCGGCGACCTGGTGGAGGAGAGCGGCCCCCCGGCCTTGGAGGACTCCTACCCTCTGAGCTGGGCGCGGGTCCTGGGGCGGCTGCTGGCGCTGGCGCCGAAGCTAGTCGTACCAGGCCATGGGCGAGTGGTCGGCCCGGAGTTCGTCGCTCGCCAGCAGGAGCAGCTGGCCCAAGCCTCGAGCTGGTGCCTCGGCGAGTTGGGCATGGGACCGCGCGTCCCCCAGCCCCCGATGCCCTTCCCGCCAGCTGCCCTGGGGACAGCCCTGGATCGGGCCAAGCTCGAACTCTCGATCGGACCATCGTCCGCACCCGTGCACCAGGCCCCGGAGGACGCCTTCCCCTAGCGCTCCTCGGGGACCATGGATTCTGGGATCCCGGTCACCTGGTAGGGCAGCTCACTGATGTCGAAATAACGCACCGGCTTGTGCATCCGCTTGGCGATCCCCACCTGAACCTTGAGGCCCAGGGAGAGCTCGCCGAAGACCCAGACCTCGTCGCAGCGAGCGATGAGATTGTTCAACGCCTCGCGCACCAGGTCCTTGGGCACTGTGTGCATCAGGTAGTAGTCGAAGAGCATGAAGGGGGCCACCGGCACCCGGTTCTCGTCCAAAACGAACTTGGTGAGCTGCTGCCGCCAGTAGAAGTTGCGATTGCTCATGGCCACGTAGACCAACGGCTTGGGCCGGCGCAGGGTGCGTTCCGCCTGCTCCGCCGGGCTGGCCCGCGGCGTGGGCGTGAAGATCAGCTCCAGGATCTCGTCCGCGGAGCGGCCCGCCGTCCTAGCCTCCACGGGAGGGACGTTGATCTCGCTGGCGCGGGGGGCGTTCGCCCTCTCCGGTCCTCCCCGCGCGCGCTTGCTGGCAGCCAAGATCGCGGCCTACTATAGCCGCTTCCGTGTCCCCCGCCAAGGTTTGCGAAGCAGCTGGGACAGCCGCTCCAGTGCCTGTCCCAGAAGTTCCCGGTGCTCGGGCCGGTTCAGCCACCGGCTGGCTCCCGAGGGATGGGGCAGGGGCAGCAGT
>JAKAXE010000137.1 GCA_021816695.1 bacterium | reverse complement strand
GACCGCGAAGGCTCCCGCCTCGGCGGAGGCCAGGAGCGGCTCTGTGTCTCCTCCCTCACCGTCTGCGGCCACTGGCGCCGGTACCACCACCGAGTGCAGCGGCTTCTGGCCGAACCAGCCTATCGAGGCTACGATGCAGAGCTTCACGAGCCCGTCCAGGCCCTCCGGCGCCTCATCCCTGAGCTTGGCCATCCGCTCGGCCGCCAGGGCCATGCCGGAGGTCGAGTTGCGCCACCCCCACTGGGGTCCGCGCAGCCACACCTCGCAGCCGGCCTCGAGGCAGTCCTGAACCTCCTCCTTCCAGAGCAGCAGGTCCCCTTCGCCCTCCGCCCCATACCATCCCGGACTGACCGGGTATTCGACGTCCCCATTCTCCAGCCGCACCGGGAAGGGGCCAAAATTCAGCTCGATGCCCTCGGGGATGTGCACCACGGCGCGACCCACCCAGGTGAATATGTCCGAGGCGTAGGGGCCGAACATGGTCCCCTTGGCCGTCTGCTCCAGGAGACCGTCCACTTCCGGATCCAGCTGGTCCGGCATACCGTCCGGAAGGACGTGCATCCGGGATAGGTAGGCATTCTTCAGGTCCACCTCGTAGACCTGCTCGAACACCTCCTCCGGCCTCACCTTGTGATCCGACCGGCCGCCGACCCCCAATTTCTCGAGCAGGGCCCGGATATGGTGGCTCGGCACTCG
This sequence comes from bacterium, assembly GCA_021816695.1. GTDB lineage: Bacteria > Chloroflexota > Dormibacteria > Aeolococcales > Bog-877 > JAJYXT01. Next base: position 2,044 of record JAKAXE010000137.1, on the reverse strand, counting down.
CCGCGGTCGGAGGCCCTGCTCTCGCCAACAACGGCGCATTATCGCCTGGCCCAGAGAGGACGGGCTTTGGCGCGTCCCCTCCCCCATATGTTCCATCAACTGGCGCAGGAGCAGGAGGTGGGAGATGTCACCGTTTATGAATCCCCATACCCCCTGTTCACCGATCCAGCGGCGCTTCCGCTTACCCCAGACCTCGATCCCCGCCACCGAGTGATCCCGCTCCCGACAGATCACCTCAGCCTTGGGATCCTGGATGGCCTCCTCCATCCAGGGCATGCTCCCGAGATCGTCCAGGTACAGATCCAGGTCCTGGTCCAGGACCAGGGCCTTCAGCTCCTCCCAGCTCTCTGGATAATGCAGCTCGCCCGTCTCCAGCAGGACACCCTGGCCTCGGCGGACATTCCAGAGCGCCATGGTGCGAACACGGGGACTTCGATCACGGTACGCCGGCCAGAATCCCCACCCCGACATTTCAGGGCGCCACCACCGCCGATATGGCCACCGGCGCCGTGACCTGCTGACCTGAGGCTGCCACGTTCGTCTGCACCCAGGAGCGCAGCTCCTCCTGGCCCATGGAGAGGAATATGCTGCGCATCCGCGCCACTCGCATCCCAAATCCCGGATTTATCCAGCGCAGCAGGTCCGGGTTCCCTCGCTCGTATGCGCCCACCCTAAAGCGGAGCAGGAAGGCGGCCCGCTGCGGGTCCCGGCCGTATCCGCGCTCCGACCGCTCGATGGAGACGATCAGAGGGCGGAGGTCCGCTCCAGCAAGGAATCGGGCCTGCGGGGGCAGCTCATAAATGAATTCGTACCGATCCGGCCACCCGATCCCGACCACCCACTGGCGGTGCCCCTTCCACATGGCCCGGTATACCGGCATCCGGCCGGTAGCGGGAGTGAACTGGCGCCGCCAATAGGCGTCCCAGCGCTGGGATCCGGGGACGATGCGCCGCCCCGTCCTGGTCTTCTCAGGGCCGCCCACCCGGCGCCAGGAGGTCACAGAACATCCCCGTCAAGGGGCCGAGGATTGCTCCCCGGCCCCAGGGGGGGGTGTTCTAGAAGGGGATCTCGTCCCCCTGCGGGCCTTCGCCCACGTTGACGATCCGCATGAATTCGGACTTGCCCGGATCCTTCGCCGGCACCCGGCGGATCTGCACCGGCCCCAGAGAGTCCTCGGGACCGTCCTGCGGGTGAGACACCTCCCGCACCTGCTCCACCAGCTTCAGCCGGCTCGGAGAGCTGCCCAGGGTGAAGATGAACGCCTCGAAGTCCTGGATCGGAGCTCCCAGCTGGTTGCACAGCTGCACCACCAGCGCGATGTCCTTCCGTTCGCCGAAGTCCGCCTTCGCGTCCAGGATCAGGAACGGGTGACCCTGCTTGAGCAGCTCCCGCTGGTCCGCCGTGCCGAAGCCCATGTCGCCTCCCTTCCAGGGGATGCGCTCCGGCGCCTTGAGTGGAACTGGCATCTTCATGCCCTCCTTTAGTCGCACGCCGGCGGTTGGCCGGCTTGGTGCTGATGGTTAGTGCCTCGAGGTCGGCATTGACGTCTGCGGGGAAGAGCACCCAGGCCACCACCTCGAGCTTGGCCCGACGTTCGATCGCCCTCACGGTCCCCCTGTCTATCGAGTAGCGACTGGCCAGCTCCTTCTGCGTCCAGGGACCGTCGTCGCCAGGGAAGAGGCCGAACCTCCGCAAGAGGACCTCTCTCCTCATGTCTGAAAGGGTCGGACACTCCAAGATCCCCCTGATCCAGGGCTCCGGGGAGGCGCGGCCATCCCCTTCAAACCAGGCCTGAATGGTCACACCGTCAGGACGGTAGCCTCTCCATGCCTCCGCCACTCTGGACACGGGCGAACCTCCATATAGCGCCCGGGGCCCCGGCTGTGTTAGCCTCAGTCCCGGCCGTTGAGTGACCCGGATGCTAGCACCTTCCATACCCGGAGTGCAAGCGCCGGGGGCCGGGGCCCCGCCTCCCCCTCATCCGCCGAGAGGGGTAGAGGCGAGGGCCCTTTAGGACCCCCTCCCCATCCCCGAAGTGGGAACG
>JAKAXE010000136.1 GCA_021816695.1 bacterium | reverse complement strand
GTGCTGGCCTTCGGGGTCGGCTGGGGCTGGAACGGCCTCTTCAACTTCGCCGTGGTGCGGGCCCATCCGGCTGCTCCCGGACGGGCCACGGGGATCACCCAGACCGGGGGGCGGGTGGGCTCTGTCCTCGGCCCGCTCCTCTTCGGAGTACTCGCCAGCCACTTCGGATACGGCTGGGCCTGGGGGCTGGCGGCGGTGGAGGCGCTTTCAGGCGCCCTGGTCCTCCTGGCAGCGCGGGGGATGCTTCTCCGAAGGCCGACTCCAGCCGTCCCCGGCTGAGGCCCTGCGCGAGATTCAGCCCATTGGGGGATGGCGGGAACTCGGCCTTTCAGACCAACGGGCGATGACCGCGCCCGACGGCACTTATAGCGTTCGCCCTGAACGGGCCGAACAGCCCGCGCAGTTTGCCGCTCCAGTTCTGGGAGGTGCCAGGGACGATGAGACGAGTCACGTGGCCCACGATCCTGCGACCACTCGGCGTTGCCGCCGGCGTGGTCCTCCTGCTGGCCGGATGCGGTGGAGCCGTGTCCAGCCACCACACCACGACCGGGGGGGTGGTCACCTTCGCCGAAGGGGCCGCGGCCCCGCCCAACTACATCTTCCCGCTGGAGCCCTCGGCCGACTTCAGTGTGACCAACTCCGAACAGTTCTCCTACATGATGTATCCCCCGCTCTATTGGTTCGGGAACAACGGCGAGCCCTCGTTAAACCCCAATCTCAGCATTGCCAACCCACCCACCTTCTCGGCTGGGGACACGGTGGTCAACATCACCCTCAAGCACTGGCAGTGGTCCAACGGCCAGCCGCTGACCTCGCGCGACGTGATCTTCTGGCTGAACCTGCTGAGCGCATCGACGGACCCCAACGCCCCGGCCATCGGCTCGCAGAGTGCTCCCGGTCCCGGATGGGGCGCCGCGGTGCCAGGTGGCTTCCCGGAGAACGTGGTCAGCTACGGGGCCACCGGCACCTACTCGCTGACCATGAAGCTCAACGCCTCCTATAACCCCACCTGGTTCCTGTACAACGAGCTGAGCCAGATAGTCCCGATGCCCCAGGCGTCCTGGGATGAGCTCTCGTCCTCGGGTCCGGTGGGGAACTACGACGCCTCCGCCGAGACCCGGGTGCCCCTGTCCGGCACCAGCCCCGCCCAGTACGTCCCCCAGAACCCAGGCAACGCCACCAGCGGCGCCCTCGGAGTCGCCCAGTTCCTCAACTCGCAGTCTCAGGACCTGGGGACGTACGCCAGCAATCGGCTCTGGCAGGTCGTGGACGGCCCCTTCCGGCTGGCCCAGTTCACCTCCTCGGGCTACGCGAAGCTGGTGCCGAATCGCGACTACTCGGGCCCGTCCAAGCCAACCATCTCGGCCTTCATCGAGGAGCCCTTCACCACCGATACCGCGGAATTCGACGCATTGGCGGCGGGCGCCCTCACCTTCGGGTTCATCCCGCCACAGGACATCTCCCAGAAGGCATCGCTCGAGCGCCGCTTCGGCTACACCTTTGCGCCGTGGTATGGGTTCGCGTTCACCTACTTCCCGTACAACTTCACCAACCCCACGGTGGGGCCGATCTTCCGCCAGCTCTACTTCCGCCAGGCGTTTCAATCGCTGATCAACCAGCCTCAGTACATCAAGGACTTCCTGGCGGGCTACGCAACGGTAACCGACGGCCCGGTGCCCACCTACCCCGCCCACAACCCGGACGAGAGCCCGCTCGAAGCGGGGACCCCACCGTACCCCTACAACCCCAGCCGGGCGGTCAGCCTTCTGCGCGACCACGGGTGGACCGTGGTCCCCGGCGGCACCAGCTATTGCTCCCGGCCGGGCGACGGAACGGCTGACTGCGGGGCGGGGATCGCCAACGGGCAGAAGTTGCAGTTCAGCCTCCTCTACGCGAGCGGTTCGGTGTCCCTGACCAACGAGATGGAAGCCATGCAGTCGGCGCTCCACAGTCAAGCCGGGATCGACCTTACTCTCTCCACTGCCCCCTTCAGCCAGGTTTTGGCCACCGCCTTCAATGGATGCACCATGGCCAACCCCTGTTCCGGCTGGGAGCTGGCGAACTGGGGCGGCGGCTGGTCCTACGCACCTGACTACCTGCCCACTGGAGGTGAGCTGTTCGGCTGCGGCAGTGCCAGCAACGGCGGCGATTGGTGCAACTCCACAACCACCGCCAACATCGTCGCCACCCACACCGCCCCCAACCAGGCGGCGGAGATCGCCGCCCTCTTCCGCTACGAGGACCAGCTGGCCGAGCAGCTGCCCGTGGTCTACGTGCCCACGGTCCCGCTTCTCCAAGGGCTCGTGATGTACAAGAGCTCCCTTCACGGCGTGACCCCGCTGGATCCCTTCGGCAATGTCTACCCGCAGATGTATCGGTTCGCGAGCTGACCACCCCTCCATTGCCCTTTAGTGCCCGCTCACCCGCTAACCCTGGCGGGCGAGCCTGGGGGTCCGGCCACATGGCCGGGCCCCCTTGCGGTTCAGGCCGCCGGCAAGAGTCGCAGCCCCCGACTCGCATCCGGGCGGGGGTCTCGCCACTGGTCCGCGCCCGGCGCGCCCGGAGGCTGAGACTCGCGCTCCAACTCACCGAGGAGGGCTGGAGCCAGCGCCGGATCGCAGCCCATCTCGGACTGGCCCGCGCCACTATCCGTGGCTACCTCACCGCAGCCCGGCGCGCCGGACTGGACGCGGCTCGGGCCGCGGCCCTGCCCGAGTCGGAACTCCTCTCCCTGGTCAGATCGG
>JAKAXE010000071.1 GCA_021816695.1 bacterium | reverse complement strand
CGCTACAACGGCCCAGGAGGCCCGGAACCGGTTGCCGATGACCTGGGACACCTCGACCTTTCCCCACTCCCCAGGTTGTCCAACCCCCGCTCCCCGGACCCCTCACCCCCCCTACGACTGCTACCCCTTTATCCACAGACCGACAAGGTGGTCCTGTTTTCGTCCATCACGGCGGGTCCGTTTTCGGCTATCGTTCGCAAACACGGACTACGTTGGGTAATTTGCCTGCCCGGGGCGCGTCTGGCAGCCGGTGAGAGGTCCTTTGGGTCACTACCGGGCCCTGCACGAGACCTCCCAGAAGCTTGCCGCGTTCCTGGAGACGCTCACCCGGCCGCGAGCGGCGCCCCAAGTGGTCCGCGAGCTGGCTGTCATTGACGGTGAGCTATACGCGACCTTGCCGTGGAGCATGCCGACGACCTGGCAGTCGTGGGAACGATCACGTCCTGGCCTGTCCAGTTTTGGTGGCCGCCACTGTCCAATTTTCGTGGCCGCCTACCAGGGCGTCCCTTGTATCTCTTCCGGGTCGGGCTGGCCCCGACCAATCCCTTGCCAAAGCCAAGGCTCCGCCAATTCTTCCCGAAGGTACAGCGGGACCAGCGCAGCTGAAGTACCGCCGTGGGCCAATTGCGGCTCCTCGCAGCGGCCGGGCTCCGGGCAACCAGACCACTCAGGTCGCCCGCTGGCGCCCCCGCCCGCGGCTGTCCCCATGTCCCGCTCGCTGTGCTCAGGGCCAGCTCCCAGCCCCCACCCCCAACCTACGACGCATGTCGCGACTTGGCGGACTGCCAGCAACGTTGACAGCAACGGGAGCGGACAGACCCGGCTGCGGGCAGGCGCTTGGCCCCCGCCAGCGCTGCAGATTGAATACGGACACGGAGGTAAGCGAACCCCAGCGGACATAGGCTGCGCGGTCTTTTAATCCCGAGGTTCCAGGTTCGAGTCCTGGTGCGGGCACCACACCTTGAGATCAGGCTCGGGAGAGCTGCGGGGCGCCCCGGACCTCGTCGGTGGTGGCCCGCGGTGCGACCCGGCTCACCGCATCATCCCCCGGCGGCAGTCACACCTCTCGAGATCGGACCGTGCTCCGGTGCCCGCCGGGGCCGTCTTGCGGCGAGATATTCGGCGGGCATCCCGGGCCCCGGGCGGACACCCACCTCCGCAATTGGGATCTCGCCGCAGGTCGCGCACCACAGCGCCTGAACTACCGAGCCGCCGCAGTTTGTGTGCCGGTAGAGGATGGGAGGGCCGTCGGGACTCGCCCAGCGATCGCCCCAGGCTGTGAGCGCGATGAGGGCCGGCGCCAAGTCGCGCCCTTTCTCCGTGAGCCAGTATTCGCTCCTTTCTTTTGACCCGGAGGGGTGCCGCTCCATGAGCCCGGCGGCAACCAGTGAGTCGAGCCGGGTCTTCAGCACGTTGGTGGCCAGGCCGAGATTGTGCTGGAAGTCGTTGAAGCGGGTCACGTGCGCGAAGAGCGCGTCGCGGACGATGAGTAGGGTCCACCTCTCGCCGACCACCTCCAGGGCGCGGGCGATCGAGCAGACCTGTTGGTCGTAGCTCCTTCCCAGCATGGGGCCTCCCATCCATCACTTGCATGAAGCAAGTTAGTGGTGTACTATCGCTTGCACCATACAACCTCGCGTTAGGAGGGACACCGCCATGGGCAGTCGCGACTTCTCCGTCAGTATCACCGTGGACCAGCCTCCGGATGCCGTCTTTGCCGCAGTCAACAACGTGCGCGGCTGGTGGTCGGAGGACGTCTCCGGAGAGACGGGGACTCTGGGCTCCACCTTCTCCTATCGGTATGGAGACGTCCATTACTCCAAGCAGACCATCTCCGACCTGGTGCCCGGCCGGCGCGTTGTTTGGCGGGTTGACGAGGCCCACCTCAACTTCACGAAGGACCCGGACGAGTGGGTCGGCACGGAGATCTGCTTCGAGATCGAACCAGCACACGGCGCCACCGAGCTGCGCTTCACCCACAGGGGGCTGACGGACAGCCTGGAGTGCTGCGAGGCCTGCTCGGGGGCATGGACTTTCTACGTCACCGAGTCCCTCCGGGACCTCATCACGACTGGGGTCGGGCAGCCCGACCATTCAGTTTGAGCGCCCTGGATGGCCGGGTGACCCGGCCAGCAGGAGAGTGCCAGGCGACCCGGCCCGCTGCGCGGCGCTTTCAGCCCAGGGCCAGCGACAGCGGCGATATTCGGCCGACCCTGTCCGGTACGGACGGGGAACGGTCCGCACCCTCCTCGAGGAGGGTGCGGACCAGTTGGGTCAGGCGGCGCTCGCGCGAGGCGCCGGCGCCTCCAGGGTGGCCCCCGACTCGCTCCGGTTGAGCAGCGGGGCGAACAAGGAGACGATGGCCCCGATCAGCATCAGCACCTGTCCGGCGACGTAGAGCAGCTCTCCCCCACTGCCGATGGACCAGGTGGTCAGGTGTCCCGGGGTCGAGAACACCCAGATACCCATGCCCACGAGCGTCACCACCATGCCCGCCATCACCAGGCGGGCCATCCACTTCTTCACCCTGACCCCCGCGGCGGATACGTTGCCCACCAGCTCGGTGGCCAGCAGGAAGACGGCCACAATCGGCAGCGCCCCGAAGACGAACAGCAAGTGGCTGCGGGTGAAGATCTGGTCGTCGATCACCCGGGAGGCGGAGCCGGTGCTGGCGAACCCGAACTGGGTCTCGTTCATCTCGATGTAGTAGCCGTAGAAGTACATGTCGGCGGTCGCCATCACGTAGGTGAGGTAGACCCCGACCCGGACCGGGTTCAGCCGCCGGAGCGCCCGCCCGGTGCCCCCGGCAACCCGGAGGAAGGCCCCACGAAGCTCAGGCAGCATCGCGCCCGCCAGGATGAGTGAGCCCACGCCCACGAGCCCGGTCATGGTGTCGTCCATGGCGATGCCGTTGGCGCCCCCCGCGCCGTGGGGGAACCAGGCGGGGATCACGAAGGTGCCCAGCCCGGAGACGGTGTAGATGCCGGAGTAGAGGGCGATCCCCGCCAGCATCAGGCCGGCCCCCGACCGAGCCACCTGCTTGCGCGCGCCGGTGAGCCGGGAGTAGCCGAAGGCTTCCGCCGCCAGCAGCACGATCGCTCCCATGAAGGTGGGCAGCATCCCGTGGGAGTGCGAGGTCACGATGTTGCCCATCAGCGCCGAGGTGGACTCGTGCTGGGCCCCCGCCCAGAAACTCCAGCTGATGCCCACCTCAGAGGCCGCCGCCAGCAGCCCGAACACCACCCAGGTGAGCACCGAGACCCCAGCGAAGAAGAACACCCAGGTGATCTCGGCCTTCTGCGGGGTCATGGCCTCACCCTTGGGGGGTACCAGGGCACACCAGGCGAGGTCCACGACGAACAACACCGTCACCCCGAAGAGCTCCAGGGTGGCCGGCATGATTACCCAGAAGCCGAAGTCGACCAGCGACGGGACGTTGTGCAGGGTCCCGTAGCCGAGGATCAGGAAACCGGCACCCTCGAAGAGCGCCACCAGAGCGCTGTGGGTCACCAGGTAACGCACCCAGGAGTGCAGGGTGAACACCCTGGTGCAGATGATCAGGAACAGGAGGGCGGCCGGAAGCATGAGGGCGTGGTAGAACCACACCAGGGTGGGAGTGAGGTCACCGCTGTTGCCCGGAGCCAGCCAGGGGGCAGTGATGAAGCTCAGCACCGCCACGATCACGATCCAGGCCATGAGGACCCTCACCATCACGGCCGTGAAGTCCAGCCCGGAACCCTTTGAGATCGGAAGCGATCCCGGGCTGCCCGTGGTGTCGACTGCTGTTGCCATCTTCCTCTCCTCTCCGCTAGAACCTTTCAGGCGGCTCGCCGCGCGCTCATAGAGCGCAGGCCACCGCCGCCCCCAGGACCACCAACAAATAGACCGTGATGAGGTGAATCAGCGGGCCCGCCAGCCGGGGCCTGGTGGGCACCACGGCCGTGCCCACCAGGATCGCGGCGGTGTAGGCCGCGGTCAGAGTCACAGCCACGGGCACCGCCGGCCCGCCCAGGCTGAGGAGAGAACTCACCGCGAGGGCGCCCATCCCCGCCGCGGACACCACGAGGCCCGCGCGGAGCCAGCCCGGGCTCCAGACCAGTGGCGCCATGGGGACGGCCCCGGCAGCGTAGTCGTCCCGATAGCGCAGAGCGATCACCCAGATGTGGACGAAGATCCAGACGCCCACCGTGCCGCCGAGCATCCACTCCGCCGCGGGCAGCGGCTCACGAACAGCCGCCGCGCCGGCCCAGAGGGGGAGTGCCCCCACCACCGAGCCGAGAACGATGCTCCAGGGGGTGGCGCGCTTGGTGAGCAGGCTGTAAACCACCACGTTGCTGAGAAGGGCGAAGGTTAGGAAGGTCAGGGCGACCGGGCCCAGCAGCGCCGCCAGCGCCAGCCCCAGCCCGGTAAGGACCACGGCGAGAATGAGCGCTTCTGGCAGGGAGATCCGGCCGCTCACCAGGGGCCGGCCCTGGGTCCTGGGCATCAGCGCGTCGAGATCGCGGTCATGGATGTTGGTCCAGCACTCGGCCCCGGAGCTGAGCAGGGCCACGGAGCCCGCCAGCACAAGGACCCGGAAGAGCGGGAAGGGGCCGGACCAGTGCCAGCTGACGACCGCCCCCGCGACCGCCACGGCCACAAAGGTCACGTCAATGTGAGGCTTGACGAAGGTCAGGAAGTCAGCCGCGCGGGCCCAGCCCGAGCTCCTGCTCGGAATCGCCGTGCCGGAAGCCAATCCCACCACCTAGCCCTCCAGGGTCGGGCCGCGGCGGCGGCCCGGAGAGGAATTCCATCTCCCATGGTCGAAGGTGAGAGGAGGCCAGATCAGCGCGGAATCACCTGCTGTCGCTGGGTGGATGCCGGGGCGATGAGCCGCGGTTGCCCCCCATGGCGGCCTGCTTTCCGGGACGCGGGGACCGGGTCGGCCAGGTACTGGGCAGGACGATTGAGGGGTTGGCTGGGCGAACCAGCCGACGGCGGTCGGCGTTGATTTCGCCGTGTAGACAATCGGGAGGGGTCCCGCCCAGTGGGCGGGACCCCTCCTTTCCGGGTCTGGGCAGAGCTTTTGGGCTCAGATCTCAGCCGTGGGTGAGACCTTCCGCCAGTGGGCAACCCCCAGCACCGTCAGCAGGAGGAAGACCACCGCCAGGGAGAAGGCCACCAGCGAGGAGATCCAGGCGATGGTTCCGAAGACGGAGAACCCGTAGGCCTCCAGCAGCTCGCTGCGCAGTGTGGTGCCCTGGAAAACCGTGCTCTCGAGGGCCGCGTACTTGGCGTTGGTGGGGTTGGAGCGAGCCAGTGTGCTCGCCTGGTCGTAGGTGAGCCCAATCTCGTGGAGATGGACGGCGATGAAGTGGTCGGCCCAGACCTCGGCCTGAGCTCCGGTGGTCATGAGCTGGCCCGCGTACTGCTTCATCAGGGTGGCGTCAGCCTTGGGAAGCGCCGTGATCTCAGCGCTGTTGGCTGCCGGGAAGTAGATCTTCTGAGCGGCCAGCTGATTGTGGACCTCGGTGTTGGTGTAGTTGGCGCCCCAGAGCAGGAGCGAGCCCGCCCCCACCAGGATCACCGTGATCAGCGCTCCCAGCACTGTCAGGATTCCGTCGAAGGTCTTCCGTCGCATCGTGGCACCTCCCGGGCCGTGGGGCCCAGACCCTTAATACCTCTCCCCATCACCCCGGCCTCGCCGGGGCTTCCGGTGGATTCCACTTACAGAGTCTGGAGTTCTCGGCCCGCAGTTCTAAGGGTGATTGCACCGATTTCCCAGGGCGTGACTCCACCCCCACAACCACCAGGGTTTCCCCCCAGGTGGGCGGCAATCGAGATGGGGTTCGAGCCTCAGGCGGGGGGCCCGGCGGCGAGGTCGACCGTGGCGGCCACGAGGTCCCCTGAGGGATCCACCCAGCACACCTCGACCTCGCTACCTGGATGCAGCCCCTCAAGGGCCGTTCGCAGGGTTCCCAGGGAGTCGACCCGGACGGTGGCCAGGCGGACGATCACGTCCCCTGCCTGCATCCCGGCCAGGGCGGCCGGGGAGCCGCTCGCCACCTGCAGGACCAGCGCGCCCGAGGACGGGTGCGCCCGCTGGTCGCTGAGGAGGGCCAGGACTGGCGGCGGACCCGCCTCCAACTCGGGGATGTAGGTCTCGGCCTCTACGCCGAGGAACGCCGGGGCGCCGAGGACGATTCCCGGTCCGCCGCTCCCGTCCTCGATCTGGTCAGCCACCCCGAGCGCCGCCGCGATGGGGATGGCGTAGGCCGCGTCCGCGGGGACCAGCCCGTCCACGATCTCCTCGCCAGCCGTGGTCATCCCCACCACCTGCCCCGACGCATTCAGGACCGGGCCACCGGAGTCTCCCGGCTGAACCGGCACATTCATCTCGATCATCCCCAGGAGGTCCTCGGGCGCCTCGGTCACGGGGTCGGTCGCCGCCAGCCGCCTCCCCAGCCCAACGACCTCGCCGGCACTCGCCAATGGGGCGCCCGGGCCCTGGTTCCCCACCACCACGATGGCAGAACCGGGGTGGAGCTCCGCCGACCCGGCCATGGGCAGGGGCCGGAAGTCCTCGGCGCCCGCCACCGCAAGGACCGCGATGTCGCGACTGGGAGCGGCTCCCACCACCGTGGCCGGGTATGACCGGCCCACTCCCCCGAGCTGAACCACGATCGAGGTCGCCCCCTCGACGACATGGTTATTGGTCAGCACCTCCCCGTCCCGGTCGACGATGACGCCGGTGGCACTGAGGCGGTCCTCGCCGTAGGCGTCCACCGCGGAGATGGTCACCACCCCGGAGTCCGCCAGGTGGGCGATGCGCCCCAGGTTGATGCCCGCCCCCGCCGTCTCGGCCCGCGTGGATGGGCTGGGCTTGCCGGGCGACCCGGGAAGCAGGACGGACAACGCCGCACCGCCCAGGACCAGCGCCGCCGCCAGGGCGAGCGCGCGCCCCCGAAGCCGGTGCTCTACTGCCCTGCCCTGCCGCCGCTGGCAGCCGCCGGCGTCAGCCGAGGTACGGCGGGGCGGTCTGCCGGTCGGGGTGAAGGTGGCGGCGAACTTCGTCAGCTCAGCCTCGGGAACTGCCCCAGCTCCACCCCCGGCTCGCTGAGGAGCCCGAGCCGCCGGCCTGTCCATGGCGTCCACCTCCTTCCGGGTCGCCTTCCGGGACGCTCCGAGGATTCCACCGGGAACGGCGCCAACCAAGGGGGTATCCCTTCAGCGCCCCCCTGGAGTTGCCACCCGGGTGACGCGGCCATCCAGGGGCCAGCAAGGCTGGGGGCTGCCGAGGGCAGCCCCCAGCACGGGAGGGTCCGGCGAAGCGGTGCCCTCGACCACGCCAGGATCGAGGGCGGGGTTGGCCAGTCCCCGGGGCGACCCCTCGAAGCGAGTGTGGCGCCGGGGGGGCTAAGCCAGGGCTATCCCGGGGCTAAGGCCTGGTTAAGGCCCCGGCTCGATAGCCCGGAAGGCCAGGCAGGCGTTGTGCCCGCCAAAGCCGAAGGAGTTGTTCAGCACCAGCCGGGGTCGCACCAGCCGGGCTCCCTCAGACACGTAATCGAGGTCGCACTCCGGGTCCGGATCCCGGTAGTTGATGGTCGGTGGAACCCGGCCGTCCACGATGGCCATCACCGAGAACACCGACTCCATCGCTCCCGCGGCCCCCAGGGCATGTCCGGTCATGGACTTGGTGGAGGACACCGGGATCCGACCGGCCCTCTCACCCAGAACCTGCTTGAGGGCCGAGGTCTCGGCGGCGTCGTTCATCGGGGTGGAGGTGCCGTGGGCGTTCACGTAGTCCACCTCCTCCGGTCCCGCGCCGGCCTTCTCCAGCGCCCGGACCATCGCCCGCCTGGCCCCCCGCCCGCTGGGCTCAGGGGCGGTCAGGTGATAGGCATCGGCGCTGGCGCCGTACCCGGCGACCTCGGCCAGGATGGGTGCCGAGCGCCTTTGGGCATGCTCGTACTCCTCCAGGATGAGGATGGCGCAGCCCTCGGCGACCACGAACCCGTCCCGACCCGCATCGAAGGGCCGGCTAGCGTGCTCCGGATCGTCGTTGCGCTGCGAGAGGGCCCGCATGGAGCTGAACGCGCCCACCGCCAGCGGCGTGATCGAGGCCTCGCTTCCGCCCGCGATGCAGGCCACCGCGTCCCCCCGCCGGATGATCTCCGCTGCCTCCCCGATCGAGTGTGCCCCCGTGGCGCAGGCGGAGACCAGGGCGAAGTTGGGGCCACTGGCCCCGAAGCGCATGGCGACCTCCCCGGCGGCGATGTCCGCCAGGATCATCGGCACGGTGAAGGGACTCAGCCTCCGCGGGCCCCGCTCCGCCAGGGTGTGGGTGGCCTCCTCGGTGACCTTGAGCCCCCCTATGCCCGAGCCCACGATCACCCCCACGAGGTCCCGGTTGGAGTCGTCTATGGGCAGGCGGGACTGGTCCATGGCCTCCTGGGTGGCGGCCAGCGCGAACTGGGTGAAGCGAGCGGTGCGGCTGACCTGCTTGCGGTCTAGGTAGTCGGTAGGCTCGAAGTCCAGCACCTCACCCGCCATCTGCGACCCATAAGGCTCGGGGTCGAAACCCTGGATCCGGTGGATGCCGTTGCGGCCGGCGCACACAGCCTCCCAGGCCGCTTTGACCCCGATGCCGACCGGGGTCACAGCCCCCATCCCCGTGACCACGATCCTGGTTCCGTTCCGCGCCTGCGTCACTCCACTGCCTCCTGTCGTCCCCGATCGGATATCTGCTCCCCCCCGGGGTCATCGACGAGCGCCGGGGTGTCCCCCCATCTGAGGAAGGCTCCGCCCCAGGTGAGCCCTGCCCCAAAGGCCACCATGCAGACCCCGGCCCCGGGCGCGATGCGGCCGACGGCGGCGGCCTCGGCCAGAGCCAGAGGGATCGAGGCGGACGAGGTGTTGCCCATCCGGTCGACGTTGATGACAAAGCGCTCCAGCGGCATGCCGAGCCTACCAGCGGCGGTGGCCAGGATCCGGGAGTTGGCCTGATGGGGGACCACCAGGGTGATCTCCCCGGGGGTCACCCCGGCTGCCGCGGCGAGCCGGACTATCAGCTGCTCCAGGATGCGCGTGGAGAAGCGGAAGACCTCGCGACCGTTCATGAAGACGACCCGGTTGAGGGACCGCTCCGCCCGGGCGTACGCCGGGATCCCTTCCGGGAGCGCCGCGTCCGAGGCGGGCGAGGTGCCGAGGGAGGCCGCCCCCGCCCCGTCCGCCCCCAGGTCGATGGCGACGATCTCGCTGCCGGGTTCGCCTGGCCCCCCGACCAGCATCGCCCCGGCACCATCCCCGAAGAGGACCGCGGTCGACCGGTCCGACCAGTCCACCAGGCGGCTGAACAGCTCCGCCGCCACGACCAGCACCCGGTGGCTGAGCCCGGTCTGGATCAGCGACTGGGCCAGCGCCAGCCCATAGATTGCCCCGGAGCAGGCAGCCTGGATGTCGAAGGCCGCCCCGTGGGGACAGCCCAGCTCGGCCTGCAGCCGGCAGGCCAGCGAGGGGAACGTCTCGTCTGGCGAGCTGCTGGAGCAGATGATCGTATCCACGTCGTCCGCCGTCCAGCCCCCGGCGGCCATGGCCGCCCGGGCGGCGCGGGCGGCGATTTCCACTAGGGTGATCTCGGGATCCGCGATGCGCCGCTCCCGGATCCCGGTCCGGCTGCTGATCCACTCGTCGGAGGTGTCCAGGAAGGTCTCGACCTCGGAGTTGGTGAGGCGGCGCTCGGGTAGCGCGCTCCCCACCGCCACCAGCCGGCAGCCCGGGGGCGAGCCGCCGTCGCCCGCCCGCCACGGATTGCCCACGTGCTCTGCAAGGCTCATCGTCCCCGCTAGGTTACGGGCTCGGGGCGGAGCCCTACTGCAGCGTAACCTTTGCCGGTCTCCGGGACTCAACCTTCAGTGAGACCTGGGGCCGGAATGGTGGTCGAGATCGGGCTGCGGGCCCGCGAGGGAGGACCCAGATGGCGATAAGCCCTGCCTACGCGCGTCCCCGGACGGTGGACTCCGGCTTCACCTGTGGCGCCTGCCAGCGGACCTTCCCCATGGCGCAGGCCGCCGGCAGCCTTTACGTCTGCCCCGCCTGCGGGCACCACTCCCGGATCAGTGCCCACGAGAGGGTGCGCCAGCTGGCCGACAAGGGCACCTTCCAGGAGTGGGATGCGGATCTGGCCGGCCGCGACCGGCTGGGCTTCGTGGACACCAAGGCCTACGTGGACCGCCTGGCGGAAGCCCGCCAGAGGCAGCAGCTCCCTGATGCGATTCTCACCGGGGCGGCCTCGATCTCCGGTCATCCGGTGGGACTGGCCTCGTTCGACTTCGGCTTCCTGGGCGGCAGCCTCTCCACCGCCGTGGGCGAGCGGCTGGCCCGGGCCATCGAGCGGAGCGCCGCCGAGCTGCGCCCCTTCGTCTGCGTCACCTCCTCCGGGGGTGCCCGGATGCAGGAGGGCGTCTTCTCACTTATGCAGATGGCGAAGAGCGTGGCCGCGCTTCACCAGCTGGCGGAGGCCCACGTCCCGTTCATCTCCATCTTGGCCGACCCCACCATGGGGGGGAGCATCGCCAGCTTCGCGGCCCTTGGCGACGTCATCCTGGCGGAGCCCAAGGCGATGATCGGGTTCACCGGGGCCCGGGTC
>JAKAXE010000135.1 GCA_021816695.1 bacterium | reverse complement strand
CGAGAGATACAGCGCCACGGCCTGACTCACCACCCGGACGTTGGCGTAGGTGAAGTCGTCAGCGACAATCCCCCGCCAGCCGTCGGTCCCGAAGCTGATCTCCGCAGCTGCCATCACGCACCTCCCTGCGCCGCCCCGGCGCGGCCATTGTATGAGGCTCTGAGGAGCGTCTCCGTCAGAGCAGGTCGGCCCGGCCGCGCCGCCGCAGCTGGTCCACCACGGAGCTCACCTCCTGCACCCGCTCCATCGGGCAGACGAGGACCGCGTCCTCGGTGTCCACCACCACCAGCCCCGAGGCGCCCACCACCACCACCAGGCGGCCGGCGGCCGAGTCCACCATGGTTCCGAAGGAGTCGGCCAGCAGCACATCCCCTCTGGCGACGTTGCCTTCACCGTCAGCGGCCCCGGCGGCGGTGGCCGCCTGGTAGAGGTCCAGAAACGATCCCAGGTCGGACCACTCCAGCGCCGTGGGAAGCACCCCCAGCTTGGAGCTGCGCTCCAGCACCAGCCGCTCCACCACCCCGGGGGTCACCCGGGACCACAGGTCGGGGTCCACCTCCATGCCCGCCGCCGCGGCCCGCACCCCGGTCAGGGTCTCCGCGGAGTGCTCCTCGAACTCCGAGAGCAGAAGGCCGGCAGGCCAGGCGAAGAGCCCGGTGTTCCAGAGATGACGCCCGTCCCGGAGCATGGCGGCGGCGGCGGCGGCGTCGGGCTTCTCCTTGAAGCCCAGGGCGGCCATGAGACCCAGTGCTGCGGGCGGGACCCCCGGTGGACGGGCCAGCTCATCCCCCTGCTCCACATAACCGAATCCGGTGGCCGGCCGCGTGGGCCGGACCCCGATGGCCACCAGGCTGGGCACCTCAAGGGCCCACCAGGCGGCGCTCAAGAGGGCGAAGGTGGTCTCGGCCTGGTCCGGGAGGTGGTGGTCGGCATGGAGCGAGACCATCACCGCTCCTGGCACCAGCCGCTCGGCGGCGATGGCCGCCAGCGCCAGCGCCGGACCGGTCCCCCGCGGAGCGGGCTCGATCAGCAGGTGGGCCGGGGTCAGCTCCGGCAGCTCGCGGAGGATCTGGTCCCGCTGGTCCGCGGCCGAGACCACCAGCACCTCCCCTCCCAGGGAGCAGGCCCGGTCGAAGGCGTGACGGAGCAGAGTGCGCCCATCCGGCGCCACCGGCAACAGGTGCTTGGGCAGGCGGCGCCGGGAGCGCGGCCAGAGGCGGGTGCCCGACCCCCCCGCCAGGATGACGGCCACCAGCCCCGGGGGCGGTGGTAGCCGGTGGCCGGAGTCCGCGGCGGGTGCTGCTCTCAGGGGAGGACCTCCTCCAGCGCCAGGGGCTCGACCCCCGCCTGGCCCGCCAGCTCCTCACGGTAGGGGGTGCGCTCCCAGGGAAGGTCCAGATCGGCCCGGCCGAAATGGCCGTAGGCGGCCACCTGGCGGTAGATGGGGCGGCGGAGCTCAAGCTCCTTGATGATCCCGGCCGGCGAGAGGTCGAAGTACTCATCGACCAGGGCCGCGATCTGCTCCCGGGGGATCAGCTCGGTTCCGAAGGTCTCCACCCCCACCCAGACGGGGTGGGCAACCCCGATGGCATAGGCGAGCTGCACCTCAAGACGCCGGGCCAGCCCGGCCGCGACGAGGTTCTTGGCCACAAAGCGGGCTCCGTAGGCTCCGGTGCGGTCCACCTTGGTCGGGTCCTTCCCCGAGAAGGCGCCGCCTCCGTGCCGGCCCGCGCCACCGTAGGTGTCGACGATGATCTTGCGGCCGGTGAGGCCGGCGTCCGCCTGCGGGCCACCCACGACGAACCTGCCGGTGGGGTTGACCAGGATCCTCGTGTTCTGGTCGAGCATCTCCTGGGGCACCGCCCGGGAGATGACCTCGGCCATCACCCCCTCGCGGACCTCCTCGGCGGTGGCGTCCTCAGAGTGCTGGGCGCTCACCAGCACCGTGTCCAGCCGCCGGGGCCGCCCCCCCTCGTCGTACTCCACCGTCACCTGTGACTTCCCGTCCGGCCGGGCCCAGCGCAGGGCCCCACTGCGGCGGGCCTGGGCCAGCTGGCGCGCCAGCTGATGCGCGTACTGGATCGGGGCGGGCATCAGCTCGGGGGTCTCGTCGCAGGCGTACCCGAACATCATCCCCTGGTCGCCCGCCCCGCCCTGGTCCACGCCGAGGGCGATGTCGGGGGACTGCTCGTCGATGCAGACCATGACCCCGCAGGTCTCCCAGTCGAAGCCGTACTTGGCCCTGGTGTATCCGATTCCCCGGATGGTCTGGCGCACCACCTTGGGGAGGTCGACGTAGCACTCGGTGGAGACCTCCCCGAGGAGGATGGCGGTCCCGGTGGTGAGGGCCGTCTCGCAGGCCACCCGGGCCAGCGGGTCCTTGGCCAGGATGGCGTCCAGGACCGCGTCCGAGATCTGGTCGGCCATCTTGTCGGGATGGCCTTCGGTCACCGACTCGGAGGTGAAAAGCCTCCTGCTGCGCTGTGGGCTCATGGCAAACTCCCTCCCCACCGGAAGCCACCCGCTTGCGGCCACGGGCCTTCTCCTGTCCGGGGACCTTTCGATCTTAGCCGCGAGCGCGGCGCGGCGCCTCCCTCAGGCCGTGCCCTGCTCCCAGGAGACGAGGTAGTGGCGCTGCTCCTCGGTCAGGGTGTCGATCTGGACCCGGAGAGCTTCCAGCTTCAGCCTGGCCACCTCGGCGTCGATCTCCTCCGGCACCTCGTGGACCCCGGGCGACATCTCCTGGGAG
>JAKAXE010000070.1 GCA_021816695.1 bacterium | reverse complement strand
TCTCAAGCTGCTGTTCTCCCGGTCCCCGGGTGCCGATTCCGCCTCCCAGCCGAGAGCGGCTCTGGCTGCCGGTGAGCCGAGGCAGGAGGTGTCGAAGCTGGGCGGCCTCCACCTGGATCCTCCCCTCCCGGGAGCGGGCGTGCTGGGCGAAGATGTCCAGGATGAGTCCGGCACGGTCCACGATCGGGACCCCGAGCGCATCTTCCAGATTCCGCTGCTGCCGGGGCGAGAGCTCGTCGTTGGTGATCACCAGGCCGAAGTCCAGCTCCGAGTGCAGGGTCCGGATCTCCTCCACTTTTCCCCGACCGAAGAAGAGGGCCGGGTCGATGTTGGCTCGCCGCTGGATCTCGGAGCCCACCACAATCGCCCCCGCGGTGGTGGCCAGCTCCACCAGCTCCTCCATCTCCCCCTCCACGCGCGCAATCTCCGCCTCTCCAGCTGCCCAGGCGAGCAGGAAGACCTTCTCGCCCCGTTGCTGGCGAGCCTCGTCGAATACCCTCATGGAGCGGTCACCGAGTCCCGCCGCCAGACCAGCGAAACGAGCTGCTCGGCGTCCTCGAAACAGCTCACCCAGGTGAGATCGGGCTCGGACCGGAGCCAGGTCAGCTGACTGCGCGCGTACCTCCAGGTGCGGCCGGAGATGGAACTGGCCGCTTCCACTGTGGAGATGTGCCCATCCACCCAGGCGAGGCCCTCGCGATAGCCGATCGCGATTCCGCGGATCAGCTCGTCCGAGACTCCCTGGCCTCGTAGGCGGGTGATCTCATCTGCCAGGAGGTCTCCGACAAGGCCATGTGCCCGGGCGTCGATCCGTGCCCGCAGTTCGCTCCGTTCAATCTGAACGGCGAGACGCATGGCGGCCCACGGAGGCCTTCGGGCAGCCGGCTGCCGCCCGGCCCGGGCCAGCTCCAACGCCCGCGCCACCCGCCGGGGGTTGCGCAGGTCAACGCCGGCCGCCACCTTTGGTGCGATCCTGGATAGCTCGTCCGACGAGCCGGACCTCATGGCTGGGGAAGAAGCCAGCTCCCCGAAGTCGAAGCCGCCGACGAGACCGCGCATGTAGAGTCCCGTTCCTCCCACGAGGATGGGAAGCTTGCCGCGGGACCAGATCTCCTCAATCTCCCCGCGAGCGCGGAGGGCGAACTCCGCGGCGCTGTACGGCTCTCCAATTCGGCGCCAGTCCAGGCCGTGGCAGGGGACCCCGAGCAGCTCCGCGGCGGTGGGCTTGCAGACCCCGACCCGAACATCCGCGATCGCCTGCCTGGAGTCGGCATTGACCAGTTCGCCGCCGAAGACCAGCGCCAGCTGCACCGCGAGCGCGGTCTTTCCCGATGCGGTGGGCCCCATGACCGCCACCACCGGCCGGCGGTCCAATACGATCACTTCCGGTGGAAGGCGGCGAGCAGAAACCCCTCCTCCATCACCAGGACCGCGGGCCGTCCGTGGGGACAGGTGACACCTCCCTTGGTACGGGACAACGAGGCCAAAAGGGCCCGGGCCTCCTCCGGCGACAGGGGGTCTCCGAAGCGCACCGCGCTGTGACAGGCGAGCAGCGCCGCCATCCGATGCCGCTCTCCCTGAGCCGGACCCGCCTCCCTCCTGGTCAGAGCGTCCAGGAGCGCGTCCTCAGCTCGCGAGGCGGGCATGCCGACCGGTGCAGCTGTGCACCTCAAGACCCGCTCCCCAAACGGCCTCACCTCGAAGCCCGCCCGGGACAGCACCGCCTCGATCTCCGGGTCGAAGTCGCATCCAGCCGGAAGCCCGATCAGGAGCGGCTCCACCAGCCCCTGGGAGTCCACTCCTCGCCGGCCCTCCGCCAGATCATCCAGGTAGCGCTCGTAGAGGACCTTTTCGTGGGCCGCATGCTGGTCCAGGATGGCCAGGCCGCCTGGTGTTTCCACCACCAGATAGCGGTTGTGGGCCTGCCCCAGCGGCCTCCAGCTCCCCGCCCCCTCCAGCGCCAGTCGTTCCTTGGGCCCGTCCCCGGACGGCAGCGGTCCATCCTCCCATAGCCCCTCCAACAGCCCGGCAGAGCCGGCTGGCGGCTCACCCCGACCCGGGGGACGGGCGTCCCCCAGCTCGATCCGCGCCGGGCCGGCGCGATGGAGGGCCTGCCAGCAGGCCCGCTGCAGTGAGTCAAAGACCGCTCCCTCGTTCCGCAGGCGAACCTCCCGTTTGGTGGGATGGACGTTCACGTCCACCGCGAGGGGGTCGCAGCTGATCTGGAGAGCCGCAAGGGGGTGGCGGTCCACCTCCAACATTCCTCGGTACGCGGCCTCCACGGCGGCCAGGAGTGATCGCTGTTGCACCCGGCGCCCGTTCACGAAAACCACCGTGCCCTGCCGGGTGGCCAAGGTGTGGCTCGGCCCGCAGATGGCCCCGGCGACGCTCACCTCGCCACCCGGAGCGTCCACTTCAACGGCGGCGCCTCGCGCGCCCTCCCCGAACACGGCCGCCAGGGCGTCCAGCAGGTCTCCACTGCCGGATGTGCTGAGCACCGTTCGCCCCTGGGAGCGCAGCTGGCAGCGGACTCGGGGCCGCCCGAGGGCAGCATCGGCGACCACTCGGAGGCAGGCGGCCGCCTCAGAACGCGGGGAACGGAGGAAGGCACGCCGGGCGGGCAGGGTTTGGAACAGCTGGCGGACGGTGATGGTGGTGCCGACCGGTCCCGCGGTCACCGTCGGCCCCCTCATCCCCCCGGGTCCAACCTTCACCTCATGGGCCCGGGTTGCGGTTCGCTCGCGGCTGATCGCCACCACCTCCGCGACGGCCGCGATACTGGCCAGGGCTTCGCCCCGGAATCCCAGGGTGGCGATGGAGGCCAGGTCCTCCGCCGAGGCCAGTTTGCTGGTGGCGTGGCGTTCGAAGGCGGCGGCCAGCTCGCCTTCGGTCATCCCCCAGCCGTTGTCGCTGACCCGGATGAGGTCGATCCCGCCGCCCTCGATGTCGACGGTCAGGACCGTTGCCCCGGCGTCGAGGGAGTTCTCGATCAGCTCCTTGAGGACGGACGCCGGACGCTCGACCACCTCCCCGGCGGCGATCAACTCGGCCACCTCAGGCGGGAGACGCCGAATCCTCCCGGGATCCAACGTCCCCTGATGGGAAGGGCCCCCGGTCATCCGGACACCGCGGATCGGCGCTGCCACTCAGACAGCTTCTGCAGTGCCTCCAGGGGAGTCATCCGGTCCACCTCGAGGCCCCTCAGCTCGTCGAGCAAAGGGTCGATGGGAGGAAGTGGAAGGGGCAGCTGCGTGGCTCCCACCGACTCCTGGGCCAGCGGTCGCTGAGTCTCGTGCTCCCGCAACACCTCTCCAGCTCGCGCCACCACCGAGGGTGGCACGCCCGCCAGCCGCGCCACATGCAGCCCGTAAGACCTGTCGGCTCCCCCGGGGACCACCGTGTGCAGGAAGGTGACCTCCGGATGCGGACCGGAGCCCTCCTCGTGGACCTCCATGCGGTAGTTGCGAAGTCCGGGCAGCCGGTCGAGGGCCGTGAGCTCGTGGTAGTGGGTCGAGAAGAGGACACGGGCCGGAGCTGAGGGCCGGCTGTGCAGGTCCTCGAGTATGGCTTGAGCGAGGCTTAGTCCGTCGTAGGTGCTGGTTCCCCGCCCGACCTCATCCAGCAGGACCAGGCTGCGCCGGGTTGCCTCCTTGAGGATCTCCGCGACTTCGGTCATCTCCACCATGAACGTGGAGCGCCCGCCTGAGATGTCGTCCTGGGCGCCGACCCGGGTGAAGATCCGGTCCACCAGTCCGAACCTGGCCCGGGAGCAGGGAATCGGTGCCCCGATCTGGCCCATCAGGCACAGGAGGGCAACCTGCCGGAGAAAGGTCGACTTCCCCGCCATGTTTGGACCGGTGATGAGCCAGATCCGCTCTCCATCCCCGTCCATCCGGCAGCTGTTGGCCACGAACCGGTCGGTGCCCACGGCCTGTTCGACCAATGGGTGGCGGCCATCTTGGAGATCGAGCAAGAGTGTGCCGTCAACCTCGGGGATGACCCAGCCCAGCTCCACACCGGTGAGTGCCAGCGCACAGAGGGCGTCCAACTCCGCCAGGGCGCCGGCGGCCCGGGAGAGAGACGCAGCCTGGCCGGCCACCTCGGCCAGGAGCTGGCGGAGCAATTCCTGTTCGCGTCGCAGGGCGCGGTCTCGGGCCGAGAGGACCACGAGCTCCCGCTCCTTGAGCTCCGCGGTCACGTAGCGCTCGGCGCCGACCAGGGTCTGCCGTCGTTGGTAATCCGGGGGAAGCTGCTCCTGGGCCGACCGCCTCACCTCGATGTAGTAACCGAAGACCCGGTTGTATCCGACCTTCAGGGTCCTGATCCCTGTCCGGCTGCGCTCCTTGGCCTCCAGATCGGAGATGTAATGCCGGGCACCCTGACTTTCCTCGAGGATCGAGGCCAGCTCCGAGTCCTGTTCGGGGCGGATGTACCCGCCCTCGCGCGAGTTCAACGGCGGGTCAGCGACCAGCATTCTGGTGAGCCTTGCGGCCATCTCCAGCGGTGCTCCTCTCAGAGATTCGCCAAGCTGCTCCAGGCGGGGGTCAGCGGTGGCCGCGGCCGACTCGGCCAGCGTGGGAAGCAAAAGCACGGTGGTCGCGAGCGATTGCAGGTCCCGCGGGCCGGCCACCCCATGGGCGCAGCGCCCGGTTAACCGCTCGAGATCTCGGCACTGTGCCAACACCCCCAGCAGCTCACTCCTCGCCGCCCCTCGATCCATGAGAGCGGCGACCGCGGCCTGCCGGGGGCGTAGCTGCCCGAGATCGGTGAGTGGCGTCAACAACCAGGCTCTGAGCTTCCTTGAACCCGCCGCCGTACGGCAGCGATCCAGGAGGCGTAGGGCGGTCAGCCCTCCGGGTGTCAAGGGCTCCACCAGCTCAAGGTTGCGCCTGGTGTGGAGGTCGAGACGCATTCCCCAGGCCGGCTGTGACCAGGTCACTCGAAGGAAGGCCGGGTCGGCGAGCAGGCGAGCGGACCGGCCGTAGGCCACGAGGGCGGCCAGCGCACCCAGGGCCGAGGACCGGCCATCGGCCAGCGGCCCATCGCCGGGATTAAGACCGAGGCCCTCTGCCAGCTCGACACCGGCCGAGACGGAAAAGGTTTCCGCGGGGCGGGGGGTGAGGTCCAAGCGGGGCGGGCAGAGGACACCATCCCTCAAGGCCTCGGGGACCAGGGCCTCGACGACGTCCTGAGTCGCGAGCTGGGCTAGTGCCGATGACAGGTCGCCGGGCAGCACGCTGAGCAGGCCCTCCCCGGTGCTGTAGTCCACGGCCGCCACCCCTATTCCCGCAGCGCCGGCGGGAAGGAGAGCGGCACAGCGCCGGGCCGTGGTGGGCTCCAGGAGGGAGTCCTCGACCAGGGTCCCTGAGCTGAGTACCCGGGTGACCCGTCGCTCCACCAATTTGGCGCCGGGGCGCGCCTCCTCCACCTGGTCGCAGACCGCGACCTTGATCCCGGCCTCCAGCAGCCGCCGGGTGTAGGCGTCGACGCTGTGGTGGGGAACCCCGCACATGGGAATCCGGCCCCCTTGACCGAAGTCCCGGCTCGTGAGTGCCACTCCCAGGACAGGTGCCGCCAGCAGGGCGTCCTCGGCAAACATCTCGAAGAAGTCTCCGAGCCGGAAGAGGACGATGCAGTCCGGGTGGGCCGCCTTGGCTTCCTGGTACTGGCGGAGGGCCGGGGTGGGCGCGGCCGCCACCCTATCTCCCGAGCTGCGGTCCGGGGACAATCCAGTACCGGAAGGTCAAGCGCACTGCAGCTGCCAGGCCGTGGCTCGCACCACCTCCGCTGAGAGGAGATCCCCTACCTTCGGGCCCGGCTCCAGCCAGGCCAGGCGGTTCTGGCGGGTGCGCCCGTACGGGCGGCACCTCTCCCCCACCCCCTCCACGAGCACCTCGACACGTTGCCCCACCAGCGCTCGGTTGCGGCGGGCACTGATCTCCCGCTGCAGCGCAAGGACCCGCTGGAGCCGCTCCTGCTTCTCGGGGAGGGGCACATCGTCGGCGCGCCGATAGGCGGCCGTCCCGGGCCTCGGGGAGTAGGCCTGCACGTGCACCGTGTCGAACTCGACCTCCTCCAGCATCCTGTAGGTCGACAGGAACTCCTCCTCGGTCTCCCCGCAGAAGCCCACGATGATGTCGGTGCTGAGGCCGATTCCCGGTACCAGCGCCCGCGCCCGCTCCAGGATGCGCAGATAGTCCCCAGCCCGGTAGTCGCGCTTCATCCGCCGCAGGCACTGGTCATCTCCCGACTGGACGGGGAGGTACAGGTTCTCGCACAGTCGGGGAAGATCGGCGATCGCCTGGAGCAGCTCCTCGCTGGCATTCCTTGGGTGAGAGGTGAGGAAGCGCAGGCGCTCCAGACCTGGCACCGAGTCCACCCGGGCCAGCAGACCCGCCAGCCCCTCGCCCGTCTCGGGGTCCAGGTACGAGTTCACGTTCTGGCCGAGGAGGGTGATCTCCCGCACCCCTCCTTCCACCACCCGCCCGGCTTCGGCGACCACCTCCGAGCTGGGCCGGCTGCTCTCCCGCCCGCGGACGAACGGCACGATGCAGTAGGTGCACATTTCGTTGCACCCCAGGATCACCGGTAGGTAGGCGCAGAGGCGGTCGGAGGCGGGCAGAGGCACCGGTCCCTCCAGGGATCCCTGGAAGGTGTCCTGAAGTCGAGCGAAGAAGCCGTCGGTATCCCGCATGTCGAAGACGTAGTCGAGGTAGCGGAAGCGGTGGAGGAGGCCGGCCCCGTGCTCCCCCGCCATGCACCCGGTAAGTGCGATCGCCCTGCCGGGGCGCTGCTCTTTCCACTTCGCCAGCTCCCCCAGCTTGCTGGCCGCCTTGTCCTCGGCGTGCTGGCGGATGGCGCAGGTGACCAGGATCGCGAGGTCAGCGTCGGGGAGCTCGGCCCCCGGCCGCATGCCGATCTCGGCACAGCGCTCGGCCAGGCTGTCCGCGTCCGCAGCGTTCATCTGGCAGCCGACCTGCCAGATGTGCACCCTGGGCGCATCCTTCCCCACCGGCGCCAGCGGAACCCGCCGGGGGCGCGCCTCGGCCAGGGGCAGGGGCAGGAAGCGGGGGTTGGCGGCCGCTCCCGTTTTCAGCGGACCTCGACCATGAGCCGGATCCCCGTCCGGTCCTCACCGTTGATGGCGAGGTCGATGAACGAGGGGATGCAGACCAGATCCAGCCCCCCTGCCGCCACGTATCCGCGGGAGATGGCGATGGCCTTAATGGCCTGGTTGATGGCGCCGGCGCCGATGGCCTGGATCTCCACCTTCTGCTGGACTCTGACCACGCCCGCAATCGCCCCGGCCACCTTCACCGGCTGGGAGGTGGCGGAGACCTTGAGTACTTCCACTGGTGTGGCGGCGCTCCCGCCGTTGGACGTAGTGGTGATCGACAATGTGGACAAGTCCTAGGGTGTGACCAGGATTCTACGGCTCCAGAGGCAGTGGTGGGCCGCCAGGAGGCCAACTCCCCACATTTCGCCGGATCCGAAGGCCCCCGAAGGTGCTGAGGAGGAGGGTGATCCCCACCGCCGCCACCACCAGCAGGGCCAGGAAGTCCTGCCGCCCGAGATGGACAGCCCCCCACGCTCCGATGGCCGCCCCGACCGCGCGCCCGGCGTACTGAAGCCACAGCGCCGAGCCGAGCGCCTGCCCAACTCCGTCCCTCTGAGTGGTGGTCTGAATTCGGTTCAGCCCCCATGCCTCCTGCAGCGCCCCGGCCCCGGCAAAGACCAGCAGCCCACCCACCACTGCGACAGGCCCGAGTGACGTCCCCACGAGCACCGCGGCGACGATCGAGATGTACCCCAGGGTGATCAGCGAGCGCGAACCCACCTTGGGTGTCCTGACCGCCAGGGCGCTGCCACCCAGCGAGGCTGCCCCCACCACGATGTACATCACCCCCACCTGGTTCGTCCCCAGCCTGAGCACATCGTGGACGATGGGCACGAAGTAGACGGTGATCACCGCCGCCAGCATGGTGCCGAGGCCGGCCTGGACTGCGTAGATGCGAATGGTCCCGTCCAGCCACAGGTACCCGAAGCCTTTGAAGACCGCTGACCAAGGGCCCGGCTTCAGGTATGGCTCTGGAGCGGCGACCGATGGCTGCGGGCCAACTCGCGATATCAGGGCCGCTGAGGCCAGGAACGTACCGCCATCGATCAATAGCAGGTACTCAGGAGAAATCGCCAAGAGCATCAGGGCACCCAGAGCCGGCCCGAGAAGGATCGACGACTCACCGACCGCGGCTAGAAGGCTGCCTCCGGCGGGAACGAGCCCCGATGGAAGGATCAGGGGAAGCAGGCGCCGGCGCCCGGGGTCGTACAGGGCAGCGGCGGAGCGGCTGGCGGCGAATCCGGCTAGGACGAGGACCAGCGAACCAGAAGCGGCTCCCACGACCATAAGGCCGGCAAGGGACGCACGAACGAGGTCGAGGGCGATCAGTCGCCGCCGTCGGTCCCCGCGATCTCCGAGGGTGCCGCCGATCGGAAGGAGAGCTACGAGGGGGGCGGTCTGGAGGAACACCATCGCTCCTACCCCAATCTCGCCCCCCAGTTGATACGAGATGATGAGGAGGGCTGGGAGCGACAGGAAATCCCCGTACCAGGACAGCAGGGCGCCTGACCAGAGGGCCCGGAATCGGGGGACGCTGAGCGGCGCCCATCGAGGACGCGGGACGCTGCGAGGTGCCAATTCCGCCTCCTTAGGGTCGCCGGGCCGGGATAGTCCTCGGAGATGGTAAGGAACGACCAGGGGCTCGGGTGCACGTGGGCCGCCCTGGAGACAGGCAGGTGCGTTAGTTACGGATCCGTCACTTGGCCTTCAAGCATTGTGACGGGATCGTCAGGTCCAGTAGCCTCAGTTGAAGTTGTCGGCGTTGCCGAGGCCGTGACGGCTCGGGACATGCCATGCGTTTGAGGAGAGAGCCTGATATGAGCACCTGGGCGATGAGCGGCTGGGGTTGATATAGCGCCCTCCCTGATTACATCGGGGAGGGGGTGTCACTTGAAGAGAGAGAGCAATTCCTCTGTGGGGTGCTCTCTCTCTTCTGTTATGCGACGGAGCTCCTCATCTGCGATTTGGTCAAAGGCTTCCACGCACACGGGGTCAAACTGCGTTCCTGCGCAGCGGCGCACCTCGGCTCTTGCCTGTTCCAGGGACATGCCCCTTCGATATGGTCGATCTGAGATCATGGCGTCAAAGGAGTCTGCGATCGAGAAGACTCGTGCCGGTAGTGGGATTGCATCGCCCCTGAGTCCCCTGGGATAGCCCTTTCCGTCGAAGCGCTCGTGGTGATTCAGGATTATTTCCCGGGCCCGCTCCAGTTGGCGGACATCCGACACCATTTGGAAGCCCAACTCCGGGTGGGTACGCATGATCGCCCACTCCTCTTCTGTGAGAGGACCCGGCTTCATGAGGATCGCGTCGGGAACTCCAATCTTCCCTATGTCGTGGAGGAGCGCACCGTGAGACAGGCGCACCATCTCCTCCTGGCTGAACTTCAGGTTCCTTCCCATGAGAAGCGAGTACTCCACGACCCTGCGGCAATGGCCCTCGGTGTCCTTGTCGCGCAGATCGATCGCCTTGGACAGGCTGATCAGGGTGGCATTGAACGCGCTCTCGGCATCCGCCAAGCGCGCGGCTTGCTCCTTCATCCAACGAGTGGTAGCGATCTGGACGATAGTGACTGGAGCGGCAAGAACAACCAGCGCCCCCGGGTCGCCAATCCGGGAACTCGCCGCAACGATTCCAACTCCCGTGAGCCCGTATCCCAGGTAGTAGGGCAATACCCCACCAACTTGGTGTAGGAACGGCTCCCAGCGGAAGTCCCGTGGCCCTTGCTCTGCGTATAGCACGGTGCCAAGCAGAAGATGGTTAACGATCCACCCCGCCAGCCCGCCGGCGATGCCCGCTGAGACGACGACCGCCACCGAGCTCGAAGTCCGGTAGGCCGCGTCGAAGGCCACAGCCGCCGCCGAAAACATCAGCAGCGACATGCCAGTATTGAACGCGACTTTCAAAGGAATAGTTGATCGCCGCCAAAGATTAGTGCCGAGGAAAGCCAACGCCACCGCAAGCGCCCCGGGGGGGCCCAGCAGATAGACCGAACCAATCCCGGCATACGCGGTCCCGCTGAACGTCATACGCCCCCGCCCGATGGGTATGCCAACGGGGCCTCTGAGGTCCAATACCGCAACGAACACGACCACAAGCGCCAGATCCACAAAGTTGAAAGGTGGCCTCACGAGGAGCGCGACCGTTCCTATTGCGGCCAGACACACAAAGGCCACCACCGCGACGACAGCGCCGCTCGGCCTCTGGGACGCGGTCCGCGGCACCGTCAGCTTGTCAGGTCTGGACGCAGAAGCACCGACATCCACGGCGGTCGGACCGGTAACCTGTTCCGGCCTGTCCGTCGCGCCCGAGGGAGCGACCCTAAGTCGAGACGCCACGCCACGCTCCTAGCCGGGAGGGCCGGCCCAGTCGCCTCGCGGTCGATTTGCGGAACGCCGTCCTGAAGTGCTCCATCCGTCCCTGCCGTAGCGATTCCCACTACCGTCGGGAGGCCGTACCACCCAGCGGACCAGCGCAGTTTAGCCGCTGCGGAGGTCAGGATAGGGGCGCAAAGGAGGATCGGAGCACACCTGTAACAGCTTTG
>JAKAXE010000069.1 GCA_021816695.1 bacterium | reverse complement strand
CGGACCTGGCCGCGGAGGACGGTGGCGGGCTCCAGGACCGTGTCCTGGCCCACCTCCACATCGCAATCCACCCAGGTGGCCCAGGGGTCCCTGACCGTAACCCCGCCAGCCATCAGCCGCCTCAGGGTCCGCTGCCGCATCGCCCGCTCAGCCTCCGCCAGCTGCAGCCGGTCGTTCACCTGGAGCATCTCAGAGGGGTCATCCAGCTCCACGGTCCGGCAGCCGCCAGTAAGCAGCTGCGGGGCCCAGCTCAGATACCTCTCCCTTTGGGCGTTGTCCGAGGTGACCCGCTCCAGCGCTGACCAGACCCCGGGCTGAGGGAACAAGTACACCCCGCAGCTGACCTCCACCCTCGCCGCCACCGCCGGCCCATCCGCCCACTCCACGATCTCCGCCAGTTCGCCGTCCGCCCCCCGCCGCACCTGCCCATAGCCCTGCGGCGTCCCCGTGAAGCAGGTCAGTAGCACTCCCTGATCCCGGGTCGCCGATCCCGCCTCCCACAGTCGGCGCAGGGTCCCCGCGGTGAGCAGGGGCATGTCCACCGGCACGACTAGGAAGGAGCCATCCCCTTCGAGTTGCGTTCGGGCGGCGAGCAGGGCGTCTCCGCTGCCTCTGGGCTCCGGTTGGTGGACCACCTCGGCCCGGCCGTTGAGGAACTCATCAAGCTCCGCCTGGTCCGGCGCCGTGACCACCAATGGCGACGCGGGCGAGAGCCCCGCGGCGGCGCGTAGCAGGTGTTCGACCATCGGCAGCCCGCCCACGGTGTGCAACGCCTTGGTCCGCGAGGACACCATCCGGGATCCGCGACCGGCGGCCAGGATCACGACGCGCGGCCCAGAGCGATCCGACAATTCCCACCTCGCGGCCCACCGGTCTCCAGCCCCAGCTCGGGGCGAGTATATCAACGGGCCGTCGAGCCGCCTCCGCCACCGCCCAGGCGCCGAGCCTCACGCTCCAGGCGGTAGTGCTCCCGCCAAACCAGCCGATGAAGTCCCAGCCAGCGGGGCAGGTCGCGAAGCCCGGGGATGAAGGGGACCAAGAGCAGCAGTGTGGTGAGCAGGCCCATGGTGAGCACCACCAGGAGGTCAGCGTTCTGGGCCGTGCTG
Source organism: bacterium (assembly GCA_021816695.1). Lineage (GTDB taxonomy): Bacteria > Chloroflexota > Dormibacteria > Aeolococcales > Bog-877 > JAJYXT01. Next base: position 9,911 of record JAKAXE010000069.1, on the reverse strand, counting down.
TAAGGCGGGATCTGGTACCAGAGGGTGTATAGCCAGAGCCAGGCCTGCCCGGGGTAGCGCCCCGTCTCGTTCATCATCCCCCACTGGCTGCCGGTCAGCTTCTGGGACTGGGCCAGGCCCGGGAAATAACCGCCATCTGCGAGGAAGAGCAGGGGCTTGGTGTAATCGGTGACGTAGAAACGGCCGCTGTGGAGCAGGAGCGAGTCCAGCGCCCCGGCCCGCCCGTCCGCCAGCAGCGCCTGCATCATCACATTCACCGGACCGTAGGCACCCGCCGGCACCCGCACCAGCGGTCCGTTCGTCGTGGCCTTGGTGAGGGCCTTCTGGTAGTTGGTCAGCCAGGTCTGCTCCTGGACGGTGCCGGCCGCCTGGTATTGGACGAGCGCGGCGCCGAGCCCGGGGCGGCCGACGCTGGCCAGCCGCAGGGGGGCGATGACGTCGGTTTCCGGGGGATTTATGGGCTGGTGGACGCCCGCCCACAGCTGGGGGGCCAAGGGGCCCCAGGTCTGGACCGAGGCGCCGGTGTCCGAGGGATCCAGCCCGTCGGCGTCGATGTTGTAGGGAGGCCCGTAGTCGGCGCTGATCGTGCTCCCCTGCAACTCGGCGGTGGCCGTCTGCAGGAAGTCCAGCGGCGCCGACTTGGCCCAGCTCTGAATGGTGACCGGAGGCACGTCGGGGGAGGAGAGGACGGCGGAAAGCACCAGCACCACCACCAGCAGCACACCAAGGGCCAGGGTGATCTCCTTTACGAGATCGTAGGGAGAGGTGGGCACCCCCCGGTAGTAGGTCCCCTGGTCGATCTGGCGCCGCTTCATGGCCGCTCCTCGGCGGGGGGCTTCACCACCCCGCGGAGCCGCACCTGGACGACGTGGAGCCCGACCAGGAAGACGATCAGGATGGGGAACAGCATCACATGGAGCCCATACATCTGCCCGAAGTTGAGAACGTTGAAGAAGGCCCCGGCCCCGGTGGCGTTGATCGCGTCCTTGGCGTTGACGGCGATCCATTGGGAATCGAAGTTCTGCTGGGAGAGGTACCCGGTGAAGGCGGTGACGATGCTCACCAGGAAGACCACCACCCCCACCATCCAGGTGGTGGCGCGCCCATCACGCCAACCCTGGCCGAAGTACTGGCCCCAGAGATGGAGGACCATGAAAACGAAGAACATCTGCACGCTCCAGAAGTGCAGGCTGTTGAAGAAGTGGCCCTGGGGAGAGACGTGCCACCACTGGGGGCCGAAGAACGCCAGCACCACCCCGCTGGCGATGGTGAGGATCAAGGCAGCGATCGTCACCACGCCGAAGACGTAGACCCAGGACCCGACGTACGCCGGCTCCCGGTCGGGCAGCAGGTGCTCGATGGGGAGGTCGCGTTCGATCAGCCGGCGGAGGGATCCGGTCCAGCTCCGCGGGCCTTGCGTGTCATCCCTCGGCTCAGCGCTCACGGTCGCTCTCCTGATAGGCGCGGCGCCGGCGGGCACGCCCCGGGAAGGGCAGGAAGAGCGCCAGGACAAAGAGCACAACCATGAAGGCGATGAGCCCCAGGTTGGGCAGCGAGATGAGGATGAAGCCCCAGTGCAGATAGGGCGCGGGCTGGTCCACGGAAGTTCCTCCCCGGCAACCGACGGGCGCGATGGCTGAGTCGTGGCCAAATCTAGCCGGTTGCGCCATCCCGGTACACCCGGGGAATCACCTGCCCCGAGGACGAATGATCGCGGTGGCCCTGCCCCGGGGTGGTTATTCTCTGAGCCATGAGCGAGCGTGAGGATGGCGCCGCCCCGGGGGTGCTGAGCGAGCTGGACGAGTCAGGGGTGCTCCTGCTGACACTCGACCGGCCGGAGCAGCGCAACGCCCTCACCGGTGAGCTGGCCAAGGAGCTCCGAACGCAGATTGCCGAAGCCGTGCCCAGGGGCGCGAGGGTGGTCGTGGTGACGGGCAACGGCAGCGCCTTCTGCGCCGGCGCGGACCTGGGCGCGCTCACCGCCGGAGCCCGGACCTCCGCCGACCGCCGGCAGATCCTGGCGGAGTACTATCGCGCCTTCCTGGATCTGCGGGATCTTCCCATCCCGACGATTGCCGCGGTCAACGGCCCAGCCGTCGGAGCTGGCTTCAACCTCGCCCTCGCCTGTGACCTCCGGATCCTCGCCGAGACCGCTCGGCTGGCCGCCCCCTTCCTCCGACTGGGGATCCACCCGGGGGGCGGCTGCACATGGATGCTGACCAGGGCCTGCGGTTCGGCGGCGGCCCGGGAGATCCTCCTTCTGGGGCAGCCGGTGGATTCCCACCGCGCCCAGCAGCTTGGCCTGGCGACCCAGGTTGTGCCGGACCATGAACTGGCGGCCCGGGCTAACGATATGGCACGCCAAATCGCCAGCCTGCCCAGCCGGGTGGTGCGGGACCTGAAGTCCGCACTGACCCTGGCGGAGGAGGGAGCGAGCTTCGACTCGCTGCTGGCGGTGGAGAGCCTGGCCCAGGCCGACTCGATGGGCACGGAGGATGCCGCCGAGGGATGGGCGGCCTTCAGGGAACGCCGCCCTCCCCGGTTCCGCGACCGCTGAGGGATCGCTGCGGGCTGACCACCGCCGACGGGCACCAGCCGGACATGGGGCAGAGGGCACACCGGGGCCGGCGGGCGACGCAGACCTGGCGCCCATGCTGGATGAGCCGGAGGCTGAAGCCCGACCATTCCTCCTTGGGCACCATCCGGCAGACCTCGGCCTCAATCTTCACCGGATCCCGCGTTCGCACCAGCCCGAGCAGGTTGGCCAGCCGGGTCACGTGGGTGTCGACCGGGAACCCGGGGATGCCGAAACCGACCCCCAGCACCACATTGGCGGTCTTTCTTCCCACACCGGGGAGCTGCACCAGCTCCTCCATGGTTCGCGGCACCTCGCCCTCGAAGCGCTCCAACAGCACCTGACCCATGCCCACCAGGTTGCGCGCCTTGGCGCGAAAGAAGCCCGTGGGGTGGATGAGCTCCTCGAGCTCCGCTAGGTCGGCGCCCGCGTAGTCCGCCGCCGTCCGCATCCGGCGGAACAGCTCCGGGGTCACTTGGTTGACCCTCTCGTCGGTGGTCTGGGCGGAGAGGATGGTGGCGACCAGGAGCTCCAGTGGGTTGGAGTGGGATAGTGCGCAGACCGCCGGATACAGCTCCTTTAGAGCGGAGACCGCGGCCAGAGCTCGCTGGCGGGGGGATCGGGGCGAGGGTGGCGGGATACCGGGCACCGGATCAGCCTAGGGCTCGCGGTAGCCCGCCGTCAGACGGTGGCGGCCCGGTATCCTGAGCCCATGCCGCTGCGCCATCCCCTACGGCTCCTTGGCCGCGGGCGCCTAGTCGCGCCCCTGGCCGGCCTGCTCCTGGCGGCTCTGCTCTCGAGTTGCTCCGCCTTCGGGGACGTCGGCGACCCAACTGACGCCCACCTCGCGATCCCGCCCGGCAACCAGGTGAGCCAGCCCAACAGCGCCCTCTCCCTGCGCGTCCTGCCCAAGCCCCCGGCCAACCCGCAGTACACGGTGATCATCTACCACAATGTCAACACCGTGGGCGAGTTCGTGCCCGAGTCGCTGACCGTGAAGGTGGGCTCGGTGGTGGAGTGGGTCTGGACCGACCACTACGACCAGCACAACGTCTGGTGGATCGATCAGGAGCTGGTCAACTCTCCCACCAAGGGGTCCGGCTTCAAGTGGGCCGTCCAGTTCCTCTCACCCGGCGTATACGACTATTACTGCACCCTCCATCCGGGAATGCTGGGCCGTGTGGTCGTCACCGGCTAGCTGGCGCCGCCCCGGGGCGGCCGCCGGGCTCGTGCTCACCGCCGGCCTACTTCTCGCCGCCTGCGCCAGCCCGGCCACCGCCGCCCGCCTGGCTCTGCGCGGCTTCCTGGCAGACGTTAGGGCCCACTCGGTGGTGTACGCCTACACGCTGCTCACCAACCCCGCCGAGGCGGCCACCCCCTTCCTCCCCTTCTTCGACGGCGTGAACGCGGCTCACGCCAGCTACAAGGTGGGCAGCTGCCGGGTGATCAACCTGAATCAGGTCACCTGCCAGGTGGAGGTGACCAACCCGGGCGCCACGCCACGGGTGGTCCAGGTGCAGATGCTCGAAGAGGGGAACGCCGGCGACTGGCTGGTGGCCGGGCCGTTCACCACCCGGGGCGCGGCGGCGATCCGACTCTTCCAGTAGCCGGAGCACCTCCCCACCCGCCTCAAGGGGAGGCCGCCGCCCTGTGCCGCGGTTGCCGCCGTGAGGGAAGCGGACCTTTTTCGGGCAAGGCCCGGTCCTCAGCGGACAGGCGGACGGCAGCCCGATCGAGAAAGTCCTTGATGGTGGCCTCCGCCACCCGGTGGAGGGCGAGGCGGTCGAAGGTCTTGCCCACCGCGCCCAGGGGCGGCCTGTAGTTCACGCTGATCACCAGCTGGCTCCACCCGCTCCCCATGGCTCCCACCTCGAGCTCTCCTTCAAACGCCGGGAACAGGGAGGACGGGCCGGTGGCCAGCCAGGTGAGCGGCAGCACCAGCCGGCCAGGAGACCTCATCGCCGCTCCCAGCCGGACCCGCACGTGTTTTCCCACCCGCCGACCCACCAGGCCGAAGCCGACCTCCGCCAACAGCAGTTCGGCCCGGGCACTGGCGCTGCTGGCGAGCAACGGCAGCCAGCTCTCGGGCGCCTCGAGAAGGCGGTCCGCCGTGGCCTCGAAGCCCTGGGCCAGCTCACAGTAGTAGCGCAGGAACATCTCAGGCCCGAGCCGCGATGGCAAAGTCCGGGCCACCCATGGCGTCTCGAGGAGTGGGCAGCGGAGATATGCGGGCAACGGCAGGTGCCGGCGGCGGCTCCCTTCTTGGCCCGCTCACCACCTCGCCGGGGCCGTTGATCGGCACCGTGACACGGACGGCTGTACCGTGCCCGGGACGCGACCTTACGTCGACCCGGCCCCCTGCCAGCGCCGCACGCTCTCGCATCGCCACCATTCCCCGGCCGGTGGGCGAGGACTCCAAGAAGAAGCCCCGGCCATCGTCGGCGACCAGGACCCGCAGCGCTGTCCGGGTGAAGATGATCCTCACCAACACCCGCGTCGATCCAGCATGGCGCTCCACGTTGCCGAGCGCTTCCTGGACGACTCGGTAGACATCGGTCCTGCGCTCCCGGTCCAGGGGAAGCTCCGTGCCCCTGGTGGACACCGTCGTGCCCAGTCCGGTCCGGGCGGAGAAGGCCTTGGCCAGCTGGCGAAGAGAGGTCTCCAGGCCCAGATCATCCAGCGCCGGGGGGCGGAGGCCGTCGGCCAACCGGCGCAACTCGGCCACGACGCCCAGGATCCCCACTCGCAAGGCTTCCAGCTCATCCCGCGACGACTCGGTCTGACCCTCCCGATGGCCCACGGCCTCCAAGCGCCGGGCGAGGTAGATCAGTGTCTGCAGCGGTTCATCATGGATGTCCCGGGCGAGCCGTTCCCGGTCGTCCTCCTGCGCCTGCCTGGCCTGGGCCGCGTACGCGGCCGTCAACCGCTGGCGCTCGGCCTCCTTCGTGACGTCCTGGAAGGCGACCTGGAACAGGTCACCCGCTCCCTCATCGCGCAGCTTGGTCAGGAGGGGGTGCAACACCAGCTCCGCCTGGGAGGCTGAGGTGACAACCAGCTCGGAGGGCGGTGAGCCGCCGAGGAGGCTCGTGCTGGACTCCCTTCCGATCAACTCCGCCAGGCCGCCCTGATCGAGCCGGCTCCCGAACAGCTCTGCGGCGGCGGGGTTGCTCTGGCGCAGCCGGCCGCTCGCGTCCACCACCAGCGCCGGCACTGAAGAGGCCTCGAAGATCGCCCGGAAGCGTGCTTCAGCGGCCTGGTGGGCGGCCAGAGCGGCCCCCATCCCCCGACGGGCGGAGGTTTCCCTCTCCACCCGTTGACCGACGGCCACGGCCACGACGCAGGATATCGCCAGCAGCGTGCCATCACCCCATAGGTCGAAGCGCGAGTCCACGACCACTAGGTCGGGCAGCATGAGGACCGTCCCCCAGGCGGCGCTGGCGCAGGCCCCGCCCAGGCCAAAACGGAGCGCGGCATAGATCACCGGCAGAAGGAAGAGCCCCACTGTCGGGTAGTCGGGTATGCCACCGGGGAGGCTGGCCCCGCGAAGGTCCAGGGCCAGATGCCCAGACACAATGGCCAGGATGAGCGCCTGGATCACCCAGAACCGGTGGTCTCGGAGCGGCGGTCTCAGCACCGATCCCAGGATCTCCCGGAAGGTCGGCACCGGTGGCACCCCGGACCCCGGCTCGGTGACCGCGCTCACATGGGGGACTCCGCCCGGGGCCGGCAGCCGGCCAAGATAGCCTTCGCCGCCTCGCGTCCCTGGGCCATGGCGCCGACCACGGTGGAGGGCCCGACCAGAGCGTCCCCCACAGCCCACACCCTCTCCCCCCTCGGGGCCCCCGCGGCATCCAGTCCCACGACCCCTTGCTCCCTCCAGAGCCAGGTCCACCACCCCGCCCGCCCTCCCGGGACGTTCCCCGCCGAACCGCGGCGGGACCTCAGCCACCCACCCCGCTGCGCCGGCGACTCGGCCGCCGCCAGGGTCACCTCGCGGGCCAGGGCCAGGGGCCCCACCGAACCTCCGGCGAGGATCCCGCTCGCCAGCCATCGGCGGGGCGGGATCGCCTTCCTGAGGTCGACCGGCGGCAGCGGTAGGTTGACCAGGGACGCGGCGACCGCTGAGTCCACTCGATAGCCCAGGGCAAATACGACCCGGTTGACGCTGAGGCGCTCCGGCTTGCCGCCGGCGACCTTGGGGCGGTCGCCGACCCGGCGCTGCACGGTGGGGCGCAGCCAGGCCGTCGATACCCCCAGGGCGTCACCATCCAGCCGCTCGAGGGTTGTGGAGAAACGGACCTCTACCCCCTCCTCCCTGGCCTCGGCCAGCTCATCCCGCCTCACCCTGGTGAACCGCTCATCCATCCACTCCACAGCGGTCACCTCCGCGCCGAGGCGGCGGACGCTGCGCGCCACGTCCATGGCCGTGTTGCCACCACCGACCACCAGAACCCGCGCTCCCGGCCCCAGCTCGGGCAACGTGGTCCCCAATTCCAGGGCCCGCTTCGCCCGCCAGAGAAAGGCGGTGGCGTCCTCGACTCCAGAGAGCTCCCTTCCCGGCACCGGCGGGATCAGTGGAATGCTCGCTCCGTGGGCGAGGAGGAGTGCGTCGTGCTCATCCAGCAGCTGGGCCAGGGTGACCTCGCCGCCCACAGAGCAACCGGTCCTAAGCTCCAGTCCTGCTTCCTGGAGGGCCAGCACCGGACGACGCGCGACATCGGCGGGGAGGGTGAAGTCTGGGATGCCCCATCTCGGGACCCCGCCCGGTTCGGCGTCCTTCTCGTACATGGTCACCCTGGCGCCCGCTTCCAGCAGCTCCCAGGCCGCGGCGCAGCCGGCGGGCCCTGAACCCACCACCGCCACCTTGAGCGGGGTCGAGGCGGGCGCTCCCACCTGGGGAGGGGGCACCGGCGCTCGCTCCGTGACGAACCTCTCCAGCAGCCCTATGGCCACCGGCTCCCCGCCCGCCAGGGCCCAGGTGCAGGCCCCTTCACACTGGACGCTCTGGTCACAGACCCGGCTGCAGATGTCCGGCAGGACCGAGGTCTCGCGCAGTACAGCGTGTGCTCCCTGCAGGTCCCGCTCCCGGATGGCGGCGATGAAGCGGGGTATGTCGTTGTGCGCCGGGCATCCCTCGAGGCAGGTCGGATCCGGGCAGGCGAGGCACCGATCGGCCTCGCGCAGGGCGTCCTTCCAGGTGCTGAACCCACGCCTCACCTCAGTGGTGTTGCCGCGGAGCCGGCTGGGATAGAGGGTGAGAGACACGTGCCGCGGCCCGACCACCGTGGGGCCCTTTACAAAGATGGCGGAGTAGGGGCATACCCGCTGGCATTGCCGGCAGCCGACACAGAGGCGGTCGTCCGCGCGGGCGATCCACCGCTCCTGGTCCAACTCCAGCGCTCCCGTGGGGCAGCGGACGACGCACTCCTGGCAGCCGACACAGCGCTCGCTGTCCACCCGCACCTCAGCGTGCCGGGCCGGAGCTGCCGGCGCGGTCCCGATTCCCTCACGGAGATCGACACTCATCTGAAGCTCCCCCACCGTGTTTCCGCGGGCCTCACTGGATCCCACCCATGGCCACGTAGAGGGCTGCCACACCGAGGCCGGCAACCACCACCGCGGAGGTGCTGATCAGCCTCAGGCTGGCCAACCGGGAGGTGAGGGGTGCCAGGTCGCGCCCCGAGATCCGCCAGGTGGCGTAGGCGGCGCCCAGGGTGCCGATGGCGGTGACCACCACCTGGCTGATGACCACCCCCTGCGGGGTCAGGAGGTGCAGGTTGTAGAGGGAGGAGTGGGCCGTCCCGAAAAGGTTCCAGCCGAAGCCGAAGGGATCCGAGATGGCGGGGACGATCCGGGGCGCGTGGTACCAGAACCGCGGCAACTGGCGGGCGAGGTAGTCCGCCGCCATGAGGGGGATGAACCCGTAGGCGAGAGGAGCGAACCAGCCTGTGAAGGAGCCCGCTCTTCCCGGCACGCGGCGCAGAGACCTCACCAGGGCGACGCTGCGCTTGGCCAAGAGCTCCCTCACCCCGAAGGCGTAGGCGGCCACCAGGAGGGCGACCAAACCGATGATCGCCAGGTAGTCGACCGGGTTGGGGTAGCCGGGGAACCCGGTGTGCAGGTTGAGCCAGCGGTCCAGAGGTGCGTAGAAGGGCAGCGCGTTCACCTGCTGGAAGATGACCAGCCCGAACAGGATGGCCACCGCCCACGCCACATCGACCCGGCGGCGCACCGGCGCCACGACGGAGGTGAGTGGCTTCTGGACGTAGACCCCAACGTTGTCGTAGGGGCAGTTCTTGATGCATTCGGTGCACAGCCCGCACATCAGGTTGGAGGTGGCGCTCCCCGGCCACTCGTACCAGGGGCAGGGGTAGCCACGCTCGCTGCCCCGCATGCAGTCCTTGGTGGGGCAGGTCAGGCAGCGCTCCCGGTCGCGGGTACGCATCCCGGCCACCATTCCGGTGGAGCCCACGGTCCCGATCAGAGCCGTGAGCGGGCAGAGGTAGCGGCAGAAGGTGCGCCGCTCGAAGAGAAGGAAGGTGATGAGCGCCGAGCCGATCACGAAGAAGACCAGGAAGCTGGTGAACCGGGGATCGCCGGGACCGGCGATGTTGAAGTACTCCTCGAACCAGGTGAGGCCGAGGAACATGCCCACCGAGGGCAGCAGCGCCCACTTGGTGAGCCACTCTGGCCAGCGCAGGTGAAGGCCGATGGAGATGGCGTGGCGCTTCCAGAACGTGTGGCGCTGTACCCACTCAGCGAAGCCGCCGAAGGGACACATGACGCACCAGCCTCGGCCGATCCCCACCATGAGCAGGAACACGGCGCAGAACCAGATGTACCAGGTGATCACGGTGGCGAAGTTGTGGGTGGGTGCCAGGATGCCCACCAGGCCGGTCACGATCACCAGCCAGAAGATGATCTGGTTGGGCAGGATGAGCAGGAACTGGAAGGGGCGGCTGCGCAGCAGGCGCCGCACCCTGGGATCGCGGGAGATGTCGATCTGTGGATCGGTCGGCCCGAAATGGGCCTCCAGCCCCGCGCGGGAGGGCTGGCGCACCCGGGTGGGCAGGTCGCGGACCGGGAGTTCCTTCAGCGGCAGGGCCATTGTGGGATGCACCTCCTTTGGCACTCGAGGGATTCCACCGGTGACGGTAGGCGATTCCCCCTAGAAGCGGCAGGGCCGAAGGTCCCGCCAATTTCGGGACCTTCGGCCCTGCCCCGCTGCTACAGTTCTGCTCTGTCCAGTGGCCAGCGCCAGCTCCGATCGCCGTGACCTGCTGCTGGAGGCGGGCCTGGCGCTCACCTCCGAGCTCTCCCTGTCGTCGCTGCAGAT
>JAKAXE010000068.1 GCA_021816695.1 bacterium | reverse complement strand
CGAGTTCTTCGGCACGCTGACGCTGCTCGCCTTCGGTGACGGCGTGGTGGCGGTGGCGGTGGCAGGCCTTCCCGGGTCGGGTAGGACGGCGGGGCCGACCGTGATCTTCCAGGCGGGCGGCGACTGGCTGCTCATCACCTTCGGATGGATGTTCGCAGTGGTGATGGGCATCTACGTGGCCGGTGGGATCACCGGAGCCCACCTCAACCCCGCGGTGACCCTGGGGTTGGCGGTGCGCCGCAAGTTCCCCTGGAACAAGGTCCTCCCCTACATGGGGGCGGAGCTGGTGGGGGCGATCTTCGGCGCTCTCATCGTCTACATGGTCTACGGTCCGGCGATCCAAGCCTGGGACCTGGCGGCTAAGACGGTCCCGTCGGCGGGCAACGCGCTGGCCAGCTACTCGATCTTCGCCACCTTCCCTGCCCCCTACTTCCACGGCAGCGTGGTGGGGCCGCTGGTGGACCAGATCGTGGGCACGGCTTTCCTTCTCATCCTGGTCCTGGCGATCACCGACGGCCGCAACCTGGCGCCGGCGGGGAACATGGGCCCCTGGCTGGTGGGCGCGGCGGTGGGCGCCATCGGCATGTCCTACGGACCCAACGCCGGGTACGCCATCAACCCCGCCCGTGACTTCGGACCCCGCTTCGTGGCCTGGCTCTTCGGCTGGGGCAAGGTGGCCTTCCCCGGGACCTACAGCGCGGGCGCGTTCCACTTCTCCAACTACTTCTGGATTCCCATCGTTGGTCCGCTCGTGGGCGGGGTCGTGGGGGTCCTGCTCTACGACTACTTCATCGGCGACGTCCTGGCCTCCCGGCTCAAGAAGGGGGAGAGCGAACCCGCGCAGGGACGGGTGACCAGCGAAGGCCAGAAGTCCTAGGCGGCGGGGTAGAGCTGTGAAGAAGCTGATCAATCGACCCGACGACGTGGTCCGGGAGGAGCTGGAGGGGATCGCCGCCGCTCACTCCGACCGGGTCAAGGTTTCTCTCGACCCCTACTACGTGATGCGCAAGGACGCTCCGGTCCAGGGCAAGGTGGCGGTGGTCTCCGGAGGCGGCTCGGGCCACGAGCCGATGCACGGGGGCTTCGTGGGGTTGGGCATGCTGGACGCGGCCTGCCCCGGGGAGGTCTTCACCTCCCCCACCCCTGACCAGATCCTGGCCGCCACCAAGGCGGTCAGCGGGGGTGCCGGGGTGCTGCACATCGTCAAGAACTACACCGGGGACATCCTCAACTTCGAGATGGCGGCGGACCTGGCCAAGGAGGATGGCATCCAGGTGGAGGCGGTGGTGACCAACGACGACGTGGCGGTCCAGGACAGCCTCTACACCGCGGGTCGCCGCGGCGTGGGCGTCACCGTCCTGGCCGAGAAGATCTGCGGCGCGGCCGCCGAGGCCGGGCGCCCGCTCGGTGAGGTGGCCGAGCTCTGCCGCAAAGTCAACGCCAACGGGCGCTCGATGGGCATGGCGCTCACCTCCTGCACGGTGCCGGCGGCGGGCAAGCCCACCTTCGAGCTGGGCGAGGACGAGATGGAGATCGGGATCGGGATCCACGGGGAGCCCGGTCGGGAGCGGCGCAAGCTGGCCACCGCCGACGAGATCGTCGAGGTGCTGGCCAGCACCATCGTCGACGACCTTCCCTTCAAGTCCAACGATCAGGTCCTGGCGTTCGTCAACGGCATGGGTGGCACCCCCCTGATCGAGCTCTACGTGGTCTACCGTGCCCTGGACCGCTTCCTGAAGGGCCGGGGGATCGCCATCGAGCGGAATCTGGTGGGCTCCTACATAACCTCTCTGGAGATGGCCGGCACCTCGATCACCCTGCTCCGGCTCGACGACGAGCTGGTGCGGCTCTGGGACGCGCCGGTCAACACCCCCGGGCTGCGCTGGGGGGCCTGAAGGGTGGGGGCGGCGGCGGCCCGAGCGGAACGCCCTGGGGGAGGACGCTGAGATGGGGGCGGGATACCCCGAGTGCGTGTCCTTCGTGCAGGGGTTCGCAGAGGCCGTCGCCGTCAACCGGGAGTACCTGACCCAGCTGGACGCGGAGATCGGGGACGCCGACCACGGGATCAACATGGACCGGGGGATGCGCGCCGTGATCCCCAAGGTGGAGGCGCTCACCGACCAGGACATCTCCGGGCTCTTCCGGACCGTGGCCATGGCCCTCATCTCCACGGTGGGGGGGGCCAGCGGCCCGCTGTACGGCACCGTCTTCCTGCAGCTGTCCTCCAGCCTCAAAGGCAAGTCGGAGATCGAGCTCTCCGACTGGGCCGAGGCGGTGCTGGCGGCGGTGACCGCGGTCCAGGCCCGGGGCAAGGCGGAGCCAGGGGACAAGACCATGGTGGACGCGCTTCTCCCGGCGGCGCAGGCGCTCCGGGAGGCGGCCGATGAGGGGTTGGCCCTTGCTGAGGGGCTCGCCCGGGCCACGGCGGCGGCCCACCAAGGGATGGAGGCCACGATCCCGCTCCTGGCCCGACGAGGCAGGGCCAGCTATCTGGGAGAGCGGAGTCAGGGGCACCAGGATCCGGGGGCGACCTCGTCCTGGCTCCTGATGCAGACGGCGGAGGCTGCTTTCGCGAAGGGCAACTAGACGGGCGGAGCGCCGCGGGGGGCGCGGCGGTGGAAAACTAGCGGAGGTGGCGTGATGGCCAAGTACGTGGGGGCCCTCGACCAGGGGACCACCAGCACCCGGTTCATGATCTTCGATCATTCCGGGAACGTGATCGCGGTGGACCAGAAGGAGCACGAGCAGATCTACCCCAAGCCGGGTTGGGTCGAGCACGACGCCATGGAGATCTGGACCCGCAGCAAGGAGGTGATCTCGGGGGCGCTGGCCAAGGCAGGCATCCAAGCCGCCGACCTGGCCGCCGTGGGCGTCACCAACCAGCGCGAGACCACCGTGGTCTGGGACAGGACCACGGGCCGGCCGGTGCACAACGCCATCGTCTGGCAGGACACCCGGACCGACACCATCTGCAACGACCTGTCCAAGGACGGCGGTCAGGACCGCTTCCGCGAGAAGGTGGGACTGCCGCTGGCCACCTACTTCTCCGGTCCCAAGATCCGCTGGATCCTGGACAACGTCCCCGGGGTCAGGGAGCGGGCCGAGCGGGGCGAGGTGGTTTTCGGCAACATCGACAGCTGGTGCATCTGGAACCTCACCGGCGGGGTGAACGGCGGCCTGCACCTCACCGATGTCACCAATGCCAGCCGCACCATGCTGATGAACCTCAAGACCCTGGACTGGGATGACGAGATCCTCGGGATCCTGGGGGTGCCCCGGGCCATGCTGCCTCAGATCCGTCCCTCCAGCGAGGTCTACGGCACCTGCAAGGAGCCCCTTCCGGGGGTGCCGGTGGCCGGCGACCTGGGCGACCAGCAGGCGGCCATCTTCGGGCAGACCTGCTACGCCGTGGGCGAGGCCAAGAACACCTACGGCACCGGGAACTTCCTTCTGCTCAACACCGGCACCAGCCCGATCCAGTCCAAGAGCGGCCTTCTGACCACCCTCGGCTACAAGATCGGCAACCAGCCGGCGGTCTACTGCCTTGAGGGCTCGATCGCGATCACCGGTGCCCTGGTGCAGTGGCTGAGGGACAACCTGGGGATGATCAGCCAGTCCTCGGACATCGAGAAGCTGGCTGCCACGGTGGAGGACAACGGCGGCGTCTACTTCGTGCCCGCCTTCTCCGGCCTCTTCGCCCCCTACTGGCGCAGCGACGCCCGGGGCGTGATCGCCGGCCTCACCCGCTACGTCAACAAGGGGCACATCGCCAGGGCCGTCCTGGAGGCAACCGCCTGGCAGACCCGTGAGGTGGTGGACGCCATGAACCAGGACTCGGGGGTCGCCCTGACCTCCCTCCGGGTGGACGGCGGCATGGTCCACGACGAGCTCCTGATGCAGTTCCAGGCCGATGTCCTGGGGGTCCCGGTGATCCGGCCCAAGGTGGCCGAGACCACCTCGCTCGGCGCCGCCTACGCCGCCGGGCTGGCGGTGGGCTTCTGGACCCAGCTGGACGAGCTGCGGGCCAACTGGGGAGTGGACCGGACCTGGGAGCCCCGGATGGACTCCGAGCTCCGCGAGAAGGAGTACCGGCTCTGGAAGAAGGCCGTCACCCGCACCTTCGACTGGGTGGAGTGAGGTCCCCGGCGGGAGCCTAGAGATGAACGCGTTGGACACCGACGTCCTGGTGATTGGGGGAGGCTCCACCGGGGCGGGGGTGGCGTGGGACTCCGCGCTGCGGGGTCTCCACGTCACCCTGGTGGACCGGCAGGACTTCGCCACCGGGACCAGCGGCCGCTTCCACGGCCTGCTGCACTCCGGGGGGCGGTACGCGGTGAAGGACCCGGGCTCGGCCCGCGAGTGCGCGGCCGAGAACCGGATCCTTCGCCAGATCGCCGCCGACTGCCTTGAGGACACCGGGGGGCTGTTCGTCAGCACTCCGGAGGATGATCTGGATTACGCCGACCGCTTCCTCGCCGCGGCTAGGGCCGCGGGGATGGAGATCGACGAGGTGCCGGTGGGGGTGGCGCTGCGGGATGAGCCCCGGCTCAACCCCAAGATCCGGCGGGCCTTCCGGGTCCAGGACGGCTCCATCGACTCCTGGAAGATGATCTCCGCCCTGCTCCGGGGAGCCCAGGCCCACGGGGCCACGGTGCTCCCGTATCACAAGGTGGTCAGGGTGATCCGCCAGGGCGACCGGGTCGAGGGAGCGGTGATGGAGGACCAGCGCACCGGGGAGGAGGTGCGGGTCAACGCCGGGTGCGTCGTCAACGCCGCTGGCGCCTGGAGTGGCCAGGTGGCCCAGCTGGCCGGCTGCGAGGTCGGGGTGCGGCCGGGCAAGGGGGTGATGGTGGCGATCAACCACCGGCTGGCGCGGGCCGTCCTCAACCGTTGCCACCTGCCCTCGGACGGCGACATCATCGTCCCGGTCCGCACGGTGAGCGTGATCGGGACCACCGACCACCCGGTGGCCGACCCGGACGACACCGAATGCAGTCCGGAGGAGGTCCATCAGATGATCGAGGCGGGCGAGCTCCTGGTGCCGGGGTTCAAGGAGAGCCGGGCCCTCAGGGTCTGGTCGGGCTCCCGGCCCCTCCTCCCCAAGACAGAGGGCGCCGCAGGGGCAGGCGACCGGGAGGTCAGCCGCTCCCACACCGTCCTGGACCACGGGGCCCGGGACGGTGTGGAGGGGCTGGTGACCATCGCCGGGGGCAAGTTCACCACCCTGCGCCTCATGGCCGAGGACACAGTGGACGTGGTGCTGCGCAAGCTGGGGCGCGAGGCGGAGTGCCGCACCCGCACCGAGGTCCTTCCCGGGAGCGAGTCGCACCACTTCTACTGGATCGGGAACCGCCAGCAGGAGGCCGAGACCGATCCGCCGGACGACCCGCTCATCTGCGAGTGCGAGCTGGTCTCCCAGCACGATCTGGACACGGTCGTGGCCCGGCGTCCCAACTGGCGGCTGGACGACATCCGCCGGGCCCTGCGGGTCGGGATGGGCCCCTGCCAGGGCGGCTTCTGCGCCTTCCGGGTGGCGGGCATGCTGCACCAGGAGGGCCGGTATGGCCGGGCGGAGGCCAACTCGGCGCTCCGGGAGTTTGTCCAGGAGCGCTGGAAGGGGGTCAAGGTCATCTCCTGGGGTGCCCAGGCCCGGCAGACGCGGCTGGACCGCTGGATCTTCGAAGGGGTGTACGACCTGGAGCACCTGCCAGAGTGACGGCGGGGCGGCGCGTTCCCTGGAGGAGGGGGTGATGGGGACGGACGCGGTGGTGTTGGGGGCCGGGACAGCCGGCATGGTCGCGGCGTTGCGGCTGGCCGCCGCTGGGGCCTCGGTCCTGGTCCTCGCCGAGGGCGAGGGCGGGCTGCCACTGGCGCCTGCGCAGATAGATGTGCTTGGCTACCGGCCGCAGCTGGTCCTGGACCCGCTGGGCGAGCTGGGCGGCTTTCTGGAGTCCCGGCCCGACCATCCCTACCGCCTTGTGGAGCCGGACGAGGTGGGGGCCAGCCTGGAGTGGTTCCTGGAGCTGTCGGCGCCACTGGGGTATGTGGGGAACCCGCACCTCAACCGGTTGCAACCCACCGCTCTCGGGGCGCTGCGCCCCACCTGTCTCGTGCCCCAGACCATGGCGGCCGGGGACCTCAGCGGCGGAGGGTCGGTGCTGGTGGTGGGGCTCCGGGGATTCCGGGACTTCCACGCACCGCTTCTGGCGGAGAATCTGGCCCTCGCGAATCCACCCTCGGGAGCCGAGGTCCGCGCCCGGTCGGTGGAGGTGAGCCTCCTCGGGGATCCCCGGGACCTTCGACCCCAGCTGCTGGCGCGGCGGCTGGAGGAGAGGCCGGTGCTGGCGGAGCTGGGGCGGGAGATCCGCTCCCGCCTGGAGCAGGAGGAGCTGGTGGGGGTGCCCGCGGTCCTGGGGCTCGAGCGCTCCCACGAGGCCTGGCAGCGGCTCCAGGATCTGGTCGGCAGGCCGGTCTTCGAGATCCCCACGCCGCCACCGTCCCAGCCGGGGCAGCGGCTGCAGCAGCACCTCTTCCGAGCGCTGCGAAGGCTGGGAGGCGAGGTGCGGCTGGGCGCCCGGGCCACCGGCTACCGGGGCGTTGGCGACCGGCTGAAGTCGGTCATGGTGGTGACGGCGGCGCGGGAGGTGGAGATACCGGCCGACAGCTTCGTTCTGGCCACGGGGGGCATCGGCACCGGGGGGATCACGGCCAGCCCGGACGGTGAGCTGCGCGAGGAGGTGTTCGGCGCCCGGGTGTCCAGGGGAGGGGCGCCGGACGAGCCGCTGGTCGAGTACATGGCGACCCAGCCACTGGACCGGCTCGGTATCGAGGTGGACGACCAGCAGCGGCCCCTGGGAGCGGGTGGGGAGCCGCTCTTCCAGAACCTCTGGGCGGCCGGGGCGGCGCTGGCCGGCGCGGAACCCTGGCGCGAGAAATCCGGGGAGGGGATCAGCCTGGCGACCGGCTTCCGCGCCGCTCGGCTGGCCGGGGAGGCACGGGCATGACCGAGGTGGCCTGGGGCGCGGCGGCGTGGTCGGAGGTCCGGGCCTCGCTGGACCGGTGCATCAAGTGCACGGTGTGCGAGACCGCCTGTCCGGTGGCCGCGGTAACCGAGCTCTTCCCCGGCCCCAAGACCGTCGGCCCCCAGGCTGAGCGCTTCCGCACCGGCGGCCAGTCGCCGGACCTCTCCGTGGACTACTGCTCCGGCTGCGGCATCTGCAGCAGGGTGTGCCCTCAGGATGTCCGGATCGCCGAGCTCAACTCCAGGGCCCGCTCCGAGCTGAAGCGAGAACGCGGGGCGCCGCTGCGCGACCAGCTGGTGGCCCGCCCCGGGCTGCTGGGACGGGCCGGGCGTCCGGTGGCCCCGCTCTTCAACTGGGCCATGGCCAACTCCCTCATCCGCTGGGCGGGTGAGCGCACCGTCGGCATTCACCGCAAGGCGCCCGTTCCCCGCGCCACCACCCGCACCTTCTCCTACTGGGTGGGGCACCACTTGGGCACCAGGTCAGCCCGCCGGGTGGTCTACTTCCACGGCTGCAGCACCCAGTGGTACGAGCCCCACGTCGGCCAGAAGGTGACGGCCATCCTCGAGCACAACGGCTACCAGGTGGTCATCCCCAAGCAGGACTGCTGCGGGCTTCCGCTGCAGTCCAATGGGCTCTTCCCGGCCGCCCGCAAGGCGGTGACCAGGCTGGCCCGGCAGCTGGTTCCGGCCGGCACCGGTGACCTTCCGGTGATCTCCTCCTCTACCAGCTGCGGCCTGATGCTCAAGCGGGAGGCCCGCGAGATCCTGGGCGCGGACTCCCCGGAGCTCCGCTCGGTGAGCCAGCGCACCTACGACATCTTCGAGTTCCTTCTGGAACTCCACCAGCGGGGCGAGCTCAGAACTGACTTCAAGCCCGTGCCGCTCACCGTGGCCTACCACGCTCCCTGCCAGCAGCAGAACCAGTTGATCGGGAAGCCGGCGCTGGAGATCCTCCGGCTCATCCCCGGCCTGCGGCTGGTGGAGCTTGATCGGTCCTGTTGCGGGATCGCCGGGACCTACGGGGTCAAGCGGGAGAAGTACGAGATCGCCATGCGGGTGGGGGAGCCTCTCTTCGCCGACATCCAGGCCGAAGGACCGGACCTCGTGGCCTGTGACAGCGAGACCTGCCGCTGGCAGATCTCGGCGGCCACGGGAGCCACCTCAGTCCATCCCCTCGAGATTCTCCACCGGGCCTATGGCGGAAGCTGAGTCGCCCACGGATCGCGTCCGCCTGGTTCTGGTCTCCCACAGCTCCCAGCTGGCGGCCAGCGCCGCCGCTCTGGCCTCGGCCATGGCACCAGAGGTGTTGGTGGTTCCGGCGGGCGGGGTGGGGGAGGACCCGGCCGTGCTGGGGACGGACGCCAAGCGGGTGGCGGAGTCGATCCAGCGCGCCTGGTCCCCGGCGGGGGTGGTTGTCCTCATGGACCTGGGCAGCGCCGTCCTTTCGGCCGAGCTGGCGTTGGACCTGCTCCCCGATGGGAGGCGCCAGGGAGTCCGGCTGAGTTCGGCCCCGCTGGTCGAGGGCGCGGTGGCGGCCGCGGTGGCCGCCCAGGGAGGTGCGGACCTCGCGCAGGTGGTGCAGGAGGCGGAGTCGGGGCTGGCCGGGAAGCATTCCCAACTGGGTGACGTCTCCCCCGCTTCCCAGCCCGAGTCTTCCTCGGAGGAGGGTGCGGGTTGGCGACAGCTGACGGTGCGGGTGGAGCTCCCCATGGGACTTCACGCCCGGCCGGCGGCCCGGGTGGTCCAGCAGCTGGCGGGGCTGGACGCGGAGGTCCGCGCCACCAACGCGACCACCGGTGATGGACCGGTCAGTGCCCGCAGCCTCAACGCCCTGGCCACCCTGCAGGTCGGGAAGTCCCAGCTCCTCCTCTTGGAAGCCCGCGGGGCGGACGCGGATGTGGCACTCAGCCGCATCGGCGAGCTGGCGGGCCGCGGCTTCGACGACCTGGAGGAGGCCGCCCCTGTGCCGCCGACCTGGGCGCCCAAGGCGCTCCCCGCCGACGGGACGCTGGTGGGGCTGCCGGCCTCTCCTGGGGCCGCGGTGGGCCAGGTGGTCCACCTCGAACAGGCTGAGCTGGAGGTCCACGACCGGGTGCCGGCGCCTCCCGAGCGGGAGATCGGCTCACTCGAGGGGGCCCTTGGGGCCGTTCGGGAGGAGCTGAGGGAGCTGCGCGATCTGACGGCTCGACGATCCGGCAACTACGCCGCCGCCATTCTGGACGCCGACCTGCTCTTTCTGGATGACCCGGAGCTCGCCGGGCGCGCGCGCGAGGCGATCTCAGCCGGCGGAGTGACCGCGGAGGCCGCCTGGGAAGCGGCCGCCAGGGCCGCTCACTCCAGCTGGGAGAGGGTCGCCGACCCCCGGCTGCGCCTCCGGGCCGCCGACCTGGACGGCGTGGCCAGGAGGGTGCTGGCCCACCTCCTGGGGAGCTCAGAAGTGAGGCCGACAGGCACCGGAGTGCTGGTCGCCGAGGAGCTGACCCCCGCGGACACCGCCCAGCTGGACCCGGCGGCTGTCCTCGGGATCGCCACCGCTGCTGGGGGCCCGACCTCCCACAGTGCCATCCTGGCGCGGTCACTGGGCATCCCGGCG
Source organism: bacterium (assembly GCA_021816695.1). Taxonomy (GTDB): domain Bacteria; phylum Chloroflexota; class Dormibacteria; order Aeolococcales; family Bog-877; genus JAJYXT01. The sequence continues at coordinate 1,737 of JAKAXE010000068.1, read as the reverse complement.
GTGGTCGGTGTTGGGCCGGGGCTCCTCGAGCTTCCCGCTGGCCGCACGGTGCTCCTGGACGGCGACCGGGGAGTGGTCCGCCTTGACCCGACCGAGGAAGAGCAGGCCGCCGTGCGGAACGAGGCTGCCCGGCGAGCCGCCTCCGCCCGCGCCGCCTCCGAGGCCGCGAGCCGAGCCGCTCTGACCCGGGATGGGGTCACGGTGGAGGTGGCGGCCAACATCGGGTCGTTGGCGGACGCCCGGGCCGCCGTCCTGGCCGGCGCCGACGGGGTGGGGCTCCTGCGAACCGAGTTCCTGTTCCAGGACCAACCGGTCCTCCCCGACGAGGAGGCGCAGTTTGAACAGTACAGTGAGATCGCCGAGGCCCTGCTGGGCCGCCCTCTCACCATCCGCACGCTGGACGTCGGTGCGGACAAGCCGCTGGCCGCGCTGCCCCGGGACCCCGAGCCCAACCCGGCGCTCGGGGTGCGCGGCTTGCGCCTGGGTCTCGCTCGGCCAGACCTCCTGAAGACCCAGCTGGCGGCGGTGGCCCGGGTGGCGGCTGAGCACCGGGTCCGCGTCATGTTCCCCATGGTGGCGACGGTGGGCGAGGTGAGGGGCGCGCTGGAGCTCCTGGCCGCGCTGCCAGCCTCCGAGCGGAGGCAGGGGGTACCACCTCTGGAGGTGGGGATCATGGTCGAGGTCCCGGCGGCCGCTCTGGGAGCGGACCGGCTGGCGAAGCTGGTGGACTTCATGTCCATCGGCACCAACGACCTCTCCCAGTACACCATGGCGGCCGACCGGGGAAACGGCGGCCTGCGGGGACTGGCCGACCCCCTGCACCCGGCGGTCCTCCGCCTCATCCAGCTGACCGCTGCGGCCGCCACCGGCCGGCGGTGGACAGGGGTCTGTGGTGAGCTGGCCGGGAATCCTCTGGCCGTCGAGCTGCTCATCGGGCTGGGGGTGAGGGAGCTGTCCGCCGCGCCGCGGCTGGTGCCGAGTGTGAAGGAGGCGGTCCGGGCCACGGCCCTCGCCCAGGCCGGCCGGCTGGCCGAGCGGGCACTTCAGCTGCCCGACGCCGACGCGGTGCGGGAGCTGCTCGCCGAGCCCCGCCGCTGACCGTCGCGCATCTCCCTGATACGATCTGCGGCGAGGTGGAGCCGCAAGCGACAGCCACGCGGCGCTGCGTGCGCCCGGGTCGCTGATGGGTGCCCGCGGGACCGCACCCAGCCCCTCCGGCACCGGGGCGGCAGCACCGGCCCGGGGCGGCCCTTGGCAGACCGGGGCCGTGGCGGGAGCCACCGGGCTGCGCCTCGCGGCTGCTCCTGCGGTCATGGCGCTCTGCCTGGCCGCCGACTACCTGGCGGCCCTGCTGGTCTTCGCGGTTGCCGCCGCCACCGACTACCTGGATGGGTACCTGGCCCGGCGCTGGCGGGTCACCACCGCCACGGGCAGCTTCCTCGACACCACCGCCGACAAGCTGCTGGTGACCGCCGCCCTGGTGGCGCTGGTGGCGGTGGACCGGGCTTCCCCCTGGGCGGCCGCCGCCATCGTGGGTCGGGAGGTCCTGATTCTCGGCCTGCGAGCGGCCGCGGCGTCCCACGGGGTGGTGGTGGTCGCGTCCCAACTGGGTCGGCTCAAGGCCACGATGCAGTTCGTGGCGGTGGCCGCGTCCCTGTATGCCCTCGGCCCAGCCCTCGGCCCCCTGCCCCTCTACCAATGGCTGATGTGGCTGGCGGTGGCCCTCACCCTTCTCTC
>JAKAXE010000067.1 GCA_021816695.1 bacterium | reverse complement strand
CACTCCCGCCAGCCGCAGGTGGTGGGCCATAGCCCCCACCTGCGTGGTCAGCTCATTGCCGGAGAGGTCGCGGCGCGCCCCTGACTCATCCACCGCGATCACGTGGACCCGCTTCGGATCGAGCCCGCTCAGGGCGTGCTCCGCGTAATTCAGGGTCGCCCCGGGAAACCACCTGGCCCCAGGCATTGAGCTGTCAGCTAGGGCCACCTCGTACGGGGTGTGGGCCTTCACCTCGAAGTATTTCCAGACGCTGTCCCAGAACCTCCCCGGGTCCTCCACCGACCAGTTCCACAGCTCGGAGTACGAGTGGGCCGCTATGAGCCCTCTTTCCTCGAGCCATCCCTGGTAGTGGGTCAGCCGCGCCTCCCGCAGGAGGGCGGCTGGGGGCTCCCACAGCAGCTTTCCCTCAGGCACTGGCGCGCTCTCAAAGGAAGGGACACCCGCCGGCTCGTACTGGCTCACCACTAACCGCGCAAACCTGTCGCGACCAGCCCGACCCCCAGTCCCGCCGTGACTATCCCACTCGACCTCTGCACCAGGACGCGGCGGCGCGGCGAGGAGCGCAGCCAGACTCCCGCACGGGCCGCCGCCACGCCCCAGAGCGAGTCGGAAACCAGGGCGATGGCCACCCAGATGGAGCCCAGGGCCAAGATCTGAAGTGGCAACGCGATCCCCCCAGGAGTGAGGAAGGCGGGAAGGACCGTGACGAAGAAGAGCGCCGTCTTGGGATTGCTGACCCCCACGACCGACCCGTCGAGGATGGCTCGCCACCGGCTCGCCGGAGGCGGGCCAGTGGGCCTCTGCGGAAGGACCTCCGAGCGGGAGGTGAAGGTGCGAAACCCCAGGTAAAGCAGATAGGCGGCGCCCACCATCCGCATGGCCGTGAGGGCCAGCGCCGAGCGCTCCAGGAGCTCACCAACCCCGAACGCCACCAGTGCCACCTGCACCACCTCTCCCGCGCTGTTGCCCACAACGGTAAGCAGCGCCACACGGCGGCCGAAGCTCAGCGCCCGGCTGACGATGAAGAGCACGCTGGGCCCGGGCACCGCGATCAGCACCACCGCCACCGCGGCGAAAGCGATGAGGCGTTCTGGAGCCACTCTCGGACCATAGCAGGTGCCTTTGTACGTGTCCCGCCCTCCCGCTAAACTCCCGGCGATGGTCCGAGACGCGGGGCAGCCGGCTGGCTCTCGGTTGGAGACCATCCCACCGGCCGTCGCACTGGGACTCCTGGTCATCGGAGTCGCTCCGGCCCTCGCGTTCGGCATCGGGGGCATCCCTCACACAGCCCGGGCCGGCCTGGCCGCAGGCGGGCTCGGGGACCTGGCCACCGTCTCCCGCTTGCTTCTCTCCGGAATCGCTCCCTACTCCCCCACCTTCCATGGCGTCCTACCCTTCATATACCCGCCGGGGATCCTCCTCTTCCTGCCACTTCCGTCGCTGGCCGGGACCTCTCACTTCGTCCTCGCCTTCGCCGCGGAGATGCTGGTGGTGGTGCTCGCTGGAGTGGCCGTCGTCGCCCGGCACGCCCACCGGCCCGGCCTCGTCTGGGCGCTGGTCGCCGTCCTGGGCGCCCTCGGGCCGCTGGCGTTCTACCGGCCCGACCCGGTCATCGGGCTGCTCCTGGTGGCAGGAGCCATCGCCGCGTCCCGCTCCCGCTATGTCCTCGCGTTCCTCCTGGTGTTCGCCGCCGGCCTGATCAAGGAGTACGCCCTGGTGGCGGTGGTCCCCCTCCTCGCCCTCAGCTGCGCCAGCGCGGTCCAGAAGCAGCCCGCTTTCTGGTCCCGGTTGGCCGCAGCCTGCCGCCCGGCCCTGCTGGCTCTTCTCCCTGTGGTGCTGGTGGTGGCCGCATTCCAGCTCTGGTCCCAGGGTGGCTTGTTCACCTCCCAGCTCCACAACCTTGACCGCGGGGTCGAGATCGAGAGCCTGCCGGCGGGCGTGGGGTTGCTGCTGGCCCACCTGCACCAGGTGACCGTGTCGAGGGGAGCGCTCGGCTCGATGGAGGTCAGCGGGGTCGGCATGCACCTGGCAATCGGGACCGCCGCCTTCGTCTGCCTGGGGTTAGCGCTCCTGCTGGCGGTGTTCTGGGCCGGGCTCCGCCCTGGGGCGCCGCCGGGCCTTCTGTTCGCGGCCTCCATCGGAGCGGCGCTGGTGGCCACCCCCGTCCTCTCCCCCCAGTACGTGGCCGCCTTCACCCCCTGCACCTGCCTCGCCGCCTACGAGCTGGGCGGCAGGGCGCGGCCAACCTTGCTCTGGGGCTGCGTTCTGTTGAGCCTGCTCACCCAGCTGGAGTTCCCCTACCTCTGGACCTCGATCCTGGCGCTGGCGCGCTCCGGGTTGCTGGTGCTCGAGGCGCGCAATCTGCTTCTCCTCATGATGGTCCTGGCACTGGCGGCCAAGGCTATGCGCTGGCGCTCCGGCGCCGTACCGGCCCTCGCGTCTCCGACCCCCGGGCCTGTCGGATTCACCCGGGCGGGGGCTCCTCGTTGACCACCCCGGGCAGCCCGGGTCCCGCACCCGGGAGACGGTAGCGAAGGAAGAGGTGGGATCCCTGGCGGCGAACCGACACCAGCTGGCCGCCCAAGCTCACGCGGGGGAGTAGTTCCGTCTCGCCGACCAGTCCCCGACGGCCCCCGCCCGGGGGCCAACCGCCCAGGAGCGGCGAGAGAGTCAGAAACAGCTCACCCAGGAGCCCCCGCGCCAGCAGCCTCCCCGTGACGCTAGGTCCGGCCTCACTGAGGATGGTCCGATGGCCCATCTGCACGACCTCTCGCAGCATGGCGCGAAGATCCAGCCCGGAGGGTCCTTCCGGCACGATCAGCACCTCGGCGTCCAGCTTCTCGGGCAGGTGGGCGGCACCAGTCTCCCCGGTCACCACCAAGGCTCCCTGGAGACCGGGGTGGGACGGGCTCAGGTCCCCGCTCGCCGAGGCCACCACCACTCGAGGGCGGGAGGCAAGACCCCTTCGGAGCCGCAAATCCCGGAAGGCCTGCGCCTGCTCCGGGAATGCTTGCTCAGGCGTCCAGATGGATCTGGGGCTGGCACGAAGCGTTCCGGCTCCGATCAGGACCGCGTCCGCAGAGGCCCGCAGCAAGCCCATGACGAACCTGTCCCCCTCACTGTCCCCGCTGAGGACGCGCCCCACCCTGCCGGTGCCCGGTATGTCTACCACCCCGTCCAGGGACGACACAAAGTTGGCGAAGACGAGCGGGGGCCGGAGCTCGAGCTGGCCCCCGTACAGCTCCCTTAGGACGGCCGGCGTCTCCACCCGCCCCTCGTCGACGGCCTCCTGCAGGACCTCCAGCGGCCCCAAGTGATCAGCTCCAGCCGTAGGTCGGGATGAGGGCCCCGCTGATCGGCCAGGCGGCATCCGAGATCAGGAAGGCGATCACCGCGGCGATGTCCTCTTCTGGCACCGCTGCTGCCAGCCGCCCGGGGGGCATCGCTTCGCGGTTGGCCGCGGTGTCGATCACTCCCGGCAGGATCGCGTTCACCCGCACTCTGGATGCCGCCAGCTCCGTGGCCAGTACCTCAGTGAGCCGCAGGACGGCGGCTTTGGAGATGGCGTAGGCGGCAGCACCGCCCCCCGGGCCAACCGCAGATCTCGACGCCACGTTGACGATGGCCCCGCCACCGTGCCGGGCCAGGAGCGGGGCCGCCGCCCGGCAGCTCCACCACGCCGTCTCCAGGTTCTTGGCCAGCATCTCGCGGAGTGCGCTGTCTGGCCCCTGGACCACCGTACCCGGGACGAATCCGCCGGCCACGTTGACCAGCGCCCCCACCTCTCCCATGGAACCGACCTCCCGGAACGCGGCCTCGGCACCCTCCCGCTGCGCCAGGTCGGCGACCAGCGTCCGGCGGGCACCGGGGACGCCAGCTGCGGCGCGCCCCAGGGCCACCACCCGGTGCCCCCTCCGGTGAAGCTCCAGCACCACCGCGCGGCCCAGGGCGCCCGAGGCGCCCCCCACCACCGTCAGGGGTGGGTCTGATGGTGCTGCCACACCGTCCCCATGAAGTCATTGCGCAGCTCCGGATCTGTCTCGTAGGCCCCGCGCCAGAAGGTGGTTGCGGTTCGGGTGCGGTCATCGCGCACCCCCCGCATCTGGGTGCAGAGGTGGGCCGCCTCCAGGTGGACCGCAACCCCATGAGGCTGGAGATGGTCGACCATCCAGTCGGCGATCTCCTGACCAATCCTCTCCTGCACAGTGAAGCGGCGGCTGTAGACCTGCACCAGACGGGTCAGCTTGGACAGGCCGACGATGTGCTCGTGGGCGATGTAGGCCACATGGGCCGTCCCATGGAAGGGCAGCGCATGGTGCTCGCAGACGGCGAAGAAGGGCACCGGCCCCTCGATGATCTGGCTGATGCGGCAGTCTGCGCCGCCACGGCACTCGGTGGCGAACACCGTGAGCAGCTTGGGGTCGCCGTCGTAACCGGAGGTGGCGTCGTACAGGGCGCGCAGAAAACGGCGGGGGGTGTCCCTGGTCGCGGGGGTGTCGAGGTCGAGCCCCAGGCCCGAGAGAATGGCGGCGGAGTGGGCCTCGAGCTCGGCCCACCGCGCTGGGCTCAGCGCGCGCACGCCTCCGGTCGACGGCACTTCGCCCAGGTCGTCGTCTAGCTCCAATTCCACGTGAGACTCCCAACTCCGCGAGCGATCTGGCACGGCCGGCAAGCACCGGCCAGAGGTCCACCTCCAAGAGTGATTCTAGGTGTCAGCTGCGGCCACCTCCTCCGTCGGCCAATTGGCCTGCTCCCAGTCCGTCCCGGGAGCGGGCCACCCGGGAGACAAAGAGCAAGATCGCGGTCTCCTAGAATTGAAGCGAGAGGTCACGGTATTGCCGGGGAGGCCGATGAGTAGCGAGATTGCAGACCTAGACACGCGCGCCATCCGGGCGCGCTTCCCAGCTCTGGCGGACGGCCGCGCCTACCTCGACGCCGCCGCGGGGACCCAGACCCCGGAGTCGGTGATCTCGGCCATCGCCGGCGCCTATCGCCAGGGTCTCAGCAACACCGACGGCTTCTTTCCCGCCAGCCAGCACGCCAACCGCCTGATCTCCGAGTGCCGACAGGCCGTGGCCGACTTGGTCGGAGGGGATCCACAAGGGGTTGTGATGGGCCCCAGCATGACCTCGCTGACCTATAAGTTTTCCCAATTGCTGGCGAGCGAGTGGGCGCCCGGGGACGAGATCGTCATCTCGCGGCTGGAGCATGACGGCAACTTCCGCCCTTGGGTTCAAGCCGCCGCCGGGGCCGGGGCCACGGTGCGGGTGGCCGAGGTTGACCTCGCCACCGGCGAGCTCCCTGTTGACCAGTACGAGCACCTGGTCGGTCCTCGGACACGGCTGGTGGCGGTGACCGCCGCCAGCAACGTCCTGGGCACTCGTCCTGACGTCAGCCGGATCACTGCCATCGCCCACGCTGAGGGCGCCCTGACCTACGTGGACGGGGTGCATGCCACCCCCCACATGCCAGTGGACGTCAAGGAACTGGGCGCGGACTTCTACGTCACCTCGGCGTACAAGTGGTGTGGTCCGCATGTGGCTGCCCTCGTCGCCTCACCCGCCCTCCTCGACCGCTATCGGCCGGACAAGCTGCTGCCTGCCAGCGACGAGGTTCCCGACCGCTTCCAACTGGGGACGCCACCGCTTGCCGACTACGCCGGCGTGGTGGCTGCGGTCGAACATCTGTCGGGCCTTGTGGGGCCTAGCTCGGGGTCGCGCCGCCAGCGGATCATCCGGGCCATGGCCGCCGTCGAGGCGAGTGAGGAGCGCCTGTTCAAGGTCCTGCTGGATGCGCTGTCGGAGATCCCCGGGATCACCGTTCTCGGCCGTGCCGTGCGGCGTGCTCCAACGGCCTACTTCACCGTCACGGGACACAGACCAGACGAGGTCGCGTCCCGCCTAGCGGCACAGGGGGTCAATGTCTGGAGCGGGGACAACTACGCCTATGAGATCACCAAGGCGCTGGGCCTTGAGCCTCAGGGGGCGGTCCGCGCCGGATTGGCGCACTACAACGACCACTCAGACGTGGACCGGCTGATCTCGGGACTCCAGAAACTCTGATCCCTCGGATGCCACGGAGCCAGGTGGGCCGGAGTTCCACCTGGCCCGACGCAGCCAGAGTCGTCAGAGCTGGCGGCCGCAGGATGGTCGCCGAGGCCGGTCTGCCCCGTCCGCGGCGACCGCCGGATCGGCCCATGTCGGGGCCAGTTGGCTCGGCCCCTGGACGGTTAACTCCCCGAGCGCCCGGCTACCACTTGCCCCAGAGCATCCTCCACACGCCGGCGCGGGCCAGGGTCCTCCCGACGGCGATGTTGCGAGCCCGTCGAGCCACGTACTTGGGGTCGCCGGTCTCCAAGCTCCGGCGCACTGCCCTGGCCGAGGCCGACAGCCGGGCAGCCCGGTAGAGCTCACTGGTTAGGCTGCGCGACATCAGCCCGCTCCCTCGGAGGCGAACGCTGCCTCAAGCGCCGCCTGGAGCGCTTTGGCTGCGCGATTCACCTCGGGAAACTTGCCCTCCCCGAAGGCTGGGCTGGCATGTACCTCCAGCTCGTCCATGAAGACTTCGAAGCGCGCCTCCAGCGCGGCTTCCGAGTCCGACTCTCGCAGCCAGGCTGCCACCTGGTCAGGGTCGAAGGTGTTGGTGTCCATGGTCGCCTCCCAAGTCCGATCGCACCGTATTTTGGCAGGAGACCGGATGATCCGGTCGCCCGGCGACTCCTGGGACGGTCATCCGCGCCTCAGATGGACCCCCGGGCTCGGCGATGGCTACCCATCTGCGATCGCGAGGTACTGCCACACGGTCGATTCAACCATGTCCGCTCGCAGATGGTCGCTCACCGGGGCGGCTCAAGACCTCGCGCCAGGGGGCTGAGGTTCGGACCCCGCTCGAGGCAGCATCCTCCCGGCCCTCGGTCCGCGCCGTGCCGCGCCGTCCCCATACGCGCCGCGTTGCCGGACGACCACCCTGCCGGACAGTGAGGCCCGCCGTCATGATCCAGTCGAGCGCCGATCACCCCCCGACGTGCCGGGGCCAAGGAGTCCGATGCACGGGACCCGGCGAGTGCCCATTTCGGGGCACCTTGTGGAGCGCGCCTGGAGTGGAGAGCGCGGTATTGAGAGGCTGACTCCTTCGTGGGAGAATCCGCCAGATGAGCGGGACCAGAGGCGGAGGATCGGTGCGGTCGAGGTGGACGGCATCCAAGGTTTACCCGGACATGTGGGCTGACCCCGCCGAGGACCCTCGCAGCCACGGTCCCAGCCCGGAAGGCGAGCTAGAGACGCTGCGGGACTACCTGGCGCACTATCGGCTGACGCTGAAGATGAAATGCGCTGGTCTCGACGCCGAGCAGCTGGCTCGACGATCGGTCCCACCTTCGACGATGTCCCTGCTGGGGCTGGTGCGGCACCTGGCAGAGGTGGAACGAGACTGGCGCAGTTGGATCCTTGCGGGAAGTGCTCTTCCCAAGGTATTCGGCACAAATGGCGCTGACTTCGAGGGAGCGGTGGCCGATGAGGATGAGGTTGAGGCGTCGTTCGCTATCCTCAACCGCGAGCAGGCGGCCACGGACGCCGCGCTGGCCGGATTCCAGGACTTGGGCGAACACCTGGGGGATCGAGGAGTCTCCATTCGGGAGCTCATGGTGCACCGAGTCGAGGAATACGCCCGTCACTGCGGCCATGCGGACCTTCTCCGCGAGTGCATAGACGGCCGGGTCGGGCAGTAGCATGGTGGCGCTGCGCCGCCTGGTTGAGCGGGTCATTCCAGGAGACGCGGGCCTGATGGAACGTCGGACCCCTCACGTTGGCGCTGTCCTGGATCCCGGTCTATCAAAAGCCCGGGACTGCGCTGGAGGAGCGCCCATCTGACGTGCGTGAGGCACCCCACCCTGGGACGGTGACCGCCGCGCCCTGCGTATGCCACTTCCTAGTGCCAAACTTCGAGTCGGCACGCGTGCACCACAAGTTTGGACCCAGGAATTCGGTTCTCCCTCTAAGGACACCCCGGGGTAGACTGGGGGAGTCATGGTGCCGGCGCTTTCCTCCAGAGCCATTGGCATAGCCCTCCTGGCCGTCCTTGGGCTCGCCCTCACCGCGCCGAACCGGAACCCTGCCCAAGCTCCACCGGCGTACGTGAACGCGCCGGGCTATGGATCCGTGACTGGCTACCTGGACGCTTGCTCCGGGTTGGGGCTCGCCGCGCTCCAGAGTCCATATGCCGCTGGAACTGTCACCGCCCTTTCCGGACATATCCGCTGGGTCTCAGTTGCGCCTGGGCAGTGGCGGGAGTCCATCCCGACCATCGTGATGGCCAGGGCGGTCGTGACCCCGGAGTTGCCGTTTCGCTTCGTGCTCCCAGCTGGAGCGTACGTCCTCAGGGGGAGCTACGGACCTGGAAGCGACGTCTTCCCCTCCGTCTCGGTCGTCGTCCGGGCCGGGCGGACGATCCAGCTGAACGTACCCAACCAGTGCAAATAGCGAGGGACGCCGGGCGGAGGTGGGACAAGCACGGCCGCTGTCGTCGGCGCATTGCCGCTTCTCGTTCTCCCGGTAGCCACTCCGTACCGGCAGGTGCCTGGTACCTCACATCTCCGGCCGTACAGGTGCTGGCCCCCGCCATTCCGGGTCTCTGCTTCATTACTTCTACCGACCGGCCCAGAAACGGCGCGGCGGTCACCCACGTGCCCCAGGATGCCCGGGGCCGCAGCAGAGTTGCCCAGCTTGCACTGGCACGACCTGCGGTCCGTCCACCGTGGCCTGCCGCTCTCCGAGGTGGAGCTCGCCGTGGTGGAGCCGGATACTTGGACACTCGGCGATCACGGTGACCGCCAAGCACTACGCGGGCGTCAACGACGCTCTGCGCCGGCCGGCAAGGGAGAGGCCGGCGGCCCGCCTAGGAGCGTGGGTCAGTAGCGGGTAGAGGGAGGGAAGCGATCGCGCCCGGAGAGGTGCGACCGGAGATCTTCTGGCAGGGGCTGGTGGGCCAGTTTGCGGGTGTCGGGGCGCTCCAAGCTCCCACCGTGGCCCGTAGGAGGGGTCGGATGATCCCCCTCTGGCCTCCGGGGTTCACGCCAGGGCCAGCGATCGGGGTTGGACCCCGCTGTTGGCCAGCTTGCGGAGGTTGTGGCAGAGCGCGTGCAGGGTCCACTCGCCGATAGCCCCCTCCAGACCTCGCAAACGGAGAGCTCCTGCGTGTTGCCGGACCTTCATCTGCCCAAAGGCGGGTTCAACGATGGCTTTACGACGGGCGTACGCAGCCCTTCCCGGCCTGGTGCGCAGCCGCCGTGCCATTCGCTGTGTGAGGGTGGCGTTCTTGGGAATGCGTCCTCGCGGTGCCGCCGCCAGGACTTCGCCGTGCTTCAACCTGCCAGTGGCGATGAGAACGTCCACTTCCTCGTCACCCAGGGCGGCCAAGTTGGCTTGCGAGCAGTAGCCGGCGTCAGCCAGCAGCTGTCGCGGCACCGCCGGTATCCCCGCCGCCGCCAGGGCCGCCTTGGTCGCCGCCAGCATCGGGAGTAGCTGCTCAACGTCACCGGCGCACTGGATGACCTTGGTGGCCAGGATCACCTGACGGTGTTCGTCCACCACCGTTTGCGCGTTGTAGCCGTACTGGAAGCTGCCATCACCCATCTTCATCATGCGCGACTCGGGATCGGTGAAATTGCGCTGTGCTCGCGGTGGAGGCGCCGCCTTCGCCACCGCTCTCTCCACAGTCGCCTTGGCCTCTTGTTCGCTCTTGCCCTGCTCGGCAGCCCGCTCGGTGGCCGCAGCCGCCGCTTGCCGACGCGACTCCTCCTCCAGCGCGGCCTTGGCTTCCTTCAGCTTGGCGATCCGGCTCTCGCGACGCTGCAGCTCCGCGGGGATCTCGTCACCCCGATTCTGCTTCCCGTAGCGGCGGTCCTCGGCCTTGTCCTTCATCTCCGCCTCTGCCATCAAGGCCCGCACCTGGGCCTGCAACTGCTGGAGGCGCGGATCGATGTGGTCGTAGCTCATCGCCTTGTGCCGGGATGCCGAGGCCCGCAGCTTGGTGCCATCCAAGGCCACCCGACCCAACTTCACCAGCCCGGCCAGGGCGCACCCCGCCAGCACCTGGGTGAAAAGCCCTTCCAGCGCCTTCAGGTGGCGGCGGCGGAACCGTGCGATGGAGCGGAAGTCCGGCGCCTGGTTGGCCGCCAGGTAGCGGCACGCCACATCGTTGATGCAGCTCCGCTCCAGCGCCCGTGACGAGGTCACCCCTACTGAGTATCCGTACAGCAGCACCTTCAGCAGCATCCGCGGGTCGTACGGAGGCGCCCCACCTGGTTCCTCGTAGCTCGCGTACAGATCGCTCAGGTCCAGCAACTCGTCCACGGCCTCCGAGATGAACCGCGCCACATGGTTCGAGGGCAGCCACTCATCCAGGCTCGGAGGCAGCAGGAATCCTTGCGCCGGGTTATACGGGCGGAAGGTCTTGTTCTTGCCCGCCGGTAGCAGTGGCGCCTTCGGCACATTCACCGAGTCGCCTATGTCGAAGAGCACGTCCGGGTCGTTGGGGGGTGTTGAGCTCATGTACAAATGTTCCCATCTTCACCCCGCCTGTGGGAAGGTTCTGACCCACGCTCCTAGCCTAGCCGGGCGATCCCGTCCGGTGGCGCGGGCACCTCATCCAGGATGGCCTTCACCTCGGCAACGGCCTGATCCACCCTTGTGGTAGACCAGTTCACCGATCCGCACGTGCTCATCTCGAAGGCTCTTGGAGGTCTGCAAGACCTGCCCGGCAGGCCCCCTGAGGTCCACTAGCACCAGCCGCAGCAACTCGCGGCGCATCCGGGACCATGTCCAGCTGTGTTTCCTCGGGTTGCCGCTGATGCGGGTGGCCGCCTTCTCCAGGGGGATGCGACAGCGGCTGGGGCTGGCCATAGCCCTCCTCGGCAACCCGGACCTGGTCATCCTCGACGAGCCCACCTCGGCCCTCGACCCCGTCGACCGGCACGACTCCCGGACCTTCATCCGCACCGTGCGCAATCGCGGCCGGAGGTCTTCCTCACCTGCCACATGCTCAGCGAAGTCGACCAGGTCTGCGATCAGGTGGCGGTGATCTCGCGCGGACGCCTGATCGCCACCGGCGCCATCGAGGAGCTGGTCGGTGCCGACGCCGTGCACATCGGTTTGCGAGTTACTACTGAGTGCAGCACTGCCGCGATTCGGCGGTTGGTCGGAAATGACACTCTGGGCGAACTTCGCGTGCCAGACCCGGCGACCTTCTGGTACCAAAGTGGTATCATCCGCCCGTGGCCCTGACCGTCCGGACCGACCCAGAGATGGAGAGGGCCCTGACCGCGCTCGCTCAAGCCGAGGGTGCCTCCCGGCAGGAGGTCATCCGCCGGGCCGTGCTGGATCGCTACGAGCGTCAGGGCCACCGCGCCCGGGTGGAAGCGAGCTCAGAGAGGCTAGCAAGCCGATGGGCAGACGTCATCGAGCGGTTAGGCCGCGTGTGACTGATGTCGAGTACCTGGACGTCGAGGACCTTCTGGGGCTGGTCCGAGCCCTCGGGGTCGGGCCCGTCCGGGATGTGGGCCTCCTTGACTCAGCGGCCGCCCGGCCGCGGTCGAGCGCCCTTGGAGAGACCG
>JAKAXE010000066.1 GCA_021816695.1 bacterium | reverse complement strand
ACAAGGGAGTCGCGGCATGAGCAGCATCGCCCAGTCGACCTTCAGCCCGTCTGGTGTCAGCACCGGGAATGAGCGCTGGTGGCTGGTGGACGCCGAGGGCGAGACCCTGGGCAGACTGGCGGTCAACATCGCCCGGGTCCTGCGGGGCAAGCATCGGGCGGACTACACCCCGCACGCATTGGGTGCCGACCACGTGGTTGTGGTCAACGCCCGAGGGCTCAAGGTCACCGGGAAGAAGCGCACCGAGAAGATCTACGATCGCTACACCGGCTACCCGGGCGGTCGACGGGAGCGGACCTACGCCGAGGTGGTCGATCGCGATGCCACGGCACCGCTGCGTCTGGCGGTCCGGGGCATGCTGCAGCACAACACCCTGGGGGAGCTGCAGGCCAAGAGGCTGAAGGTTTACGCCGACGGCGAGCATCCCCACCAGGCGCAGCGCCCGGTGGCGATCCGCTTCGGCGAATGTGGGGAGGTTCTGCCACTTTGAGCGACGACCAGCACGAGGGCTACGCCTACGGCACAGGCCGGCGCAAGACGGCGGTGGCCAGGGTTCGGGTGTACCAGGGCAGTGGCACAACGGTGGTGAACGAGCGCGATCCGCTTCGCCATTTTGGGCGGCGCGAGCTCGAGGAGATGGCACTGCGTCCCCTGCGCGTCACCGGGCTCGGGGAACGCGTCCGGGTCAGCGTGAAGGTCGATGGCGGTGGTGTGGCCGGTCAGGCCGGAGCGGTGTCGCACGGACTGGCCCGCGCTCTGGTGGCGATGGATGCCGAGCTTCGGCCGCAGCTCAAGGCGGCGGGTTTGCTGACCCGCGACCCACGCATGAAGGAGCGGAAGAAGCCCGGCCTCAAGCGCGCGCGGAAGGCTCCTCAGTACACCAAGCGCTGAGCGCTTCCCTGTGGGCCACGCTTTACACCCACGGGTCCGCTAGGGTCGGTCGCAGAAGGACAGGACCATGGGGCTGAGTGGGCGTGACCTTCTCGCGGTGGGAGACCTCAGCTCTGAGGAGCTGGTGGCCCTCTTGGAGAGGGCGGAGGAGTTCAAGCGCGGATCGGAGCCAGGAACACCGCTGACTCGCCGTTCCATTGCGCTCATCTTCCTGCGTCCCAGCAATCGCACCCGGGTATCGTTCGAGGCGGCCATCGCTCGGCTGGGGGGGCATCCGATCGCACTCTTCGATCGGGAAATCGAGATGGGCAGGCGGGAGTCGGTAGGGGATGTGGGGCGCATCCTCGACGGCTTCGTCGATGGTCTGGTCGCCAGGATCCCCTCTGAGCGTGACCTCCGCGGCCTGGCGCGGGCGATGGGGTCCCCGGTAATCAACGCCATGACCGACCTGGGCCATCCCTGCCAGATCCTTGCCGATTGCCTCACCGTGCGCGAGCAGCTGGGCCATCTCGAAGGTGCTCGGGTCACCTTCGTGGGTGACGGCAACAACGTCTGCAACTCTTGGATCGAGGCCGCTCAGGTGGCGGGGATCGATCTGCGCGTCGTGACCCCGGCCGGTTACGAGCCGGCACCAGCCGTCCTGCAGGCGGCGGGTCAGCTGCGCGGGGTGGGCGGCCGAGTGCTGGTAACCAACGACCTGGGCCAGGGCTTGGCAGGTACGGATGTCATCTACACTGACGTCTGGACCAGCATGGGCCAGGAGGAGCAGCACGAGGATCGGCGCCAGGACTTCGGGCCGTATCAGGTCAACGAGCGGGTCTTGGAGCGCGCTCCTGAAGGGACGCGGGTGATGCATTGCCTACCGGCTCACCGGGGGGAGGAGATCACCGACGCCGTGCTCGACGGTCCCCAGTCGATCGTCTTCGAGCAGGCGCAGAACCGCTATTGGTTGCAACTCGCCCTGCTGGCCGAGATCTTCGGCCCAGCCGGGGCGGAGGGGTGAGCCAGGGGCGGGGGGGCGGATAGCTAGTGCTGGTCCTGTCCGGACTCAACCTCGGCGAGACCCTGCGGGTCATGCTGCAGACGGTGGGCTGGCAGGACGCCCTCGACATCGCCATCGTCACGTTCCTCATCTATCGGATCCTGATCCTGATCCGGGGTACCCAGGCCATGCAGATCCTGGTCGGCCTCTTGCTGATCGGGGCCCTGGGGGCGTTGGCCTCGATCCTGGACCTGCCGGTCCTCAAGTTCATCTACACCAATGGCGGGCAGGTGATCCTGATCGGGGTGATCATCCTGTTCCAGCCGGAGCTGAGGCGTGCACTTGACCAGATGGGTCGCCTGGGGCGTTTGCGTCGGGGGCTGCTGGCGCCCGATACCGCGGCGCTTCGACTGGAGGTGGACGAGGTGGTGCGGGCCGCGGTGCGGCTGGGGGAGACAGCCACCGGAGCCTTGATCGTGGTGCAGGGGGCGATCGGACTGGGAGAGGTGGTGAGCACCGGGGTTAGGTTGGATGCGATCCTCAGCGCGGAGGCGCTGGTGACCGTGTTCACCTACAAGTCCCCTCTCCACGACGGGGCGGCGGTCATCAACCAGGGCCGCCTGGTCGCCGCCGGCTGCGTTCTGCCCTTGGCCGAGCAGGATCTGCGCACCAGGGGTAGCGGCACCCGGCACCTCGCGGCGGTCGGTCTCAGCCGGGAGACGGACGCGGGGGTGGTTGTCGTCTCAGAGGAGACTGGGCGGATCAGCTGGGCCCTGGCAGGTCGCCTGGAGTCCGGACTGGGACCCGAGCAGCTGGCGACGCTGTTGGCCACCTTCCTGGGGCTTGCCACATTCCACGGCCACCGGCGAGCGATGCGCCTGCGCCGGGGTGGGCACCGCGAGGAGCCGTCCGTGGTGGGGCCGAACTGATGGCAGCGGGTCTCGGGCGGCTCCTGGGCGGCAACTGGCGGCTCAAGACGCTGGCGCTGCTGGTGGCCTGCGGTATGTGGGTGGGGGTGGTGTACGCCCGCAACCCTCCGGCCTTCGCCAGCGTCCAGGTGCCGGTGCAGGTTCTCGGGCTCGGCAGTGGGCTCGTGGTCTTGCCCTCGTTCCCTGGCGCCCAGGGCCTCGGGGAGGTGACCCTCAAGGTGGCCGGGATACGCTCCAACGTCCACTCCCCGCGGGTGGTCTCCGCGCTCAGTGCCTCGGTGGACCTCTCCTCGGTGAAGGGCCCAGGGCGGTACCAGATACCACTCCGGGTCTCCAACGGAGACCCCAGCCTGATCGAGCTCTGGTCTCACCCTGCCAAGGTCCCGGTGACCGTGGACAGAATGGTCACGGCTGACCTGCCGGTCCACGTCCAGGTGGCGTCGGGCCAGCTGCCGCCGGCCGGGTACTCCTGGGTGAGCTCCAAGACCACCGTGAGCCCGGCCACGGTTTCGGTGCGCGCGCCGAGCTCCATCATCACCAGGCTGGAGGCGGTGGCCACCATCTCCCTGGCCAATGCCAAGAGCTCGGTGGCGCAGAGCGCCACTGTGGACATGCTCCACGAGGGAGACCTCAAGAGCTACATCAGTTTCACCCCCCAGGTGGTCACCGTCAACGCGGCCATCTCCTCCCAGACCTCGGACCGCGGGGTCGTGGTCTATGTGGTCACCTCGGGGCAGCCGGCCTCCGGATACGAGGTCGTGGGTATTCAGTCGACGCCGCTCACGGTGGTGGTGACCGGGCCCTCGGGCACCATCACCGCCCTCACGGCCATCGATACCGAGACGGTGAACCTGGGCGGACTCACCAAGACCACCACCTTCCAGATCCCGCTGGTGTTGCCGGCGGGGGTCACCTCGTCCTCGACCACGGTCACGGTGGTGGTGGACGTGGCGCCGATCGCGGCACCCACGCCGACACCATCTCCTAGCGCCACCCCCTAGGCGGTATCCCAGTAACCTCTGAGGCGTAATCCTCGTTAACTTCCGGGTACAGGCTCAAGGGGAGGCGCGTCCAATGTGCGGCATCATCGGCTACCTCGGACCGCGCCCGGCGGCCCCGGTCCTACTGGACAGCCTGCGCCGACTGGAGTACCGGGGCTATGACTCGGCCGGCGTGGTGGTGCTGGGCACGGGAGGTGTGCCGGTGGCGGTCAAGGCCGCCGGCAAGGTCCAGGCGCTTCTCGACCGCATCGACGGAGAGGAGATAGCCGGCAAGGTGGGCATGGGCCACACCAGATGGGCCACCCACGGGGGCCCGACCTTCGAGAACGCCCATCCGCAGGCCGATTGCAGCCAGCGGTTCTTCGTCATCCACAATGGCATCATCGAGAACTTCTCCGAGCTGCGCCAGGAATTGGCGGACCAGGGGCACGTCTTCCGCTCGGAGACCGACACCGAGGTGCTGCCCCATCTGATCGAGAGCTACTACGAGGGGGACCTGGTGGCGGCCACCAGGCGGGCGCTGCGCCGCCTTCGCGGCGCCTACGCGGTGGTGGTCCTCAGCTCGACCGACCCCGACACCCTCATCGGAGCCCGCCTCAACGCCCCGCTGGTGGTGGGAGTCGGGGCGGACGAGTGGTTCCTCAGCTCCGACCTCACCGCCATCATCCCCTACACCAAGCAGGCGCTGGTGCTGGGTGAGGGCGACATGGTGGTGTTGAGCCCGGTGGGGCCGGTGGTCACCTCCATCGCGGACGGGAGTGAGACGGCACCGCGCGTGGTTCGCGTGGAGTGGGACGTCATCCAGGCCGAGCGGGGTGGGTATCCCAATTTCATGTCCAAAGAGATGCACGAGCAGCCGGCGGCGTTGGAGAACGCCCTTCGGGGTCGGCTGCTCGCGGACGGGCGGGTCGAGTTCGCCGACTGGGATGTGGGAAACGAGGCGCTCCGGGCATTCAACCGGGTGCAGATCGTGGCGGCCGGATCGGCCTTCTACGCTGGCCTGCTGGCCAAGCACGCCATCGAGGAGCTGGCCGGCCTTCCCACCGCTGTCGAGGTGGCCTCGGAGTGGAGGTACCGGCCGCAGGCAGTGGACCGCCACACCCTGACGATCGCCATCTCCCAGTCCGGGGAGACCGCCGACACCCTGGCGGCGGCCCGTCGGGCCAAGGAGCAGGGGAGCTACCTGCTCGCGGTGAGCAACGTCCTGGGCAGCACCCTGGCGCTGGAGGCCGACGCCATGGTCAACCTCCACGCCGGGCCGGAGATCTGTGTCGTAGCGACCAAGACCTTCTTGAACCAGGTGGCCGTCTCGCTGCTGCTGGCGATGCGGCTCGGCAGCGCCCGGGGTACGCTGGGGCCGGGGGACCGAAGTCGGCTCGCCTCGGGCCTCCGCTCCGTGACGGAGGCCCAGCAGCGGGTTCTGAGCGAGGAGGGGCGGATCGCTCCCCTTGGGGCCTGGTTGGCAGAGCACCGAAGCGTGCTCTACATGGGCAGGGGCTACGGCTATCCGGTGGCGCTGGAGGCCGCGCTCAAACTGAAGGAGGTCTCCTACCTGCACGCAGAGGCCTACCCGGCGGGGGAGCTCAAGCACGGGCCGATAGCGCTCCTCAATCCTTCGCTGCCGGTGGTCGCCTTTGCCACCGAGAGCCCGACCCGGGAGAAGGTCCGCAGCAACGTGCAGGAAGTTCGGGCGCGCCAGAGTCCGGTGCTGGCGGTGGTGAGCGAGGGAGACCACAGTCTGGACCACCTCGCGGACCATCTGGTCGAGGTTCCCCGGGTGTCTGAGATAGTCTCTCCGATGGTGGACATACTGGTGGGGCAGCAGCTCGCCTACCACGCCGCCGTCAGCCGGGGGCTCGATGTGGACCGGCCGCGCAACCTGGCCAAGTCCGTAACCGTGGAGTGACCTCGCCAGAGGGCCCGGGTCCCGCCTTGGCCACCGGTGTCGACGTCGCCGAGGTGGCCCGCATCGCCCGTCTCCTGGAGAGGCGGCCCCGCTTCGCCGAGAAGCTGTTCAGCCCGGAGGAGGTCGAGTACTGCGCGGGCCGACCGGAGCGCTTGGCCGTGCGTTGGGCAGCCAAGGAGGCGGTGCGGAAGGTCCACGGCAGTCTCGGCCTGCCTCTCCCGCTCTACCCGCAGATCTCGGTCCGCCATCGCCGCGGGGGAGCACCGGAGGCGCTGGTGCTCGGGCACCCAGTACCGGGGCTGGAGATCTCCCTCACCCACGACGCTGGTGTCGCGGTGGCCGTGGCCGTGATGACCGCGAGCAGCCTCCCCTTGTCGGTGCCCGAGCAGGTGGTCCTGCCCTCGCGGCCGCCGACGGGAAACAAGGGCACGTTCGGCACGGTGCTGGTGGTGGCGGGGAGCCCCCAGTTCCCCGGGGCGGCGGAACTCGCCTGCCGGGGGGCACTCCGCGGGGGGGCGGGCAAGGTCAGGTGTGTCGTGGCGATGGATCATCCGGCCGCAGGGTTGCCGCCGGAGGTGATCCGGGTGCCCCTTTCGGCGGACTCGGGACACTACTCCAGCGCCGACCTCGCCCGACACCTGGCGGACGCGCAGGGGGAGGTGGTGGTGGCCGGCCCCGGCCTCGGTGCGAGTGATGGGGTCGGGGAGCTGGTGGCCACCGTGTTCCGCTCCGCCCGGGCCGGGCTGGTGGCCGACGCCGACGCCCTCAACGCCGTGAGCCGCATCCCTGACCTGCGCTCCCTGGTACCCCCGGGATCGGTGCTCACGCCCCACCCCCTGGAGGCCGCCCGGCTTCTGGGGACGACCGCCGCGGCAGTCCAGGCGGATCGTGGGGCGGCGGCCCGCAAGCTGGCGGCGGGACTCTCGGCGGTGGTGGTTTTGAAGGGTGCCGGGAGCCTGGTGGCCGAGCCCTCGGGCGAACTTTGGCGGGACGCCCACGCCACCTCCGCCCTGGCCATCGGGGGTGCCGGGGACGT
Organism: bacterium; assembly: GCA_021816695.1. Taxonomy (GTDB): domain Bacteria; phylum Chloroflexota; class Dormibacteria; order Aeolococcales; family Bog-877; genus JAJYXT01. The sequence goes on along the minus strand of JAKAXE010000066.1, from coordinate 4,923 downwards.
CCTGGCGGGATTGATCGGGGCCCTGATGGCCCAGGGGCATGGTGCCGCAGACGCGGCGCGGGCGGGGGTCTTTCTGCACGCCGCCGCGGGAACCCGTATCGCCGACCGGAGGGGCCGCGCCGGACTGCTGGCCTCCGAGGTCGCGGACGAATTGGTGGAGACCCAGGAGGCGGCCCGGCTCTGGCTGGAGGGAAGGGCCCACCCCTGATGCTGGAGCTGGACGAGCTCCTGGAAGTGCTTTCGAGCGTCAGGCCCCAGGTCCTGTCCCGGGGGGCGCGGGCATTCACAGCCATCGGGCACGACACCCGCAACCTCAGTGGTGGGGAGCTCTTTGCCGCTCTCAGGAGCGCCACCGGCGACGGCCATGCCCATGTGGGTGACGCACTCCGCCGCGGCGCCCTGGGCATCCTCGTGGACCGTCCGCAGGAGGAGCTGGACTTGCCTCCCGACCTGGAGCGGACGGCAATCTTGGTTCCCGACGTCCGGGAGGCGCTGGAGGCCTTCGGCCAGTGGCGGTTGGGCCAGCTGAGGACGGTGGCGGTGGTCGGCAGCCTTGGCAAGAGCACCGCACAGGCCTGCCTGGCGGCGGCGTGGGGGAGGGCTTCCGGGGAGCGGGTGGTGGCCAATGGGGATCGCAACGACTCGCTGGGGATCCCTCTGGCGCTCTCCGAGGCCGAGGGCCAGCTATCCGGCCCCGCGGTGATGGAGGTGGTGGCCGATGGGGCGCTCGAGGAGAGGCGGCTCGCGCGGATGATCCAGCCGGAGCTGGTCTGTCTGACCTCGCTCCATGACGCCAGGAGCCTCTATTGGAGCTCCTCGCGGGCGTTGGCGGCTCAGGTCCGGCGCATGTGGAGCCCGACGGCCAGGCTGGTAGCGCCCCTCCGGTCGGCTGCGCTGCTCGGGCGCTGGGGGTCATCGGCGATTTGGTTCGGCCCGCTGGGAAGCGGTGCTGACGTTGAGGTCGGGCCGGAGGGTCCGGGCTCGGCCTGGCCCGAACGCTGGCCCTGCTGGGTGCGCGCCGGGGGGCGGTCGTGGACGGTGCGGACAGATCTCCATCCCCGCCTGGCCGAGGCCGGGTTCGGGGCCGCCGTGGGCTGCCTACTCGCCTTAGGTGAGGACCTCGATCGAGCTGCTGAGGGTCTGGCGGAGGTGGCTCCGCTCCCAGGCCGCTTGCGGCTTCTGCGGACACGGGAGGCCGGACGGCTGCTGGACGACTCCTTCGATATGTCCCCGGGGTCGCTGGACCTGGCCGGCTCGGCTCTCGGCCGCCTGCCCCCGCCCCGCCTGGCGCTGCTCGGCGGCGGCCGGGAGGCCGGCAGGCTTCCCCGCTGGCCATACGCCGAGGTGACCCGCGTGCTCCCGTCCGCCGCCCCCGGAGGGGAGGGCGGAATCGACGTCCTCACTGCCGAGGAACGCGCCCGCCAGGTCCTGAAGGAAGGTGGGAGCGTGCTGATCAAGGGGACCTCCGGGTCCAGGATGGAGCGGCTGGTGGCAGCTCTGGCCCCGCCGGGCACCCCCATGGTGCGCCCGGAGCCGGGTCGGGCGGTCCTGCGATTCCGGTCACCCCGGCGGCCAACCTGGGTGGAGGTCGACCTGGCGGCGGTGGCCGAGAACGTCAGAGAGGTGGTCGGCCAGCTGGCCGGGGTGAAGCTCATGGCGGTGGTCAAGGCGGACGCCTATGGCCATGGGGCCGTCCAGGTGGCCCGGGCCGCCCTTGGTTCTGGAGCCTCATGGGTCGCCACGGCAACCCTGGTTGAAGCGGCGGAGTTGCGGGAGTCCGGCATCAACGCGCCCTGCCTGGTGCTCGGCTACACCCCGCCGGACCAGGCCGAGCTCGCAGTGCGGATGGGACTCACCGTCACCGCGTTCGATCGCGAGGTGCTCGAGGCGCTCGCCGCCGCCGGGGGGCGGCTGGGAAGACGCCCGATCGCCCATCTCAAGGTCGACACCGGGATGAGCCGTCTGGGGGTCCCCCCGGAGGGTGTGCGCCAGCTGGTGGACTTCGCGGGGGGCGCGGTGGACCTCGAGGGGATCTATACCCACCTGCGAAAGGGGGAGGACGCGGCGGCGGCCGGGGTCCAACTGCAGCGCTTCCACAGGGCCCTGGAGGAGGTCGGTGACGCGCCGTTTCGGCTCCGCCACGTCGCCAGCTCGTCCGGCTGGGTCACCCGGCCGGATGCCCGTTTCGAGATGGTGCGGCTGGGGGGTGAGCTTCTGGGTCTGCGGACCGCGGACGGGCGTCGCCGACGGCCGGCGCTGGCCTTCAAGACCACTGTCGCCCAGGTCCGCTGGGTGGACGAGGGGGAGTACGTGGGATACGGGGACCGCTTCCGCGCCCCCAGGCGGTCGCGGATCGCCACCATCCCGGTGGGATACGGTGACGGCTTCCGAAGAGGACCTGCCACCTGGGGATCGGTACTCATCCGCGGTCAGGAACACCCCCTAGCCGGCGACGTGTGCATGGACATGACCATGGTGGACGTCACCGGGGACCCGCAGGTGGCTCGGGGCGATGAGGTGGTGCTGATCGGGAGACAGCAGGGTGCGGAGCTTACTGTCGAGCAGGTGGCCGACCGACTCCAGGTGCTCAACTACGAACTGGTGAGCCAGATCCTTCCCCGGGTCCCGCGCGAACCGCGCTGGGGGGATTGATCTCAACTCCGCCTAGAATGGGGCGGTGACCATGGGCGAGCTGGACACGGCTTTGGAGCTCGGATCGGAGCAGCTCCGCAACCGGCTCCGGGCCTCGCGGCTCTACGTTGTCACCGATGACGTGAGCCTCTTGGATAGCCTGCCGGGCCTGGTCCAGGCGGCGGTGGCGGGAGGAGCCGATCTGGTGCAGCTGCGTCGCAAGCGCGAACCCTGGACAGAGCTGGTGGATCTGGCCCGTTCCCTCCAGGAGATCTGCCGGCGGGGCGGTGCCCTCTTCTTGGTCAACGACCATGTCGACCTGGCCCTGGCAGCGCGGACGGACGGCGTCCACCTTGGTCAGGGTGACACCGCCGTCCAGGAGGCCAGGGAGCGGCTCGGGGAAAGGCCGCTGATCGGTCTCTCGACCCACGATTCGGAGCAGGCCCTGCAGGCTCAGCTGCTTCCCCTGGACTACATCGCCGCTGGGCCGGTGCGAGCCACCCCGACCAAGCCCGAGGGCGTCGCGGTGGGGTTCCAGCAGGTCACCGCCGCCGCGCAGGTCACCCGGGTCCCGGTGGTCGCCATAGGGGGACTCGACGAGGGTGCCTCGGCTATCGAGGCCGGGGCAGACATGGTCGCGGTGGTGCGTGCCGTCTGCGCGGCCCCCGACCCTCGGCTGGCCGCCCAGAGGCTCCGGCGGGAGGCCCAGGCGGCCACGTCATGGCGCTGGATCAGGTTGAACGGCGAACCCCGCAAGTCACCGCCCGGTGAGACGGTGCTGGAGCTCTTGGCTCGGCTGGGGGTAGGGCGCTCAGGGGTCGCCGTCGAGGTCGATGGAAGGATCGTCCCCGGGGAGCAACTGGGCACCGATGTGGTTCGCGAGGGGGCCGTGGTCGAGGTGGTCCACTTCGTGGGAGGAGGCTGAGATGACGGAGGAGGACCGGCTGCACCTGGGGCCCGCCACCCTGGCCTCGCGCCTCATCCACGGGACCGGAAAGTTCCCGTCGGCGCAGGTGCTGGCCCAATCGATTGCCGTCTCCGGGGCGGAGATGATCACCCTCGCCGTGCGCCGGCTCCACCTCGACGGCGATCGGAGGTCGGAGCTTGAGGGGCTAGACCTCGCGCGCTATCACCTCCTGCCCAACACCGCAGGCGCCCGCTCCGCCGAGGAGGCGATCCGGCTCGCGCACCTCGCCCGGGCCGCCGGCCTCTCGGACTTCATCAAGGTGGAGGTGGTGGGGCACGAAGCCAGCCTCTTGCCGGACCCACTGGCAACCTTCGAGGCCACATCCAGGCTGGTGGCCGAGGGCTACACAGTTCTTCCGTACACGAGTGACGACGTGGCGCTGGCGTTGCGGCTGGCTGAGGCCGGGGCGGCCGCGGTGATGCCCGGCGCGGCGCCCATAGGCTCCACTCTCGGGGTGCTGAACCCCCACAACATCCGTCTCATCATCGAGGAGTGCCCTGTACCGGTGATCGTGGATGCCGGCTTGGGAGCCCCCTCTGACGCGCTCCGGGTCATGGAGTGGGGCGCGGCCGGAGTGCTGGTAAATACAGGGATCGCCCGGGCCGGAAACCCCGTGGAGATGGCGAGGGCCTTCGCGGCCGCGGTCGAGGCTGGGCTCCTGGCCCACGGGGCCGGCCTGGCCGGAGACGCCGTCGAGGGCCGGCGCGGTTTCGGGGCGAGCACGCCCGCGGCTGGACTGCCGGTTGGCTGAATCGGCTAACCCGGGCTCCCGCAGGGATCAGCGCGGCTGGGCACCCCCCGACGGCCGCCGCCTCAGCGCCGTCGGCGAGACGGGACTGCTGGCGGCGCTGGTGGGACTGGCCGCCGCCGATGGGAGGCTGGCGATCGGGCCCGGCGATGACGCCGCGGTCTGGGAGCTGGACGGACGGGCGCTGGCCATCACCACCGACTCGCTGGTGGAGAGGGTTGACTTCCTCCCCTCCTTTCAGAGCCCCTGGGAGGTGGGGGTCAAGGCCTGGAGCGCTGCGGCCTCCGATCTGGCCGCGATGGGTTTCGGTGCCGACCTCGGGGTCGCCTGCCTGATCTGTTCTCCCGACACCTTCGAGGGCACTGTTCTGGGCATTCAGGAGGGGATGGTGGCGGCGGCGCGCCGGGACGGCGCCCTGCTGGCCGGGGGCGACGTCAGCTCAACCGACGGCCCCCTGACCATCGCCGTCACCGTTCTGGGCAGCGGTCCGCCCGGACAGGCGGTGCGCCTCGCCGGCGCCCTCCCCGGCGACGTGGTGGCGGTCACCGGATGCCTGGGTGGAGCCGCCGCTGCCCTT
>JAKAXE010000134.1 GCA_021816695.1 bacterium | reverse complement strand
GCGGTCCCCACAGAGGAGGACGAGCCCAACAAGGGGTGACCGGGGCCAAAACCCGGCCGCCGTGCCGGAACGGTCCCAAAACGTGCCGCTACAACGGCCCAGGAGGCCCGGAACCGGTTGCCGATGACCTGGGACACCTCGACCTTTCCCCACTCCCCAGGTTGTCCAACCCCCGCTCCCCGGACCCCTCACCCCCCTACGACTGCTACCCCTTTATCCACAGACACCAAGGTGGTCCTGTTTTCGTCCATCACGGTGGGTCCGTTTTCGGCTATCGTTCGCAGTCTTGGCTCTGGACGTTGTTGCCCTGGAGCATGAATCCCTGGTGCGCCAGCTCCATCTCCAGCGCTGCCTCCTCGCAGTCCTCGCCGTAGTACTGGGGAGAGTAGGGGGCGTTGGGGACCACGATGGTGCCACTCGCCTGGAGGGTGCCGGTGGCCTGGGCCTCTTGCTGGGGCGCCCCCAGGTTGATGCTGCTCAGCTCCACTGAGAAGCTGTAGTCGCCCGCGGCCCAGCCAGTGGTCGGGACCACCAGGGTCGTGGCCGTCGTCCACCCCCCGAGACCATCACCGGGGCCGAGGTGGAGCCCACCGGGCTGTAGTAGTACTGCATCCAAGCGGTCTCGCCGCCCGGGCACTGCGGCGTGGCGTTGAGCACCACCGGCGCCGACACCAATCCCGGATTGGGGGAGGCGGACAGCGATACTGAGGTGCAGGGAGGGGGCTCCACCAGGGCGCTGGCCTGAGCGAGAGCCTGCTGGTACACCTCGCCCTGCGATGAGCCCCAGACCAGGTACAGATACATCCCCGGAACCATCCCCGAGGTGTTTAGCCCGAAGGCGGGCAGTCCTGAGTCCGCCTGTACCAGGGTGAAGGTGGTGCTACCGGGGACCCGCACCCAGTAGGTGAACTGGGCCGTCGTACCAGAGGGGCAGCTGGCGCCGGGGGTGAGCGTTAGGAGGCTACCAACGGTGACGGCCGAGGGGGCACCGAGGGTGACCTGGGAACACGGGCCGGGCCCCGGCGCCCCAGTCGGGCTGACCGGTGCGAAGTAGCCGAATACGTCGATCACGGCGTCGGCGGTGCCGACGTCGTTGTAGAGGCTGAAGTCGCCGCTGGAGCTGAGGGGGGCGAAGTCCAGGTTGGCCAGGGTGGCGCCCTGGGGCCAGTTGAGGTCCGAGGTGGTCGGCGGTCCGGGGATGGGCGCCAGGGTGAAGTAGCTGGCCTGGGTGGTGTTGGTGGCGGTCAGGTTGACCACCGCCGAGGTGGCGTCGGCGGCCACCCCCGAGAGCCCGGCCAGCTCCTCCGAGAGGTACCCGCCTGGCCCCAGGGTGCCGGCGTCGACCCGGGTGTCCAAAACCCGGGTGGGGCTCAGTGGGTAGAACAGGCCGGCCGGGGTGGGAGCGGCCCCACCCGAGGTGATGTAGCCCTCCACGTCCACCACCAGGTCCGCCCTCCCCTGGTCGTTGTACACCGTGACCTGGCCTCCGGTTCCCAGGGGCATTATGCCCCGGTTGGCGACGGTCCACCCATCAGACCAGTTGAGGTTCGAGGTGCCGGGGTTGGCCTCCCCGGCAGGGTAGACGGATAGGTAGCTGGGGGCCGTGGTGTCCGTGGCGGTTACATTCAAGATGGCGGCTGCCGCTCCTGTGGCTGGGACCCCGCCCGCGCCGGCCACCTGGATGGAGAGCGCCGACCCGGGAGACAGCGTGCCACCGGCATATGGCTCACCGCTCCCGGAGCGGGTGTCGGCAATGCGCTGGGGAGCCAGGGCGACGTACTCGCCGGGCCCGGAAGCTGTCTCCGGCGCGAAGTAACCCTCCAGGTCCACCACCAGATCGGTGTGCCCGGAAGAGTTGTAGAAGGAGATCCCACCCCCGGCTCCCACCTCGACCACTGCCAGGTTGGCCCTGGTCTCCCCTGCCACCCAGTTGAGATTGGAGGCCAGGGGCAGGGAGGTCCCCTCGGGGTACGCGGTCAGGAAGCTGGGCTCCGTGGTGTCCGTCACCGTGAGGTTGAGGGCCACGGCGGTGGCGTTGAAGGGCACGCCGCCGACACCGGCAACCTGGAGGCTCAGGGTGGTCCCGGCCCCGAGCATGTTGCCGGTCAGCCGGGTGTCGAGGAGGCGGCGCGGCCTGAGGGCGTGGTAGACGTTGCCGGACGCCGACGCCGCCTTGACCACGGGGGCCGGCGCACCGCCACCCAGGGCGACCAGCGTCCCAAGGACCACCCCGAAGGTGACCGAGGCTGCCCCGGACACCCACCTGGTTGATGGAGACCGACCAGCACCCAGGGTCAAAGGACTGAAGCTGGTCTCGTCCGCAGGAGCAGCCGGTTCCCAGGTGCGGACGTCCAGTGACACGCCTTCCGCGGCGGGATGGCTTCGCACCAGTGGATGCCCGGTGCCACGACCGCGAGGGGCCGCCAACGGCTCCTGGCGTTGGCGATCCGAGGGAGCGCGGCCCCGCAGGCGGTCATCCGCCAGAAATCATGGGCACAGCCACCAACTGCCTGTCAAGGAGGGCGGCCCACGCCGCCTTACATGCGAAGGCACCCCGCGGGGCTTCGTCCCTCGCCGAGCCGACCGGGGAGACTCGACCTTTCATCTCGGCACCTGGCTGCCGCAGGCGGGCGTTCGGTGAGGGTCGTGCATGGGCAGCCACGCGGACGGCCCTTGCACGGAGGCGACGGGGACCGTACGCGCCGATCAGGGTCGCCGCTTGTATCGGCCCGGGTGGGAGGGCGGCCTTTTCTCGGGCCGCCTGGGGCCGGGGAAGCCTCGTGGACGAACGGCTCGTCGTGGAACTGCCAGGGCGCATCGGGAGCCCAGGATCCGAGCAAGTCGACCGGCTGGCGCACCCGCAAGGACGCCATGCCCCGCTCAGAACGCGGGACGCCACCGGCATCATGTCAGCTTCGAGGGGGTGCGCCGGGAAGGGCTGGACGCGGTGATGATCGGCCCGACCCGAGGCGGCCCGAGCTCGGGCCGCCTCGGGTCCGCTGTGCTGGGGCGGGGTGAGGGAGTGGGGATCTTTTGGCCGGGGCACAGATCG
>JAKAXE010000065.1 GCA_021816695.1 bacterium | reverse complement strand
CGGCTCGGCGCCGCCCGGAGCCAGGGACAGGGCGCCGGCTACGGAGTTGCACACCAGCCGCCGCCAGCGGTCCTCTCCCAGCTCCTCGACCTGGTTGAGCATCTGCAGCGGGCCATGCTGCCATCCCCCGACGTATGCCGAGGTCTCGGGAAAGGCGACCCCGCGCCAGGCGGAGACAGCGATGAGCGTGCCCCAGCGGGCGAGCAGGAGGTCGGGGATCAGCTCGACCTCCTCGGGCTCCAGCGGGGTGACCGCCTGGAAGCCCGCGGCCACCACGGCCAAGGCGTCGAATCCGTGGGGAACCTCCAGGATGGACTCGCAGGTGACGGCCAGGTCGGAGACCACAGCGGTGTGGCACATGTCGCCGAAGTCCAGGATTCCGCTGATCCTGGAGGGACTCTCAAAGGTCAGGTTGCTGAACGAGAGGTCGTTGTGGATGACCTGGGAGCGCAGGGTGGGCAGCGCCCGCAGCACCCGCGGCTCGCTGCGATCGAGAGCGCGCTCCACCAGTGGCCGCCGCGTGTCGGAAACCCAGCTCAGCAGGGGCCGCACCTCCCCCACCCGGCGAGGATTCCAGAGAATCGACTGGTCGGCTGCCGGGTCGAAGAAGCCGCGCAGCGCGCGGCCCAGACGGGCCGAGGTCTGGCCCATCTGGTAGAGCCCCTCCGAGGTCAGGTCGGCTGGCCGGAGATGGCTCCCCGGCAAATAGGTGAGCATCCGGGCCACCCCACCGCCGGGGAGCGACACCAACTCCGTCCCGTCCTCTGAGAGCAGCACCCTGGGAACCGGCAGCTCCGGGTCGGCCTCGGCCACCTGGCGCAGGGCCCGGAGCTGCATCCGGAGCACGGCGAGCTCCTCCCCCGGGTTGCTCACCTTGAGGAGAAGCGGAGGTTCGCCTTCCGCCTCCAGGCGGAAGTTCTGGTCCCGCTCACCTGGCAGCAGGTAGGCTCGCCCTCGATGGCCGAAGTGACTGAGCGCCACCTTCTCCGCCTCCGCGACGGTGAGCCGGGGCGGAGCGGAGTGCATCGCCCCCTGCACCGGAGGAGTGGGAGGTGTGTCCACAGCAGCAATATAGGGAAGAGGAAGAAGGGGACACCTGAGGTGGAGATGAAGCGAGACGTACAGGATGCCTTGCCCCTGGGTCCGAAGGTGGCCCTGGTGGTGGTCGACGTGCAGAACGACTTCGCGGATCCCCAAGGCTCCCTCTTCGTTCCCGGAGGTGAGGAGGTGGCTGCAAGCTCCGCCGCGCTCATGGCGGAGGCGGCCAGCACAGGAGCGTTGGTGATCTGCACCCAGGACTGGCACCCACCCGTCACGCCGCACTTTCAGGAGCAGGGCGGCCCCTGGCCCAGGCACTGTGTGCAAGGCAGCTGGGGGGCGGAGCTCCACCCCCTGCTCCCCCACCCCGACCACCTGATACGCAAGGGCCAGGGCCAGTTGGACGGGTACTCGGGCTTCGGGTCGCGGGACCCCGGCAGCGGGCGCGTGGAGGCGACCGGGCTGGACCGGGTTTTGAGGGGGCTGGGGGTGCGGCGCCTGGTGCTGGCGGGCCTCGCCCTCGACGTCTGCGTTCGAGAGACAGCCCTGGACGCGGTGCGGCTCGGCTACACGACCTACCTGGTCCGCTCCGCCACCGCCGCGGTCGAACTCACCCCGGGGGCGGGCCAGCGCACCCAGGAGGAGCTGTTGGCGGCGGGGGTTGAGCTGGTCTGACCGCCGGTCAGCGGCCCGCGGGCACCCCAATCCCCAGCAGCGGATCCCCGGCCCTGACCGCCAGCGAGGTGACCAGGAAGACCACCACCCCCGAGGCCTGCGCCCGGATGGTGCGCAGCGTCTCCCCGAAGATGTCCCGCAGCTCGCCCACCACCTGCCCCTCCTGGACGTCCTCACCCACCGCCACCGTGGGGTGGTAGGTGGCGGAGATGTCGGTCCTGGTCCAGACCATCTGATCCATCTCCAGGGGAGGCGGGGGCAGGGGACCGAGCGGGTCGATCATGCCGAGGTGGGCCATAACGTTCTGAAGTCCGCGGAGATGGCGCTGCACCGACGCCTCATCCACCACCCCCTGCTGTCCGATCTCGGCGATTATCCCCGGCACTCCGCGAAGGGCACCGGAGGCGTATGCGGCTCCGGGGACAGAGTCCGGCTCCACCCCCAGGCTGTGCTCGAAGCCGTAGGCGTGAGCCATCTGGCGCGAACTTTGGGCCACCTCCCCTTCCCCGGCCCTGGTCCAGAGGGTGAACGGGCTGAGCGCCTCGATCAGATCCCCGCAGTGGGCGTCCACATAGGCATCCGCAGGGGCGATGAGCTCCTCGAGCAGGAAGTTGGCCACCCGTTCCGCCGGGTCACCATCCGGGTGGCCGGGGAACGATCGGTTCAGGTTGCGGCCGTCCCGGGGGTTGACATAGATGGAGCGCTCATAGAAGCCGGGGGTGTTGACCACCAGCACCGCCGCCAGCGTCCCCCGGAGAGCGGCCGGATCCAGCCAGCGGGTCAGCCGGGTGACCGCCTCGATGGGCACGTACTCGGCGGCGTGCATCCCGCTGGTCACGGCCAGCGTCGGACCATCCTGGGCGCCCCGAACCACCACCGCCGGCAGCTCCCAGGCCGGCTCGACGTTGGGTACCTTGACCCAGCCCCGGGCCACGGACCCTGCTTCCGGGGCCAGCTGCGAGAACCGTGACAGCGACATCTGGTCTCCTCCTTAGCGGGCGGCCACGGGGCGGCCCTCGGCGCCGCCGCCGGCTTGAGCCGCAATCCACCGGTCCACCACCTGCGCCAGCACCGAGAGCGGCACCGCCCCCTCGCTGAGGACGGCACCGTGGAAGCCCCGCACGTCGAAGAGGGCGCCCAGGCGAGCTTCCGCCGCGCCCCGCAGCCGGCGGATCTCCTGCCGACCGATCATGTAGGCCATCGCCTGGCCAGGCCAGGCGATGTAGCGGTCGATCTCGTTGTTGACGTTGGACCGGGTTGTCGCGGTGCTGGTCCACATGAAGTCGACCGCCCGCTGGCGATCCCAGCCCAGGTGGTGCATCCCGCTGTCCACCACCAGCCGGCTGGCCCTCAGGGCGTCGAAGGACAGCATCCCCAACCGATTCAGGTCGGAGGTGTACAGCCCCATCTCGTCGGCCAGGCGCTCGCAGTACAGCCCCCAGCCCTCCACATAGGCGCAAACCTCGGCGTCCAGGTGGCGGCGGTAGATGGGGAGGTGAGCCAGCGTCTGGGCCGAGGCGATCTGCAGGTGATGGCCCGGAGTGCTCTCATGAAATGCCAGCGCCTCGTACTCGTAGGTGAAGCGCGTGGTCGGCTCTGTGGTGAGCACGAAGTGGGTGCCCGGACGCGAGCCGTCCGCCGAGGGGCCCCGGTAATAGGCCATCGGGGCATTGCCAGCCTCCACCGGGTCGATCGGCTGGACCACGCAGCGGGCAATCCTGTAGGCGGGGAAGAAGGAGTCACGGGCCGCCTCCGCCCGCGCCAACGCCGCCGTGACCACGGCCAGGATCTGGCCCTCGTCCTGAAAGCGCAGGGCTGGGTCCTCACGCAGCCGGGCCCGGACCTCCTCAGCCCGGAGCGGCTTGCCGAACACCCGCGAACCCACCTCCTCCCACTCCGCCTCGAGCTCCATGAGGACGGTGAGGCCGATGTGGTGGATCTCCTCTGGGCCCAGATCGGTTGTGGTGTGCCGGCGCACCGCCCTCGAATACATCTCTTCGCCGCCGGGGAGGTGGCATAAACCCACCTGGTCGTCCGGCCTGGCCCGGGGCAGCAGCTCGTCGGAGAGAGTCGCGAGCAGCCTGGCCATCGCCGGTCGGACCTCGCCCAGGATCAGCTGCTCGGCGCGGCCCCGGTCGTCCGCCGTGGCCACCGCGGACTCCATGAGAGGGACCAGCAGGGGATCCAAGATGACATCGCGGGCCAGATGCCCCTCGAGCTGTCGTTGGGCCTGCCCGATGCCGACCGCGGTCGACCTCCATCCCTCCGCGGCCTCTTCCAGGTACCTGGCCCGGACCGCGTCGAAGAACGCCGGCAGCGCCGTCAGCCGCTGGAGGTATCCGGCCACGGCGTCCGCGCCCGGGAGGGGTGCGCCGGGGATCGAGGCGAACGCCATCGACTGCGGTGACGTGTATGTTCCAGCAGAGGCGTCCTTGGCCCAGATCCCATCCTCCAGGTTGGTGCGCAGCGCCCAGAGCAGGTGTGCCATCACCCCCCGGTTGACCAGGTCCGGCGCTTCCAACCGGCTGGTGTCGATCGCCTGGAGGCGAGTCTCGAGAGCGGCCAGCCGCGCGGCGCCGGCCTCCGCCCCGGCGCGGCTGGGGTCGGGCAGAAGATGGTCATACCCCTCGACCCCGAGCTGGGTCGCGGTGAGGGGGTCGATCTCGTGCATGGCCACGAAGAAGTCCCGGTCGAGCCGGTCCAGCCGATCCTTGTCGCTCACGCTCCCTCCTCTGCTAGCTCCGCCCAGGTGTCCAGGCCCAGGGCCCGGAAGCGGGCTCCGGGACCCTCCCGGCATCCCCCACCCCCCGCTACAGGAGGGCACTGCCACCATCGATGGAGATGGTCTGCCCGGTGATCCAGGAGGACTCCTCGGCCACGAAGAAGCGGACCCCGTGGGCGATATCCTCCGGCCGCCCCAGGTGACCGACCACGATCCCCGCCAGCACCCGCGCCTGCCCCTCCTCCCCATAGCCCTCCCACTGGCGCCGGGTGGTGGGGTTGGAGAGGATGAACCCCGGGGCGATGCAGTTCACGGTGATCCCGAACCGGCCCAGCTCGTGGGCCATCTGCCGGGTGAAACCGATCTGGGCGGCCTTGGCCGCGGCGTAGGCCTGGATCCCGGTCAGGGACACGGTGCGGCCCGCGCCCGAGGAGATGTTCACGATCCTCCCCCAGCCGGCGCGCTTCATCCCCGGGACCACCGCCCTGGTGCAGTGGAAGGTCCCGGTCAGGTTGGCGTCGACCACCGCCCGCCAGGACTCGTCGGTCACCTCCTCCAGGGGCGAGAAGGTCTGGCCGCACACCCCGCCTGCGTTGTTGACCAGGATGTCGACCGGGGGCAGGGATGCGAAGTAGCTGTCCACCTGGCCCCCATCGGTGATGTCGACCTGGTCCCGGTCGAACCCGAACACCCGCACGCCGTCCGCCTCGAGCGCGGCGGCGATGGCAGTGCCGATCCCCTGGGCCGTCCCGGTCACCACCGCCACCCTCATGCCATCACCCTCGATGCCCCCAGCGGACCCGGGCGCAGTGCGGCTCCTGTCCCGTCAACTTCCTACCCCCGGGCGCCAGGCGGCATCCAGCATGCGCAGCGCGTTGCCCCCGGCGGCCATGAGGATCTCCTGGTCCCGATATCCGTGGACCACCAGCCAGCGCACGATGTTGGTGAGCGCCTCCGCCGGGCTCTCCAACCCCTGGACCCACTCCACCCGCTCGATCGGCTGAGGAGGCGCTGCGGGCGGCTCGCCGAACCAGTCGGCCATCACCCGGTGCATCCCCACGTGGTCCCCGAAGAGGGTGTCCGGCCCAAAGCCGACATGCTCGATCCCGACCAGCTCAGCGCAGTACTCGAAGTGGGCCATGTAGGTGTCGATGCTGTGGCGGGTGTCCCCCCGGGTGAGGGTGGTGTGCGGCGCGGCCTCGATCCCAATCACCCCACCGGATTCGGCGCAGGCGCGGATCACCTCGTCCGGCTTCATGCGGCTGGTGGGCCACACCGCCCGCGCCCCGGCGTGGGAGATGGCCACCGGAGCTGAGCTGGCCTCAATCGTCTCCAGAGTGGTCCGGTCCCCGGCGTGGGCGCAGTCGATGAGCATCCCCAGCTGGTTCATCCGCCGGACGGCGCGGCGTCCGAAAGCGGTGAGCCCGGCATCTCGAGCCTCCGCCAGGCCGCTCCCCAGAAGGTTCGCCTCGCTGTAGGTGACGCCCACCGAGCGGATGCCAAAGCCGAAGAGGATGTCCAGCCGATCCAGCTCGTTCTCGATGGGGGTCGCCGACTCGATCCCCAGGATCAGGGCCAGCTGCCCCTCCGCCCGGGCGGCCCCGATGTCCTCAAAGCGGCGCACCACCCTCACGTAGTCCTGGTGTTCCAGATCGCAAAGGCGCATACCCAGGTCGGCCAGGGTCTCATCCCACTTCCAGCCGTTGCGGGAGGTTATCAGCCCTTCGCCGTCCGCCAGGTTGTCGATGACGGCGTGGAGGCCGGATCGGCTGAGCCCCAGGTACCCGGTCCAATCCCGACCGTGGCGTCGGTAATCAAGCAGCTCCTCGATGCGCTCAGGGACCACCACCGGGTGGTCGTGGAGCGAGATGATCGGCCCCTGGGCCAGGAGCCGCTGCACCCTCGCCTCCTCCTCCTCCGAGGTGGGGACCGCCGGCGACGGCACCCGGTCCAGCTCCGCGGCCAGCTCGAATACGCGGTAGTCCCGGTGGGGGTCGAGATACTGATAGGAGCGGTAGCCGCGGTAGCGGCTGGCGCCGGGGGAACGATCTGGGCTCATGTCAGCATCACCTTGATCGCCCTCCGCTCCGACATCGCCCGATATCCCTCGGCAACCTGTTCCAGGGGAAGCTCGAGATCGAAGACGGCCCCGGCGTCGTAGGTCCCGGCCACGGTTCGGTCGATCAGGTCAGGAAGGTAGTGGCGCACCGGCGCCACCCCCATGTGGACCCGAAGATGGTGGACCAGGAGGGGGAAGAGCGCCAGCTGCGGGGTGGTGTGGGGGACGCCGACGGCCCCGATGGTCCCACCCTCCCGGGCCATCCCCAGTGCCATCTCCCACGCCTCCGGGGTCCCCACCGCCTCAACCACGTGGCGTGAACCCAGCCCACCGGTGAGCTCGCGGACCACCGCCACCGCCGCCTCGCCGCGCTCAGAGACCACATCGGTGGCTCCGAACTGCCGGCCCAGCTCCTGGCGCCGGGGGTTGCGGCTACAGAGGATGACCCGCTCGGCGCCGAGGATGGAGGTGGCCCCGAGGACGGCGCACAGGCCGACGGCGCCGTCCCCGATGACCACCACCGTGCTGCCCCGGCCCGCCTCCGCCAGCCGGGCGCCGTGGAGGCCGGTGGCGGCAACATCGGTGGTTGCCAGCAGGGATCGCAGAAGTCCGTCGGTGGCGCCGGCCACGCCCCCGGGCACCACCACCAAGGTCCCATCCGCCCAGGGCACCCGCACCGCCTCTCCCTGGCCGCCGTCGGTCCCTGGGGCGCCGAAGGTCCCACCGTTTACGCAGGAGGTCTGGATCCCGTCCTGGCAGGCGGGGCAGCTGTTGTCACTCCACTGGAAGGGGGCGACCACCAGGTCGCCGCGGCTGAGCGTGCGGACCTCCGGGCCGACCGCCTCCACCACACCGAGGAACTCGTGCCCCAGTCGGGACGGCACCGCCCGCTGGATCACCCCCCGGTAGGCCCAGAGGTCCGACCCGCAGATGCATGAACGCACCACGCGCACGACCGCGTCGGTGGGGTCAACGATCACCGGATCGGGCACCTCCTCCACCAGGACGTTACCGGCGCCTCGATAGACAGCAGCTTTCACGCAACACCCCCGGCGGCCGTCACTGCTGACAGCCGCCCAATCCCCTGGAACCCCAGGATCCTCTCCATCTCGGCGGCGGCGCCGAGGAGGCTCCAGTCCGACCCGCGATCACCGATCAGTTGAATGGAAACCGGCAGCCCCTCGCTGAGGCCACAGGGCAGGGTCACGGCCGGAGCCCCGGCCACGTTCACCCCCCGCGTGTAGGCGGCTTCGAGGTCTCCCTCGGGAGTGTCCACGGGAGGGGTGGTCTGGGGGGCCACGAAGGGCACCGCCGGCGTGAGGAAGCCGTCCACTCCCGAGAACAGGCTGGAGAAGCCGGCGAGCAGCTGCTCCCGGCTGGCCAGCGCCGCGCGATACTCCTCCTCCCCCACCGCCTGTCCGGCCAGAAGGAGCCGCAGCGTCTCTGGCCCGAAGTGGCTGGGGCGGGCTGCCACGGTCCGACCGTGCACCTGCCAGGCCTCGTGCATGAAGATGGGGTCGAAGAGCCGGTCCAGGTCGCTGAGGACCGTGGCGTCCCGCTCCACCAGGGCCACCCCGGCGCTCCTGAGACGCTCCACAGCCGCCGCCAGCTGGCCATGGACCCCACCCTCCATCCGGGGGTCGGCGAAGTGAGAAGGGGCGTAGCCCAGAACGAGCGGCCTGCTGGGGGAGGGCGACGCCTGGACCAGCGCCCCCAGAACCGTTCGGACCGCCGCCACATCCTGGGCCAGGATCCCCACGTCGTCCAGCGTGGGCGCCAACGGCTGCACCCCGGCCTGGCTGAGGAGTCCGTGGGAGGGCTTGAAGCCGACGACCCCGCAATAGGCGGCGGGGATCCGCACCGACCCACCGGTGTCGGTGCCCATGGCAGCCGGGCAGACGCCGGCCGCGACCAGGGCCGCCGAGCCGCCGCTGGATCCACCCGCCGTGCGGGTGCTGTCCCAGGGATTGAGGGTCTCCGGCACCGCTGGATGGGTTGCCCCAGCCGCGTACTCCAGCATGGCGGTGGTGGCGAAGACGTCCGCCGCCGACGCCCGCAGCTGAGCGACCACCTCGCTATCGGAGCTGGCGGGCGGCCCGGCCATGGCTTCTGGATTGCCGTTCCCCCGGGCCAGCCCCTGGACATCGAAGAGGTCCTTCACCGCCACTGGGATCCCGAGCAGCGGACCGGTGCGCGCCCGGGTTGGGGCGGAGACCAGGTGAGCCACCGCCCGCAGCTGCCGACCTGCCTCCTCCGCCCGCTGCAGCGCCGCGAGAAGGACCAGGTTCGCCACCTCGCAGGTGCGCTCCCCCTTCTCGATGGCGCGGATTATCTGGGCGACATGGTGGGTGAGCGGCCCTTTGAGATCCGCCAGCTGGCCCTCCACCTCGGTGGGCCGGTGCCGCACCATGAGGTCGCGGAAGATCCCGCTGTGGGACTTTGCGCTGCGACGGTTGAATTCAGCGAGCCGCTCGAGCGAACCGTCCAGGTCCGCGGGGTCGAAGCCGTCGAAGGGCTGGCAGCGCACCGGCGCCTGAGCCAGCACCTCCCGGGCGACGGCCAGCATGAGCGGGCGCCACTCCTCCTGTTCAAGGGTGGCGGAGATCGGCAGGTCGGATACCGCCCCGGCGAAGAGCATCGCCCCGTAGGCCTCCTTGCTCCAGAGGAAGCCCATGATGTTGTCGGTGGCCTCGGCATAGGGCAGGGCATCCGCCAGCTCCCGCACCCGAGGGGTCACCGGCCCCGGATGGACCTCCCCCACCCGGAAGGTCGCGACATTGCCCTGCATGATCCTGCCCGGGGCGATGTAGTCGGCCCCGAAGTTGACGAATGCAAGCAGCACCCTGGCCTCCCCGACGACCTCGGAGAGGGCGGCGGCGTTGAGACCGTTCTGCAGGCTGACCACGTAGCCGTCGGGGGCGAGTCGTCCTCGGAGGAGCTCGGCCGCCTGCCGCGTGTGATGGCTCTTGACGGCGAGCCCCACCTTGTCCAGCCGCTCGGGGAGCTGGTCCGGGGTGACCGCGCGGACCCTGACTGTGAAGCTGGCCACCGGGCCTTCGATCGTGAGCCCGTCCCGGTTGATGGCCTCCACGTGGTCGCGGTCGGCGTCGCAGAGGAGGACTTCATGCCCATCCCGGACCATGTGCGCACCGATGGTCCCCCCGATGGCCCCGGCGCCGATGATGGTCAGCTGCAAAAACACCCTCCCCGCGTTGGCCGCGCCGGTTGCCAGGGGCCGACTGTTCCGATCATATCGGCGCAGGGCGCCAGTTCCCCGGGTTCAGCGGGGGTCGATGGGGACGACGCGCCGGGGAAGGGTGGCGTAGCTGGACATGCCCTCCTCCCAGGCCACGTAGGCGTTGCCGGGCTGGGAGCTGAGGCCGACGTGCCTCCCCTCCCGGTCCAGAGCCACGAGGTTCATGATCGGCTCGCCTCCGGGGACGTCGAGGCCAGAGAGAGCGGCGAACGCGCCGGTGGCAGCCTCCTCCAGCGGGACTCCCTGGGAGAGCAGGGTGACCAGGGTGTGGGCCGTGACCCCTCTGAT
Organism: bacterium; assembly: GCA_021816695.1. Lineage (GTDB taxonomy): Bacteria > Chloroflexota > Dormibacteria > Aeolococcales > Bog-877 > JAJYXT01. Next base: position 2,400 of record JAKAXE010000065.1, on the reverse strand, counting down.
GGCCAGCTCCCCCCAGCCGGTGCACGCTGCTGCCCCGAAGCGGTCGTCACAGTAGTTGCCGGCCCCGATCACCGGGGAGTCACCCAGCCGCCCGGGGTACTTCCAGGCCCAGCCGCTGGTGCTGACCGCCGAAGCCAGGTGGCAACCGCGGTCGATGGCCAGGAAGTTCACGGTCCCGGCCACGTGCTCGGGGTCGGTGAACAGACCGGCCACACGGTCCAAGAGCCGCCGCCTCGAGTCGTCCGGCCTGAGTTCTCCGCTGACCCCCTCGCGCCAGGCCGCTTCCGCCTCCGGAGTCAGGAGCTCCTCGGGCTCCATGCCCACCTCGGCCGCGAGCCTCTCCGCGCCCTCTCCTATCAGCATCACGTGAGGCAGCCTCTCCATCACCGCTCGGGCGATGCTGACCGGATGGCGGAATCTCCGCACCCCACCGACCGCCCCCGCGCGCCGGGTCTCGCCGTCCATGAGGGAGGCATCCAGCTCGACCTGTCCCAGGAGGTTGGGATATCCGCTGTACCCGACAGAGTGGTCGTCCGGGTTGTCCTCGACTTCGCGGGCGGCGGCCTCCACAGCGTCGAGTGCCGAGCCGCCGGCGGACAGGATGCTCCAGCCAGCGCTCATGCCCACCGACCCGTTGGCGCTGGCGATCAGAAGCACGGTCGGATTATATGAAGTGGAGGTGGCCAACCCGGGGCGAGCCGGGTTCACCGCCGGATCTTGGGCCCCCGACGCGCTGCCAGCCCGCCCACCCGGACACCACCGCGTCGGGATGCTCCGCTGCCCTGCGCCGACGGGAGGTGTCCGCTCCGACTAGACTCAGGGCGTCGGCGGGACCAGTTCAAGAGCCGCGACGACACCGCTTCAGGAGTTCCGCCACCTGTCGCTGGTCCAGTCGGCTCGCAGGCTCCCCGGCAAGCCGGCCCTCGTAGCTCAGGGGATAGAGCAGCGGTTTCCTAAACCGCGTGTCGGAGGTTCGAGTCCTTCCGGGGGCACCATTTCTGAGATCAATAAGGCCACATAGGTGTGACTACGTGTGCCTCAAGTCGCCCTTCTGTGACGCACGAAAGGCGACTGAAAGGCGACCTGGGTGGTACTGTAGCCCCATGCCCCGCAGCACTCCCCCAGGGCGACGTAAGGGAACGGGCTACCAGCGGCCCGACGGCGTCTGGGTGGTTCGCTGGACCGGGACCGATGGCCGCCGGCACGCATCTACCGGGCACACAGCAGCTGAGGCGCGTCGCAAGGCCGAGCAGAAGCGGGGTGAGTGGCAGCCAGCCGAGGTGGGCACCTTTGGAGCGTTCGCTGTTCGCTGGCTGGAGGAGAAGCGGGGATCGCTCAAGCCCCAGACATGGCGCCGCTACGAGCAGCTCGTCCGGATTCACCTTATGCCGTCCCTTGGCGGCAAGCAGCTCGCCACGATCACCGAAGGTGACCTGGACTCCCTCTACTACGGGTTCCGTGCCCGTGGGATGAACCCGACCACCCAGGCTCACTCGGCGACCGTCCTGGGCACCATGCTGGAGGCCGCCCGGCGGAGGAGGTTGATCCGGGACAACCCGGTGAGGAACCTCCGGAAGCCACGGATGGCCCATGCCGAGATCCACGTCCTCTCGGAATCGGAAGTGCGCAGGCTCATCGAGGCGGCGGAGGGAAGTCGCCTGCGCGCCCTTTACGTCCTCGCGGTGACAACCGGGATGCGGCTCGGCGAACTCCTGGCGCTTAGGCGGGCGGACGTTGACCTCGGTTCCCACGTCGTGCACGTCCGCGGCTCTGTGACCGTGGGCTGGTCCGGCAGGCTGGAGGTGGTGGCGCCGAAGACGAAGAGGAGCAGAAGGGACGTCCCCTTGGCGCCAGTTGCTGTCGAGGCGCTCCGGACCCACCTTGAGCGACTCGAACGGGAGAAGACCGATCTCCTCTTCCCCGGCCGGGGCGGCGGCTACATGTCTGGCAGTACCGTCTACGTCGCGCTCCGCCATCTCCTGGACGACGCCGGCCTGCCTCGCATCCGCTTCCACGATCTCCGTCATACGGCCGCCACCCTGCTTCTGGAGAAGGGCGTGTCGGCCCACGTGGTGGCCGGACTTCTGGGACATGCCAACGTGAGCACGACTCTCGGGGTCTACGGGCATGTGACACGAGGTTTGGAGGTCCAGGCAGCTACCAAGATCCAGGAGATCTTCGCCACACCGTCCTCTTCGCTACCCACGCCCTGATCCCGTCCTCTGGCAGCCGAATGATCGATCCGCACCAGACAACGGGTAGCTCGCCGCCTCTCACCATCCGGTAGACCGTGCGCTTCGACAGGCCCAGCATGACTGCGGCTTCGGGCACGGTCCGGAGGAGTCTAGGCGGTTGCTCCCGTTCTGGCATCTCAGATCGGGACCGCGCGGCCGCTGGTCG
>JAKAXE010000064.1 GCA_021816695.1 bacterium | reverse complement strand
TGGCGCTGGTGGCGATCTCCCTGCTGGCGGCGGCGATCCATCCGCGGCGCCGCCAGCTGGTGCTGGCCTGGGCGGTGCTGGCGGTGGTGGCGCTCCTGCTGCCGCCCATCCGCCACCGGGTGGAGAACGAGCTCAACCCGAACAACCCGGCGAACTCCATGGTCAGCCGGGTGCACCTGTGGCATGCCACCGTTGACCTGATCCTGGCCCACCCCTTCCAGGGCTCCGGGCTGGCCAACTACCAGGAGGAGATCGGGCCCTACCGAGCCCAGCTCCACGACGTGGTCCACCAGACCCACGTCTACCCCGATCAGCTGGAGCTGGATTTCTGGGTCGAGCTGGGGGTCATGGGGCTGATCTTCCTCGTGGGGTTCTTTGTCGAGGTGGGGCGCTACCTCCTCCCCGTGCTCCGGGCGGGTCCCATGGCCCAGCCGTGGGCGGCGTCGCTGGTCCTCGGCTGGGCGGCCATTCTGATCCATGGCCTGGTGGACAGTCCGTACTGGAAGAACGACCTAGCGGTGGAGTGGTGGGCCCTGGCCGCGCTTCTGGTCGTGGCAGTGGTCCCGGCCGCCCGGCAGCTTCGGCTGCGCCGACCTCCAGCCCGCGCCTGAGCCGGGCGGCGTGAGCCTCGCTCAGCGCACCGTCCGCAACACCGGGATGCTCTTCGCGGCCCGCACGGGGTCGCGCCTTCTGGTGTTCGGGGCCTTCCTCATCCAGCAGCACACGCTGGGGGCCACCCGGTACGGCGAGTTCGGGGTGGTGGTGGTCCTGAGCAACCTGGCCAGCATCGTGGGGGACGGCGGCCTGCAGATCGTCTATCTGCGCGAGGGGAGCCGCCGCCCGGCCCGCCTGGAGGCCTACCTCTCCGTGGTGCTGGGAGCCAAGATCCCCCTCCTCCTGGGGAGCCTCCTGACCCTGGCCGCCATGCTTGCCCTCACCAGCGGGCCTTCGCTCTTCTACCTCCTGCTCCCGGCCTTCGGGCTCCTGGCCTTCACCTCGGTGGCCAACGTCCTGCGCAGCACCTTCTACGCCACCGGGGACATGCGCTATGAGGCCTTCGAGACCCTTTCCGAGGGGGCGATCCTGCTGGTCGGCACCCTGGCGGCGGCGGCGCTTCACCTTGGCCTCGCCGCCTACCTTTTGGCCTATGCCGCCTCCTATCTCTTCACCTGCGTGTACGCGGTCGTCATCATCAGCCGGCGCTACTTCCGACCCCGCATCCGCTTCCACTTCCCCGCCTCCCGGCGCCTTCTGACCATGGGTCTTCCCTTCGCGCTGGTCTTCCTCCTCAACACCATCTACTTCAAGATCGACGTGGTCATCCTGGAGGCCCTTCGGGGGCCGACCGAGGTCGGCTACTACCAGGCCGGCTACAAGTTCCTGGAGGGTCTCTCCTTCATCCCCCAGACTGTTATGAACGCCGTCTTCCCGGCGCTGTCGGTCCTCCACCTGGGCCAGCTGGCGGCCCTGCGCAGCGCCTACACCGTGACCATCAAGCTGCTCACGGCCATCGCGGTCCCGGCGGCGGTGGCGCTGGCGTTCGGGGCGGGGCCGCTGATGGCGCTTCTACGGGTCTATCCGCAGTCCGGCCCGGCCGTGCGGATCCTGGCCCTGGCGCTCGTCTTCCTCTTCGTCAACAACACCTTCGTCTTCGGCTTGGGGGCGATGAACCGGCAGCGAGACAGCGTGGTCCTCTCGATCCTCAGCATCGCCGTCAACGTCAGCCTGAACCTGATCATGATCCCGCTGTTTCCCCGCGCGACCGGCTATCTTGCCTGCAGCTGGGCTACCGTGATCACGGAGGTCTTCCTGCTGGTCGCCGGGTACTGGATGGTGCGCCGCCAGCTGCAGCAGCTCCCCTGGGGGCGGGAGGTCCTGCCGGTGCTGGTGTCGGGAGCCCTGATGGTGGGGGTGATGGCGGTGCTCTCCGCGCAGAACGTCTTCTGGGTGGCGGCCCTGGGCGGCGCCGCCTACGTGGGCAGCCTCTGGGTCACCGGGGCGATCTCCCCGGACGAGTTGCGGATGGCCCGCCGGAGCCTGAGAAGCGCCGTCGAGGAGCCCTCAGATGGCTGACACCGACTCCTTGATCCGCCCGCGTGAGGCCGTCGCCGCCCAGCAGAGGGCGGCGCGACTCTGGCCGCTCCTCCTCCTGCGCCCGGTCATGGACGCCCTGGCCGTCGCCGTGGGGGCGCTGATCGGGTACCAGTACCGCTTCCACATCTCTGGGGTCCCCATCCCCGGGGGCCTGGTCCCATCCTTCCAGGCCTACGCCATGGCGGTGCCGGTGGTGGTGGGTCTCTGGCTGGTCACCTTCCTGGCCACGGGCCGATACCGCCTGCGCCGGGGCCAGTCCTATGTGGACGAGATCCTCTCGTCGGCGGGCTCGGTGGCCCTCTTCGTGATCCTGGCCCTGGCCCTGGAGGGGCTCTACCGGGGCTTCCCCTATTCCCGGCTGGTGCTGGCGGACGCCTCGATCGCCGCCCTCATCCTCTTCATGGTCGACCGGGCGGTGGTCCGGGTGGTGCAGAGCGCGCTGCTCCGGTCAGGGTACGGGGCGGTCCGGGTCCTGCTGGTGGGGGGAGGGGAGGCCGCTGAGCTTCTCATCCGCCGGCTGCGCATGTTCCCCGAGTACGGCTACCGGCTGGTGGGGCAGGTGGCGGTGCCGGGACAGCCCGAGCCCTCCCGCGAATTGAATCTGCCCAGCCTGTCCATGGAGGATGGCCTCGGCAGGGTGGTCGAGCGGGAGCGCTGCCAGCTGGTGGTGCTGGCGGGAGCTGGCCCGCACGAGCAGTTGCTGGAGATGGCCCGGGCCTGCCTGGAGCGGGGCGCCGAGGTGAAGGTCGCCCCGGACGTCCTGGAGATCATGACCAGCGCCGCCGGCAGCGAGGAAGTGGCCGGTATCCCTCTGCTGGGAGTTCGCCCCAACCGGCTCGTCGGGGTCAACGTGGGCCTGAAGCGCACCTTCGATGTGGTGGGGACCCTGGTCCTGGCGGTGCCGGCGGTGCCGGTGGTCGCGGTCTGCGCTCTGGGGATCGTCCTCACCTCACCGGGCTCCCCCTTCTACGGGCAGGAGAGGCTGGGCTACCGGGGCCGGACCTTCCGGGTCTGGAAGCTGCGCTCCATGGTCCCGGACGCAGAGAGGGAGACCGGCCCCATCATGACCCGCGAGGACGACGACCGCCGCACCCCGGTAGGCAGGGTGGTGCGCCGGTTCAGCCTGGACGAGCTGCCCCAGCTCTGGAACGTGTTCAAGGGTGAGATGAGCCTCGTGGGGCCCCGCCCGGAGCGGCCCTTCTTCGCCCGCCAGTTCGAGCAGGAGGTGCCGCGCTACCGAGAGCGGCTGGAGGCGCTCCCCGGGGTCACTGGGTGGGCGCAGGTCAACGACCTCCGCCAGGGATCCGGGATCGAGGAGAGGGTCTTCTACGACCTCTACTACATCGAGAACTGGTCTCTGGCCTTCGACCTGAAGATCCTTCTCCTCACCCCCTGGCGGATTCTCTTCCACCGCCATGCCTACTGAGGCCTCCGGGCGTCTGGTACCTTGGCCGGGGTGAAAGGGCTCGTTCTCAGCGGGGGCAAGGGGACCAGGCTACGGCCCATCACCCACACCGGGGCCAAGCAGCTGGTCCCCATCGCCAACAAGCCGGTTCTCTTCTACGGCCTGGAGGCACTGGTGGAGGCCGGGATAGAGGAGATTGGGATCGTCGTCGGCGACACCGGTGACGAGATCCGCCACGCGGTCGGCGACGGCAGCCGTTTCGGGGCCAGGGTGGAGTACATCCCCCAACTGGAGCCGCTGGGGTTGGCCCATGCCGTCCAGGTGGCGCGGCGGTACCTCGCCGGCGAGCCCTTCGTGATGTACCTCGGGGACAACTTCATCACCGGAGGGATCGGGGATGTGGTGCGCCGCTTCGCCGCCGACCAGCCTGACGCCCTGATCCTGCTGAAGCGCATGCCTGAGCCCGAGCGCTTCGGGGTGGCGGAGCTGGAGGAGGGGCGGGTGGTCCGCCTGGAGGAGAAGCCTCAACACCCGCGCTCCGACCTGGTCCTGGTGGGGGTGTACTGCTTCCAGCCGAGCATCATGGAGGCGGTGGACGCCATAAGCCCATCGGCGAGGGGTGAGCTGGAGATCACCGACGCCATCCAATGGCAGATCGACCGGGGGCTGCGTGTCGAAGCCCATGAGGTCGCGGGCCGGTGGATCGACACCGGCAAGATGGACGATCTCTTGGAGTGCAACCGGGTGGTGTTGGACCTGCTGGAGGAGCGGCGGCTGGGCACCGTGTCGGAGGACTCTCGGTTGCTGGGCAAGGTGATCATCGAGGAGGGAGCGGAGATCATCGGCAGCACCATCCGAGGGCCGGTGATCGTGGGCGCCCACACCAGGGTGGTGGACTCCTTCGTCGGCCCGTTCACCGCGCTCTACCACCACGTGGTGGTGGAGGGGAGCGAGATCGAGCACGCCATCGTCCTGGAGAACACGGTGATCCGCGGGGTGCGCAAGATCGAAGACTCGCTGATCGGCCGGGATGTGGTGATCGAGCGCGGATCCACCCTACCCCGAGCCCACAAGATGATGCTGGGCGACCACTCCCGGGTCAGCCTGGCCTGAGGAGGGTGCGATGGCCTGGCAGCGGCTGACACCGGAGCTCGAGGCGGTGCTCGAGAAGATGGCGCAGACCCCGGCTGTGGAGAGGTTCGGGGAGATCGACCAGGTGATGATCAAATCCCTGACCCTGCATCACGACCAGCGGGGCTTCTTCACCGAGCAGCTGAAGCGGGGGGACACCGATGACCGCGGGCAGCCCTTCCTCCCCCCTCAGGAATTCAGCCAGATGTCGCGCTCGGTGGCCTTCGCCCGGGGAGGCAACCCTCCGGAGTTGATCAAAGCCTTCCACTGGCACCGCAAGCAATGGGATTACTGGGACATCGTCTCCGGGGACGCCCGCATCGTGCTGGCGGACCTCCGGCCGGACTCCCCGACCAGGGGCCGGATCCAGGTCGTAATCGCGGGCGAGCGGGCCCCCAAGGTGGTCGCCATCCCGCCGCTGGTGGCCCACGGCTATCAGGTCCTCTCCCTGCGGGACGTGGTGCTCTGCTACTACGTCACTGAGCCCTACGACCCCCGAGACCCCGACGAGGGCCGGATCCGCTATGACGACCCGCGGATCGGCTTCGACTGGTCGGTGGAGAACATCTGAGGTGGAGGAGCCCAGCCACCAGCTCGGACTTCTCCGGGACCTGCCGCCCCGGCTGCTGGTTGCGGGGGGGGCAGGCTTCATCGGCTCGGCCTTCGTCCGGCTCCTCCTGGCCCTTGATTCCGCGCCCCAGATCACCGTGCTGGACAAGCTCACCTACGCCGGCAATCTGCGCAACCTCGAGGAGGTCGAGCGCCACCCCCAGTACCGCTTTGTCCAGGGTGACATCTGCGACCGTGAGCTCGCCGACCGGCTGGGCGCGGAGGTGGACTGCATCGTCAACTTCGCCGCCGAGAGCCACGTCGACCGCTCCATCCTCGATCCCGACGCCTTCATCCGCACCGACGTGTATGGCACCTACTCCCTCCTCGAGGCGGCCCGGCGGCATCACCACCGCCGCTTCCTCCAGGTCTCCACCGACGAGGTGTACGGCGACGTGGAGGCACCCCAGCTCTCCGTGGAGTCCGATCCCCTCCGTCCCCGCTCCCCGTATTCGGCGAGCAAGGCGGGCGCGGAGATGCAGTGCCTCGCCTATCACGCCACCTACGGGGTGCCGGTGGTGGTCACCCGCGGCTCCAACACCTACGGCCCCTTCCAGTACCCGGAGAAGATCGTCCCCCTCTTCATCACCCAGGCGCTGGACGGCCTTGCCCTGCCGGTGTACGGGGACGGCGGGGCCGTCCGCGACTACCTGTACGTGGACGACCACGCCCGCGGCATCGCCACCGTGCTGGCCCGGGGAGAGGCGGGACAGGCCTACAACCTGGGGCAGGGGGCCGACCCGCTCAACGGGCTCCAGGTGGCCGATTCGGTCCTGGAGCTGGTGGGCGCGCCGCGGGAGCTGATCCAGCACGTGCAGGACCGCCCCGGCCACGACCGCCGCTACGCCCTGGACAGCTCCCGGGCGCGCGGCCTGGGCTGGGCCCCTGAGCTCGACTTCACGTCCGGTATGGCGCGGACCGTGGCCTGGTACCGCCAGCGGCGCGACTGGTGGGAGCCCATCAAGTCGGGGGAGTTTCTGGACTTCTACCGCCGCAACTACCGGCCCCTGGAGCCGGCCGGTCCGACCGCCTGAGGCTGGCCGTGCGGGTCCTGGTCCTGGGCGCCGGAGGCCAGCTCGGTCGTGATCTGGTGCCCCAGCTCCGGGCAGCCGGCCACGAGGTGCTGGCGCTGACCCGGGCGGAGCTGGACATCGCCAATGAGGGGGCGCTGGTCCGACTCCTCCGCAGCTCCCCCTTCGACCGCGTGGTCAACTGCGCCGCCTACACCAACGTCGATCGTGCCGAGGCCGAGCCCGAGCTGGCGGCGCGCTGCAACGCCCAGGGGGCAGGGGTGGTGGCCCGGGCCTGCGCCGGGCCGGGGGTGCCGCTCTGCCACCTGAGCACCGACTTCGTATTCGGAGGCGATCCTCCGGAGGGAGGTAGGGGGTGGCTGGAGTCGGACCCCGTGAGTCCCTCCGGTGTGTACGCCACCACCAAGCGCCAGGGAGAGCTCGCCTGCCTGGCGGCTGGGGGGCCTCTCTATCTGGTGCGCACCTCCTGGCTGTACGGTAACAGCGGCCCGAACTTCCCTCTGGCGATCCTCAGAAGGGCAGTCGGCGGCCAACCCCTGCGTGTGGTGGCCGACCAGATGGGCAGCCCCACCTGGACCCTCGACCTGGCCAGGGCGCTGACCCGGTTGCTGCAGCTGCCCCCCTGCGGCCTCCTGCACCTCTCGGGCAGAGGGAGGACCACCTGGCACCGGTTCGCCCAGGAGATCCTGAGCCAGGCTGAGGTGGATTCCGAGGTGAGCCCGGTCAGCACCGCCGATTGGGGGGCGCCGGCGCCGCGGCCCAGGTTCTCGGTCCTGGAGAGCGAGCGCCTTTCGGATTTGGGGCTCGCCCCGCTGCGCCGCTGGGAGGAGGCGCTGGGTGAGTACCTCCGATCGGAACCCAGTGTGGCGACTGTGCTGCACCACTCTGGCTGAGCCATGAGCGAGATGGATCCGGGAGGGGTGCGGGTCGTCATCTGCACCTACAACTCCCGCCTCGACGTCTCCCAGGCCATCTCGTCCTGCCTTGCGGAGGGCATCATCCCGGAGCACCTGACGGTGGTCGACAACGCCTCCTCGGATGGGACCCCTGAGCTGGTGCGCCGGTCGCACCCGGATGTGCGGTTGCTCACCGAGTCCCGGAACCTGGGGTTCGCCGCGGCGGTGAACCAGGGGGCCAGGAGCAGTGATGGGGAGTTCCTCATGCTGCTCAACCCGGACGCGGAGCTGCAGCCGGGCGCGCTCCGGGAGATGCTCGGGGCGCTGGCCACCGACCACCGCCGAGGCGCGGTGTCGCCCCGGGTGGTCCGGCCGGACGGCCGGCTGGACCCCGCCTGCCGGCGGCAGTTCCCCAGCCCCCAGGTGGCACTCTGGAGGCTGGTCGGCATCTCCCGGCTGCGGCCAGGGAGTCCTCGGTTCGGCGCCTACAACCTGAGCCACCTGCCGGACAACCAGCCGATGGCCGTGGACAGCGGCAGTGGGGCCTGCCTTCTGATCCGGCGCCCCCTCTTCGACGCTGTGGGCGGGCTGGACGAGGGGTACTTCATGTACGGGGAGGACCTGGAGCTGTGCTGGCAGCTGCACCGGCGTGGGGCCCAGGTCTGGTACCAGCCCACGGCGGTGGTCATCCATCGCAAGGGCAGGAGCTCGGAGCAGGTGGCGCTGCCGATGCTGGTTCACTTCCACCGGTCCATGTGGCGCTTCTACCGCCTGCACTATATGCGGGGCCCCGGGGCGGCCCTGGCGCCGGCCGTGGGGGCGGGGATCCTTCTGCGGCTCGCCATCCTGCTGGTCCTCAACACGGTGCGCCCCCACCCCAAGGTCAGTCCGTGAGTACCGACCCGCAGGTGGCCGTGGTCGTGATCAGCTGGAATGGGGGCTCTGACCTGGTGGCCGCTCTGGGATCCCTCCGGCAGCAGACCCTGCCGCCAGCGGAGGTGCTGGTGGTGGACAACGGATCGGTGGACGGCTCCGCCGAGTGGCTGGCCGGGCAGCCCGGAGTCCGGTTGCTGCGCAATCCCCACAACCTCGGGTTCGCGGTGGCTGCCAACCAGGGCATCGCCGCCACCACCTCGTCGCTGGTGCTCCTGCTCAACCAGGACGTGGTCCTCGACCCCCGCTTCCTGGAGGTGGCCGCGCGCCGCATCGCCGCCCACCCGCGGGCGGGGTCGGTCGCCCCCCGCCTCCGCCGGGGAGGCGGCCTGGACAGTACCGGGCATCAGCTGCACAGCAGCCTCTGGGTCTCCAATCGGGGGCATGGGGAGCCGGACGACGGCCGCTATGCCCAGGCCGAGGAGGTGTTCGGGGTATCGGCTGCCGCTGCCCTCTACCGGCGGGAGATGCTGGAGGACGTGGCGCTGGAAGGGGAGGTGTTCTGCGCCCGCTTCTTCGCCTACCTGGAGGACGTGGACTTGGACTTCCGGGCCCGCTGGCGGGGATGGTCCTGCTGGTATGAGCCCGGGGCCACCGCCACTCACCTGCGTGGTGGAAGTGGGCTGCACCGCACCGCGGCGATCGAGCGGCATGTCCTGGCCAACCGCTTCCTGCTCTTGGAACGGGTGGCGCCACCCAGCTGGCGGCGGGGGCGGGGGCAGCTCCGCCCCCGGGCCCTGGTGCTCCTGCGCTGCGGGCTGGCGGCGCGCCGTCATCCCACGGCGCTGCTCGGTCTCGTGGACGCCGCCCAACGGCTGGGGGAGGCTCGCCGGGACTGGCGCCGGATCTGGCGCGACCGGCGGGTGGGGGAGGGGGAGATCCTGCGCTGGGCCGCCCCTACCCCGTGGATGCGGCTCCTGAGCCGCTCCAACTAGCGCTGAGGGCGCTGGCTGAGGAGCGGGGCTAGGGCGGCCACCCGGGCCAGGTCGGAGGCGGCGAGGGTTCCCACCAGCTGTCCGTCGGCGACCACCAGGGCCCCCTGTTCGAGGTTGGGTCCTAGGCGCAGCAGCGCCGCCTCCAGGTCCTCATCCGGCCTGACCGTGGTGAGCTGGTCCGCAGCCACCGCCAACGCCTCCAGCCTCCACTCGGGATGCCCGCCTCGGACCGCCTCCTCCACGCGGCTGCGGGGGAGGAAGCCCTGCGGCTCACCGCCCACGCCGTGCAGCGCGTACAGGCCGGCACCCAGGCCGCCGGCCTCGGCCAGCTGCCCGCAGGTGAGCCAGCCGGGGAGGGTCGGGACCGGGCTGGTCATGACGGCGGCGACCGGGACCTGCCGCAGCCGAGATCGGACGCCCACCTGGCGCCCCTCGGCCGCCCCGGCGGAGAGAAGGAACCAGCCGATGAGGGCCAGCCAAAGGCCGTTGAGCAGGCCCCCGGCCAGAACCTCGAGCGCTCCCAGCGCGATCAGCAGATAGGCGAAGAACCGCCCCACCCGGACCGCCCCTGTGGTGCCCCGATCCTTGGAACCCGTCCTCCACCAGACCGCGGCTCCCAGGAGCCTGCCCCCATCCAGGGGCAGCGCCGGCACCAGGTTGAAAACCCCGAGCACCAGGTTGAGCAGGGCCATCCAGGCGACGACGGTCACCAGGAGCAGCGGTGCGTTGAGGCTCCCCAGCAGCAGCTGAGCCCCGAAGAAGATGGCAGCCAAGACCAGGCTGGTGAGCGGCCCGACCGCGGTGATGAGCGCCTGGTCCTGGGCCCGGCTCGGCTCCCCCTCCAGCTGGGTCACCCCACCGAACAGCCAGAGGGTGATCCCGGCCACCTTGACCCCCTTGGTCCTGGCCACCAGGGCGTGGGAGAGCTCGTGGGCCAGAAGGCAGGCGTAAAAGATGATGGTTCCCACCACTCCGGCGACCCAGTACTCGGTGCTGGAGAGCCCCGGCGCCCCCGAGGGCAGGACGTCGGTCGCCATGGTCCAGGCCACGAGGAGGAAGAACGGCAGCAGGCTCCAGTTGAATCCGATCTCCAGGCCGAAGATCCGGCCCAGGCGGATCGTCTGATTACCCACGACCTAGACCATAGGGCACCCGCGAGAGGAGGGCCACACCGAAGGGGTCGGAGCCAGGTGGGATGTCCCGGCCGCGCCCTTGTCTGGGAGAATCCCTCAGGTGGAGCTGCACATTTTCACCGAGCCACAGCAGGGAGCGACCCAGGGGCAGCTGAGAGAGGTGGCACTCGCTGCCGAGGCGCTGGGATTCGCGGGGTTCTTCCGCTCGGACCACCTGCTGGCCATCGGCACCGATCCGGCGCCGCCAGGCCCCACCGAGTCCTGGGCCTCCCTGGCCGACATCGCCTCGGCCACGACCCGGATCCGCATCGGAACCCTGATGACCTCGGCCACCTTCCGGCACCCCGGCCCGCTGGCGGTCGCGGTGGCCCAGGTCGACGAGGTGAGCTCGGGCCGGGTGGACTTCGGATTCGGGGCGGGCTGGTACCAGGCCGAGCACCTCGCCTATGGGCTCCCCTTCCCAGAGGTCGGGGAGAGGATGGAGCGCTTCGAGGAGCAGCTGGAGATTCTTCGCGGCCTCTGGGCTACCCCGGCCGGCCGGACGTTTTCCTTTTCCGGCCGTCACTACCAGCTGCACGAATGTCCGGCGCTGCCCCGTCCGGTGCAGCCGGGCGGCCCGCCGGTCCTGATCGGGGGCATGGGATCCCGGGTCACACCACGGCTGGCAGCGCGCTACGCCCGGGAGTTCAACTGCGCCTTCGTCCCCCTGGGCGCCGCCACTTCCCAGTTCCAACGCGTGCAGGCGGCATGCGAGCGTTCCGGCCGTGACCCGGCCACCATGCGCCTTTCCATGGCGCTGACAGTGGCTTGCGGGAGGACCGAGGTGGAAGCTGACCACCGCTGCCGGGTCATCGGGCGAGATTACGAGCATCTCCGGCAAACGGGTCTGGCCGGGACCCCAGAGATGATCCTGGAGCGGCTGGGGGAGTTGTCCCTCATGGGGTGCGCCCGGGCCTACCTCCAGCTTCTGGATCTGGCGGACCGGGATCATCTTCAGCTCTTGGCCGAGGAGGTCATGGCTCGGATCGGTTGACGCCGGGCTCCCCCTGGGGGGACCGGGATCTGGCGTCGAGTGTCACCTTGTAAGCCGGCTGCGCAACACCTTGCGGCGTGGTGCGTACGCGAGCGGACCGACATCGGGCCCTGGCCGGATCATGATCACGACTGTGGCTCTGGACGCCGCCCCAGTCGCCGCCGATTCCGCCTCCCTGGGGGGCGGTAGGCAAGTAAGGAGTTGCCCCGTTGGTAAGCCGCCCCCATCACCGTTCCCGGTCACTCTCTCGGCTGCACCGCTCGCCGCATTGGGAGCGTCCCAGCGAGTTCGACCCCACCGAAGCAGCCAGCACCCGGATGCTGAGCCTGTGGATCGACCTCCTGCGGCAGGCCGGGGGCGATCCCACCGCCATCGCTACGCAGCCCCGGGGAGAACTCGGCCGCCAGCATTTGAATGCCCTCGACTTCCTGCGGCATGGCCCCCGCTCTAGCCGGAGCTTGGCCGCGGGGATCGGGGTCGGTCCGGCCGCCGCCTCGGCGGCCACCGAACTATTGGTCGAGTTGGGCCTTGTGGAGCTCAGCCGAGATGGCGCGGTCGTACCGCAAGGGACGCTCAGCATTACCGCTGCCGGAGCCCCGCTGGTTGCCCACGACCGCAGGGTCCAGTCGGCGGCGTTGCGGCACCTGCTGAGCCAACTGGACCCCGCCCGGCTGCTGGTCATGCAGCGGGCGATGGCCCAGCTGGCCAGGGCGCTGCAGCCCTTTCCGCCTGTATCAACGTCGGGCCGATCGGCACCGGCTCCGCAGGCGAGGTGACACCCGTCGCCGCAACCGTCCTCCCCTCCTGGCGGCCTCCGCGGCCGCCAGGATCACGGTTTGCCCTGGCCCTCTCCTGAGCTAGATCCGGTGTCCACGCTCGGGATCGAGATGGGCCTGCTCGCACGGGCCAGGTTGCGAGAGGACGGGTCAGCTTTATCTCTTCCTTACCGGTCGGTGGGCCCGTAGGTGCCAGAGTCGATCCAGCGGGTCGGGTGGAGCGTCTCTGCAACTCTAAGCGACTCTGAGCGGGGCGTAGCCGAGCGCCTTGGGAGCGAAGTCGCCACGAGGGACGACCGCGGTGGCATGGGCGTTGCGGTGGAAGCCGCGCCCGAGGGACACCCATCTGGGCCGGTGCCCAGGTGAGGCCGAGCAGGGTTGCGCACTGGTGTCCTGGCCGGATGCCGATCTGGCACCGACCTGGGGAGCACCCCCCTCCGGACGCTGACCGTTGACCGCGGCTGCCGCGGGCGGGGAGAGGACCCGGCGTCGCCAG
>JAKAXE010000063.1 GCA_021816695.1 bacterium | reverse complement strand
GCGCGGAGATCAGCCCCAGCCCCGCCCCCAGCGCCGCCGCCGGCACCGAGGCGGCGAAGTTGGCCTGGCTGCCGGCCGCCGCGAAGAAGATGGCGAGGGTGAACACCACCGTCTCCAGCCCCTCCCGACCGACCGCCTGGAAGGCGACCAGGGCCAGGCTCAACCGCGCCCCCCGCCCCATCGCCCGGTCGGTCCGCTCGCGGAGCTCCCGGGACAGCGTGCGGGCGTGGGAGTGCATCCAGAAGGTCATGTAGGTGAGCACGCCACAGGCCAGAAGGTAGGTTCCGGTCTCGAAGATGGTCTGAACCCGGGACCCCTCGTAGGTGTGGATCACGAGGAAAGCCGCGGCCCCACCTCCGAAGGCCAGCACCAGGGCGGCTCCCACTCCCAGGAACACGTCTTTGAAGTGCTCCCGATGTCCGCTCCGGGCCAGGTAGGCCAGCAGGATGGCGATGATCATGCTGGCCTCCACCCCTTCCCTGAGGAAGATCACGAAAGTGGGCAGCATGGACCCCGGCACCTCCTGTAGCTGAGCCGCTGCGGCGTTCGCCGCCCCGGCTACGGTACGGAGGCTAAATCGTATCTGTCAAGTCGGAATATGCCACCCTTCGCGACTCAGGTCGGTTCCGGCGGCTGATAGGGCGCCTGCATCTCTTTGAGGAACTCCTCGTATTCCGCCTCCTCCATCCACTCCCGGGACCGCAGTGCGCCGGAGCGATACCAGCCGAGGCTCATCCCCGCCGCCCCCAGGACCAGGACCCAGGCTCCGACATCTGCGAGGTTGAGACGGTGGCTCACGATCGGGACCACCACGGTGATCACCGCCACCACCCCATACACCACCCACATCCCGACCTCGATCCTGGTGAGCCTGGGGATCGGGCGGGCGGCGTCGCCACTGGGGCCGGTGGTGGGGAGCACGCCCGGATCTTACGCTCGGCCGAGGCGAGGGCCCTGAGTTGCGCCGCCCGGCTCCGCCATCGGCCTCAGACCGCTCGGATCCGGAGTTGGTTCCCGCCGGCGAAGGTGGGATGTGAGCGCCGGCGACGCCCACCGGCGGCGCACTGGCCGGAGCGCAGGCGAGAGGCTGCGAGAAATGTGCCGTGTCGGTCGAATTCTCTCGATCAAGCTTGACAAAACCAACTATCCGGGCAAAAATATACTCATGCAAGACGACGAACAGATCGAGGAGATCCTCCGCCAGGTGGCCGCGGGTGGGCTGTCACCGGAGGAGGCGGCGGCGAGGTTGGCCGAGATCCGCCGCGGCGGGGCGGTGGCTGTGGCCGAGTCCCCGGTGGCCAGGGTGCGGGTGACCGGGCTGATGCACCCCACGAGGGTTGTCGGGGACCCGGAGGTCCGGGACGCCGTGGTGACCGGGCCCCATCAGGCGGGGAGGGAGGGCGATGCACTGGTGATCCGGGGGATGCCGCTCTCCGACGCTTCTGGGTGGTTCTCCTTCCACTGGCCGGAGAGGCCTCCCTTCGGGGCTCACGAGATGCCGCTGCGGCCGATCGTGGTGAGGATGAATCCCAACCTGCCCCTGGAGGTGGAGATGGCAGCCGGCCTGCTCACCGTGCAGGGGATCCTGGCGCCGATCCGCGCCGACATCCAGGCCGGCAGCGCCAAGCTCACCGGGGTCACCCAGCCGCTGGACCTCAAGGTCACCTGGGGCACCGTGTCAGTGGAGGGCGTGCTGGCTACCGGGACCTCCAGAATCCGCTGTGACGCCGGCACCGTGAAGGTGGTGCTCAAGCCGGGGTCCAGCGTCCGGGTGGAGGCGCGCAGCACCCTGGGCAAGATCACGCTGCCCGGGGATGACCCGGGGCTTTCGGCCGGGTGGACCATGGGTGGGGATGTTCGTCATGTGACCGTTGGGGAGGGTTCCGGACAGCTCCAGCTCGAGGCCACCACAGGGGCCGTCTGGGTGGAGCTCGGTTGACCGAACCGGAGCTGCACCCACCCCACCGCTGCCCGGTGTGCGGCGAGGAGCTGCGGCTGACCCGGCTCAGCTGCCGCGCCTGCGGGACCGAGCTAAGCGGCGACTTCCCCAGCTGCGAGTTCTGCTCCCTGAGAGGCGAGGAACGAGAGCTCCTCAAGCTCTTCCTCGCCTCCCGGGGCAACATGAAGGCCTTGGAGCGGGGTCTCGGGGTCAGCTATCCGGCGGCCCGCGCCCGGCTGGACGCGGTCCTGGTCAAGCTGGGGCTGGAACCGGGGGCGCCGACCCCACCCGAGGGCCCCCTGGAGCTCCTGCGTGCCCTGGCCCGGGGAGAGGTCTCGGTAGAGGAAGCGCGGTCAGGCTTGTATCCCCGAACCTGACCCCGGGGCTGAAGGCTCAGCGGAACCCGTAGAGCCCCTCATGGAAGTCGCCGGTCTCGGACCAGCGGCGGATGACCTGGTCGACGACCTCGTCGTCTACCTGGGACGCCCCCAACTGGCGGGCGTTGCCCTCGACCGCCTCCAGGACCTGGCCCTTCACGAAATCCGGGACCCGCGCGAAGCGGGCCAGGGCGGACTCGGTCCAGGGGAGTTCCTGCGCGCGCCGCTCCTGAATTCGGTGGGATACCTCACCCCACATCTGGTACTTGATCTCCATGATCTCCGGGGTGATGGTGGTCCCCAGCCCCTTCTTGAGCGCGGTCCACTCCACCCGCCAGCGGGTCAGCTCTCGGCAGAAGTCGGGGACCTCCTCGAGCCGCCGCTCGGCCTCCTCGGTCCAGGTGAACTGGGGGAGTCCCGTGCGGTCACTGAGCGGATGTCCATAACCCAGCTTCTTCCCCAGGCTCTCCACGAACTTGGAGCCGATCTCGTCCACACCGCGCTGGCGGGCCCGCTGCTCGGCGGCCCCGATGGCCATCTGCTCGGCCCGCTCCGGGGCCATATGGCTGGCGGGGGCGGCCTGCCGGGCTCGCCGAACTGCCTCCAGATGGGCGTCCAGGTCCCAGCCGGGCGCGCCGTCCGTGTGCGGCACCGGGCACCCATCGGCAGCCGATCCGGCTTCCGGATACGGGCAGTGCTCCGATTCCGGCTCCGCCATGCTCACACCTCCTCGGCGACTGGCTGATCAGACGAAGGGCAGTGGACCGGCTCCTCCGGGCTCCCCTCCAAGAGCCGGTCACAGACCTCGCGGAGCTGGCTCATCTGGTTGGAGTCTAGCGGGCCGGTGAAGTGATCTCGCAGAGAGCGCAGGTGAACCTCCTCACTGCTGACCAGCCGTCGCCGGCCCTCCTCGGTGATGGTGGCGAAGAACCCCCGGGCGTCGCTGGGGCACACCTCACGGCGGACCAGGCCCGCGGCCTCCATCCTCTCCACCAGGCGGGTCAGGCCGCTGCGGCTGAGCAGTACCCGGTCGGCCAGCTGAGCCATTCTCAGCCGGCCCTCGGGCACCTGGTCCAGCTGCACCAGCACGTCGTACTCGGCCAGTGGCAGGCCCCGGGCGGCCAGGAGCTCCCGCTCCAGCGCCCGGATCAGGACCGCGTGGGCACGCAGGAAGGAATTCCAAGCGGCCCGGGCCGCCGGGGCGATCGCCACGTCCGTGGTTGCTTGCACAGTCAACTACCTCTGGGTTATGATTGTACCTGCAATTATGACCGCGGCGGTCGCGACATTGGAGGATTGTGCATGACTTGGAAGTTGGACATGGCCCATTCGGCGATCGCGTTCTCGGTTCGCCACATGATGGTGAGCACGGTGAAGGGAAACTTTAGGGAGTTCAGCGCCGATTTGGAGCTAGATCCTGAGGACCTGACCAAGAGCTCGGTCCGGGCGGTGGTCAAGGTGGCGAGCATCGACACCCGCGAGCCCCAGCGCAACGGTCACCTCACCTCCGCCGACTTCTTCGAGGTGGACAAGTTCCCGGAGATGGTCTTCCAGAGCACCCGGGTGGAGCACCTGGGCGGGGACCGTTACCGGGTCACCGGAGACCTGACGATCAAGGACGTGACCCGGCCGATCTCGCTTGAGGTCACCCACCTGGGGACCCAGGTCAGCCCCTACGGAGTCAAGGCGGCCGGCTTCGAGGCCACCGCCACCCTTAACCGCAAGGACTTCGGGCTCACCTGGAACGTCGCCCTGGAGACCGGCGGGATGCTGGTCGGCGACGAGGTGAAGATCTCGGTGGACGCCGAGGCCAACCTGGTCGAGGAGACCGTCGCCGCCTGAGTGGCAGCGGTGGCCGGCGGCCCCTGGTCGGGCCGCCGGCCCATCCGGGGCGTCAGCCCTCCAGCTCCTCCTCGTCGTCGTCGACCTCGTGGAACACCTCGCCCGGCGCCAGTCGCTCGGGGCAGAGCACTCCCACCAGGTGGTCGGACTCGTGCTGGACGATGCGGGCCAGCCAGCCTTCGAAGCTGCGCACCACTCCCCGGCCCTGCGGGTTGCGGTAGCGGACCGTGGTGGACTCGAACCGGCGCACCACACCGACTCGCCCGGGGAGGGATAGGCAGCCCTCGCGGGCGTCCACCTCTCCCTGGGCGGAGATTCGCTCTGGGTTGCAGATGGCAAACCGCCGGCCCTCGTAGACGATCACCGCCAGCTGCAGACTGAGCCCCACCTGCGGCGCGGCCAGCCCCACCCCATTCCATTCCACGCAGCGCACGTACATCTCGGCCACCAGCTCCTTCAGCTCGTGGTCGAAGTTGCGGACCCGCTCGGCTCGGTGGTGGAGCACCGCAGCAGGATCGGTGACCAGCTGCAGGGGGGATGGGAACCTCACCCCAAGATCATCCCAGCCGGGGGGGGCGGGATGCCGAGCAGCTGCAGAGACACCTCTCTGGTCAATCCCGGGCGCCGCAGAGCCTCGGCCAGTGAGGTGAGGCTGGAGGCGGTCACCCCCTCCCCGAAGGCGAGGTGGCAGCTGTTGAGCACCGCCAGCTCCTCCGCGGTCGGGGCCTGAACGCAGATGACCGCCCGGGCCAGGGCCTCCTCCCGGCGGAGTTTGAACCCCACGCCCACGAGCTTGCGCCCAGCCAGGGCGAGGTCGCTGAAACCTGGGCACCAGGCGCCCGGGACTCGCCCCCGCTGGAGGTCTATCCCGTCCAGCCGCTGCCTGAGCCAGGAGCTGACCAGGTCGAGGACTTGGTCCAGGGGACGCGGCAGCCCCGGAGACAGGTGCACGGCGAACAGGATGGAGAGCCATCCCGGCCCACCCGGCCCTACCGTGCCGCCGATGGGGCTGAGCCGGACCTCTCCGACACCCGGCACCGCTGAGATGGCCGCCACCACCTCCGGCCGGCGGGCCAGCGAGGGGCCCAAGGTGACCCCGGGACGGCTCAGCAGGGCCAGTACCAGCGCCCGACCGGGTTGGGCGGGGACGAGGTCGAAGATCCGCTCGGGGCCGAGGAGTGGGTCATCCTCGGCCCTGGTTCCGCCCTCCTCGACCGCCCAGCCCGGAATGCTGATCCCGCCCCCTAGATCGCCGCGTCGCCGACCGGTCGCCCCGATCCCGAGGTCCCCTTCTCCAAGATCCCCGCCAGAGCCTGCAGTGACCGCTGCGCCTGGAGCTCAAGGATGCTGCTCACCCCGAACCGGGCGGCAAGCAGTCCCAGCGGGCCGCCGGGCAACTGGTAAACCAGCCGTTGGGTGACCTCGGTGAGCTGCGGGCCCTGGGACACGCAGGTCACCTCCAGCCGGCCGGTCGCCCCCAGCGCCTGGCCCGAGCTGGTGAGGAGCCGGGGTGGGATACATCGCCCAATGACCCATTCGCTGTCCGCCAGCCGGCCCCCGGCAACCAGACGGATGTGCAGGCGGTCGCCCTCGAGCACCGGGCGGTGGGTGGTGCCGCGGACCTCTCGGACGCCGAACATCCAGCGCGGCGCGTTGTCGATGTCCGAGATGAAGTCGAAGACCAGCGCCGGAGCCACCCGGATGAGGCGGCGGGCGCGGGCCTCAGGCATCGGCGGGCGGCAGCGGCGACATGTGCGGTCCTGAGGATATCCCGTACCGTTGGGGGGATGTTGCTCAGTCAGCTGGAGGGGCTGGACCGCTTCCTGCAGTGGGACCTGGTCACCCTCAACCCCTGGGGGACCCCGGTGTGGGCCGCGGTGGGCGCCCGGCTCCTCCCCGATCAGGGTGAGATCTGGACCTCAACCACCGTGGGCTTCACCTCCAAGGTGCGCAACCTCACCGTCCACCCCCGGGTGGCGATGATGCGCTGGTCCGCGGCGGGCGACCCCGTGGTGATCAGGGGAGAGGCCACGGTGCACTCCGGTGACGGCACCGAGAACCTGGCCCAGCTTTTCCGCCTCATGGGAGGCCCCGGGGCCCAGCGGGAGTTCTTCGGAATCAGCTCGGAGCACCCCTTCTGGCGCCGGCTGTACGGGGAGTACTGGCGGCGGGTCCTGATCCGGGTGCGCATCGTGGAGGCCTGGAGGTTGTCCCAGGGCCAGGGGTGGGAACGGCACCGGGTCGGTCGCTTCACCCTGCCCAGAGAGCGCCGCCCGCCGTCGCCCCTCGGCCCGCCCCGGCGCCGGACTTACTCCGGGCGGCTGCAGCTCTCGGGGTTGCAGATGCTGGCGGACGGGATGCCAGCCGCGCTTGCGGTCCTGGACCGGCCCAGCGTGGCGCCTCTGGCCCTCCCGGTGCAGGCCCGGTTGCGCCATGGCGGGGTGGAGGTGATGGTGCCGGAGGAGCTGGGCCGAGGTGCGGAACGTCGCGCGTCCCTGGTCACCCGCGTGGTCGACGACTCGTACGAGATGGCCCGCATGGTGGGCTGGATCGGCGCCGTGGACGGTGGAGAGGGCTGGCGGTGCTTCAATCCCCGCTCCGTCTACGGATTCGTGAAGCCCCCGGGGGTGGTGCCGGATGTGGCTGCCGGCCTGGTGGCGGCGCTGGCGGCAGCCGGCGACCGCTCGGAGGTGAGCCGGCCGCGGGTGCGGAGCTCGGCGCGACAGGCCGGCGGGGAGACCGTGCCACCCCTGCGGCTCCCACCGTCCGTCTGGGCCTCCCTGGAACGGCTCTTCACTACCGCGGCGGCCGACGGCCCCTGGCTCAGCGTCGCCGCCGCCCTGGACCGGGTGGGGGACGAGCGGGTCCAGCTGGCGCTGCTGGCCCAGCGCGCCACCATGGAGAGGGACTTTGCCCACTCCCTCTTGGTGCGCGGGCACCGGCCGCTGGCCACCCGGGGTCTGGCGGAAGCGACCCTCTCAGCCCGGCCCCGTGGGAGGCAGCCGATGGTGGAGGCACGCCGCCGGGAGCGCGTGCGCCAGCTCCTCACCGATGAGCTCCTCCAGGCGCTCCCAGCCGAACTCACCTTTGGCCTTCCCCGAACGCCTCCGGGCGATGCTGGGCTCGCCCCGGATCCCGGCTCCCTCGCCGGCGCCGTGGCCCTCAGCGTGGCTGAGTCCGCCGTGGCGGTGGTGGACCGGTTGCTGCCCCGCTTGCCCTTCTGGCGATGAGATCTGGCCCCTCCGGGCGCGAGGTCTTCGGGCTGCTGGTGCTGACCTCAGTTGAGCGCCTCTCACGGCGGAGCCCGCAGCGATTCTGGCCGGTCATGACCCTGGGACTCACGGTGGCCGGGCTCAGCGCCGCCCCCAGGGCGCGGTCCGCCAGCTGTCGCGGGGGCTGGCGCTGGCTGGCCGCGGCGCTGGGCCTGGGTGCGGGCCTCCACCTGGGCGTCCGGGCAGGGGCAGGGATGGCCGGCCGCATCCCCCCTTTGGCCGGCTCCCTGGAGTGGCTCCAGGGCGCGGTGGGATCCGCTCCCACCTCGACTCGATTGGTACTGACCGTTCCGGCGGTGATTGGTGAGGAGGTCTTCTGGAGATCTGGAGGCTGGATCGCGGAGGTGGGGACGGTGTGGGGATCGGCCCTGGGGTACGCCGCCGCCCAGCTGCCGACTCGAAATCCCCTGCTGGTCATGGGCGCCCTTCCTCTGGGGCTGGCGACCACCTGGATCCGGCGCCGTTCGGGATCGCTGCTGCCGGTGGTGATCTGCCATCTGGTTTTCTCGGAGATGACGCTGGCCTGGCCGGGGCTGCCGTTGCCCAGCGGTTCACCCAGGGCGACAGAGCCGTAACCGGTATGTGAACTGGGTCCGAGCTGCGGCTGCCAAGATCAGCCCGTGGCCACCCTTCTCAGCCGTGCTCCAGGGGACGGGCCCTGGGAGACGCCCCTAGCTACCCCCCCTTCGGGAGAGGGCCAGGAGCTCGCCCTGCGCCAACTTTTGGCTCCCGACGGCCTCAAGATCACGGCCGAGCCGCTGCGCCGGCTCGCCGACCGCGCGGTGATGGCCTATGAGCTCCGCTGGCGGCTTCCCCGGCTGGACGCCCTCCCCTCCCGGGACGACATCTGGGCGGCTGCCGACGCCTATGGGGTCGCCGATACCCTGGACGACGCCGTGATCCGAGCCCAGCTGAGGGTTGCCCACCGGGTGGCACCGACCGGCGTGCTCATCAACCTCACGGCGCGGAGGCGGAGCCGTCCCGGGCTGGGAGCGCTGCTGGGACGGCATCTGGAGGCCAACGGCATCCCCCGCTCCAGTGTCGTCTGGCAGCTCAGTGAACAGGATGAGCTTGAGGTCGCCGCTCCCACCGCGGAGCTGGCCCTCGACCTCCGACTACGCGGGTACCGGGTGTCCCTTGCCGAGGTGGGGGAGGGGCGCATGCGGATTTCGGTCCTGGCTCGGATCCACCCGGACCTGGTCCATGTGGACCGCAGCCTGGTCGAGGGGGTGGAGCACGATCCGGGGTTGGCGGCGGCGCTGCGGGGCCTGCTGGAGTTCTGCAGCGGGACAGGGGCCATTCTGGTCGCCGGCGGGGTGTCCACCAGGGCCGAACTGGACCACCTCCTGGAGCTGGGTGTCGAGTACGGTCATGGGCCCCTGTTCGGAGCGGTGCCGGTGGTCGCCGGCCCCGGGGCCAAGGAGCTGATGCTCCCCAAGCAGGTGCTGAGATTGGACGAGGCCGTGTCCCGCAG
Organism: bacterium; assembly: GCA_021816695.1. GTDB lineage: Bacteria > Chloroflexota > Dormibacteria > Aeolococcales > Bog-877 > JAJYXT01. The sequence continues at coordinate 3,640 of JAKAXE010000063.1, read as the reverse complement.
CCCCAGGCTCCGGGTGGCGATCGCCGAGCCGGCTTCCGGCGGTCCGGCGCCTGAGCTCCCGCTCGCCGAGGCGCTGGGCCACGCGGCCCGCTCGTTCCAGGGAGAGCAGGATCCGCAACAGGTGCTGGAGACCGCGGCCGACCAGCTGGAGCGGCTGGTGCCCTGCGACGGCCTGGCGATTTACCAGGCGGACTGGGACGCGCTCCGGTTCCGACCACTTCTGGCCCGTTCCAGCGCCGAGCCCTCGTACGTGGCCGGCGTCATGGGGCACTCGTTCTCGCTGTCTGCGGGGATCACTGGGTGGGCCTTCGATCTCGGCACCCCCCAGCTGATCAGCGACGCCGACTCCCACCCCGCCGCCGGGCACGTGCCGGGCACCGCGCCCGACGACGAGTCGATGCTGGTGATCCCCATGGTGGCCGGGGACCACCGCATTGGGGTGGTCAACGTGACCCGCTTCCGCCGCGACGGCTTCACCGCTCAGGAGCTGACCATGGCGACCCTGATCGTGCACATGGCGGCGGCGGCCTGGCGCAACTCCCAGCTCTACTCCGAGCAGCTCCAGCACGCCATCACCGATCCCCTCACCGGCCTGCTCAACACGCGCTGGCTGAGGGACGCCGGGAGGCGCGAGCTGGCCCTGGCGGAGCGCTCGGGACGGCAGCTGATGCTGCTCATGATCGACCTGGACAAGTTCAAGAAGCTCAACGACAGCTGCGGGCACGCGGCCGGTGACTCCGTGCTCCGAGCGGTGGCCCTGGAGCTGCAGCGATCCATCCGAGCGGAGGATGCGGCGGTGCGCTACGGCGGTGAGGAGTTCGTGCTCCTGCTGCACGACGCCGGCCCCGAGGGGGCACACCGAGTTGCGCGTCAGCTGCGGACCCGCCTAGCCCGCATCCCCCTGCCTCCAGGCTCTGACATCCCCAAGGTCACGGCGTCGATCGGCATCGCCGCCTTCCCCGACCACGGCCGCACCGTTACCAAGCTGCTGCAAGAGGCGGACTCCGCCATGTACGCCGCCAAGCGCCGGGGGGGCAACCGGGCTGTCCGGGCCTGAGTATCAGGGACCCGGATCGGCGAGAAGGTCGTCCAGAGCCCGCTCCACGGCGCCCAGCACGGTGAGGAGGGACTCGAGCTCAGGCTGGGTGAATCGCGCCAGCACCCGGCTCACCACCTCTCGCTTGAAGCCGGCCGCCGCGCGGACCTCGGCCTCTCCCTTCTCGGTGAGCTGGACGTGGACCAGCCGCCGGTCCTCGGCGTCTCTGGTCCGGGTCGTGAGGCCCTGCTCCTCCAGCCGGTCCAGCATCAGGCTGGCCGAGGGCATGCTCACCTGGAGCCGCTCCGCCAGCTGCCCCACGGTGAGCGGCCCTACACCCTGCAGCGACCTCAGGAGGTGGAGCTGATGGAGGGACAGGCCGCGCCGGTCCATATGGGTGGTCGCCCCCTGCCTCCATTGGCGGCAGGCCAGCCGATCCAGGCCCTCCATGGCCTGCTCCCGCAGCAGCCGCTGGGAGCTGGTCTGGGCTGTGGTACCCGGAGCCATCTCAGTGCACCGTCGCCAGCTCGGCGGTCTCCGCGTCCGGCTCCGCACCGGGCGCCGGCTGGGCAGCCGGTCCCATGTGGGTGCGCAGGGGCACCTCGCGCATGAACAGGCTGGCGATCACCGCCAGGACCGTCGCTCCCACCCCCAGCCAGAAGCTTCCCCCGATGGCCTGAGCGAGGCTCTGGTGGATGGCGAAGACGATGGCCGGGATGAGGTGCTGCAGGGGGGCCGGGAGCACGTGCTGCAGCTGGAGCCCCAGGTTGCCCACCCCGGTGAGGCTGCTGCCCCCGTCGCTGTTGAAGTGGGAGTACAGCTGGGAGGGCACCCCTCCCTTGGCCAGGTTCTTGGGCAGCTGGGAGCTGAAGCTGGAGGCCAGATAGGTCCCGGCCACAGCCAGCCCGATCGATCCCCCGATCTGCCGGAAGAAGGTCAGGTTGCTGGTGGCCACCCCGATGAGCCGCTGGGGCACGGCGTTCTGGACCACCACGGTGTAGGCGGACATCGAGGGGCCGATGCCCACGCCCATGATCAGCATCCAGGTCCAGAGCGTCCAGTCAGGGGTGGTGGCGTTGAGCTGGGTCATTAGCAGCATGCCCACCCCGGCAACCACCATCGCCCCCACCAGCATCCACTTGTACTTGCCGGTCCGGCTGATCACCAGCCCCGCCAGGATGCTGGTGCCCATGAGCCCCACGAGCAGCGGCCAGAGCATGTAACCGGAGGCGGTGGCGCTGATTCCGCGGGCTGCCTGGTAATAGCGGGGAAGGAAGATCACCCCGATGAAGAAGGCGAAGGAGAGGAGGAACATGGCCGCCTGGGAGGACCAGTAGGTGCGGATCCGGAACAGATCCAGGGGCACGATCGGCTCCGGCACCCGGGCCTCGATGAGGACGAACACCACCGCCAGCACGGCGGAGAGGGCGAGCAGCCCACCCACCTGCCAGGTGATCCAGCCCGCCGCCTGGCCCGAGGTATTGGTGAGCCCCTTTTCGGTGAGCCCCACCAGGAGGGGGACCACCGCGGCGGTGAACACCGCGGTCCCCAGGAAGTCGATCTTGGGCCGCGGCCCGTCGGACCGATGGTTGGGGAGGATGGCTCCGATCACCGCCAGGGCCACGATCCCGATCGGCACGTTGACGTAGAAGACCCAGTGCCAGCTGATGTTGTCGGTGATGAAGCCGCCGAGGAAGGGACCGATCAGGAAGGAGACTCCGAACACTGCTCCGAAAAAGCCCTGGTACTTGCCCCGCTCCCGGGGGGTGAAGAGGTCCCCGATGACCGCCAGGGAGATGGGGAAGAGGGCGCCGGCGCCCAGCCCCTGGAGACCACGGAAGGCGATCAGCTCCCCCATGTTCTGGGACAGGCCGGAGAGGGCGGAGCCGATCAGGAAGAGCGAGATCCCGATGATCAGCATCACCTTGCGCCCGAAGATGTCCGAGAGCTTGCCATAAACCGGCACGGTTACCGTGCTGGTGAGCAGGTAGGCGGTCACCACCCACACGTAGACGCTGTTGCCCCCGAGGTCGGTGACGATGGTGGGGAGGGCGGTCCCCACGACCGTCTGGTCGAGCGCCGAGAGAAAGAGACCCAGCATCACTGCGCCGACGATGGCCAGGCGGGCGCGCTGGGAGAGCATCACCGAGGGGTGCACCGAATCCATTAGCGGGGGACCTCTTGACTGCACCGGCCCCACGGCCGGCCTCGGATAAAGCTTAGCTCAAGACAAATCTTTTTGTCAAGCCTAACCTAAGTGATTCGCTGGCACCCGGAGGCGGCGAGCTCCGGCGAGCGGGAGCGGACGACCCAGGAGGTAGCCCTGACCCAGCCGGACACCCAGTGAGCGCAGCTGCGCCAGCTCCCTGTGGTTCTCGACGCCCTCGGCGATGAGCCGGAAGCCGCTGCGCTCGGCGAAGTGCTGCATCCCCGCCGCCAGCGGCTCGCGCGCCGGGTCCCATTCCATCCCCTGGACCAGGGTCTGTAGCAGTGGTGTGTCTTGCTAAGCGAACATGAGTGATGTGTAAGACTTGGTGGCATGGCATTACTGCGACTCAAGGCGGCGGCGGAGGTGCTGGGAGTGCACCCGGTGACGTTGCGCCG
>JAKAXE010000062.1 GCA_021816695.1 bacterium | reverse complement strand
CAGGACACCAGTGCGCAACCCTGCTCGACCTCACCTGGGCACCGGCCCAGATGGGTGTCCCTCGGGCGCGGCTTCCACCGCAACGCCCATGCCACCGCGGTCGTCCCTCGTGGCGACTTCGGCCCCAAGGCGCTCGGCTACGCCCCGCTCAGAGTCGCTTAGAGTTGCAGAGACGCTATCTTGGCCCGGGCAACTCGGCAGAGTGGAGGGCAAGGCATGCTGTTGGATGGGCGCGTCGCGGTGGGATACGGCGGCGGCGGCGCCATCGGCGGCGCGGTCGCCCAGGCATTCGCCGAGCAGGGGGCGCACGTGATCGTCGCCGGGCGTACTCCTTCCTCGCTCGAGACGGTGGTGCGACCACTGGCTGAGCGCGGCCTCATGGCTGAGGCCATCCAGCTCGACGCCCTCGTCCCGGCCGCGGTCGAAGGGCACCTTGACCGGGTGGTGGCCGAGCACGGCGGCATCGACCTGTCGTTCAACGCTATCGGCGCGGCCTACTTCCTGGGGGGGCCTCTGCACGAAATCCCCGTCGATGACTTTATGAGGGGGATAGCCGACGGGATCCGGAGCAACTTCCTCACCGGGGTCGGAGCCGCACGGCGAATGGCGGGGCGCAACCGGGGAGTCGTTCTCGGGATCACCGCCAGTTCCTGTCGCCGGCCACTTGCCGATCAAGGGAGCTTCTCCGTGGCCGGGGCCGCCATCGAGGCGTTGTGCCGCCAAATCGCGGCCGACTATGGCCCCCACGGCGTTCGAGCTGTGTGCATCCGGTCGGCGGGGTCGCCCGACGCACCCGGAGTGGACGCCGCCCTCACGGCGCTGGCCGAGGAGGAGGGCATCTCTCGCGAGGCGTTCGAAGCGCGCATGCTGGAGCGAACCCTTCTGAAGCGCCAGCCGCGCCTGCGTGAGATCGCCAACCTCGCCGTGCTGGCTGCCTCCGACCTGGCGTCCTCGATGACCGGCGGAATCGCCAACGGCACCTGCGGCGAGACGACCGACGGATCGCATCCCATCCGCGGTGACTGCAGACAGGAAAGGCCCCGAAGCTCCCGCGCCTCCTGGCTGGTTCAGCGGGACCGTGCTGGCCTCGCCCCGAATCTGGCCGGTACTGAACGATGACTGGGAGGGCCCTGCCCTTCCGGGCCCCTCACCACCGCGGCGGGCCGCCGTCAGTCGGGCAGCTGGGGAACGTGCAGCGGAGGCCGGTCCAACTTGCGGGCCATCGCCGATCCAGTTGCGTTGATGCGGTCGACCAGCTCACTCGCCACCGCCACCGAGCGGTGCTTTCCGCCGGTGCAGCCCACCGCCAGGCGCAGCACTGATCGGCGCTGGGCACGGTACAGCGGGAGAAGGTTCAGGAACATCGGCACGAAGGAGTCGATCAGCTCCCGTGCTCCCGGCTGGGCCATGAGGCGGGCGCGAACCCGCGGGTCGCTCCCCGGCAGGTCCCGCATCTCCGGCACCCAGTACGGGCTGTCCAGGAACCTCGTGTCCACGACCCAGTCGGCCTCCGCCGGCAGCCCGTCGCGATAGCCGAAGGTGAAGCAATCCACCCGGACCACCTCTCGATCCCGCCAGTCATCCAGAAGCTGGGTCAGGTAGGCTCGGTCGTTCGGCCCGATCCCCAGCAGCTGACGGTGGGGCTGGCGGGCCGGTGGCTGGTAGCCGCGGTGCGCCGGGGTCCCCACGTTGACCAGCCAGTAGCGGACCTCGTGGTTGTCGAAGGCGTGCACCCATGACTGCCCTGAGACCTCGCTCACGACCACCGCTGTGTCCGGGCTGGGGAGGAAGGCGGACCCTGCCAGGTCAGCGGGGGGATCGGTGGTGGGATCCAGGAGGAGGTACCCCGCCTCCTCGACCAGCGGTTCGAGCGCCTCCCGGAAGCGCTCCTCACAGGCCAGAACTGCTAGAGACATCTGATCGCTCCTCTTGCCAACGGACTTGGGCCGCTGGACCCGCCTTCCCCTCTCAGATCCTCGTGCCGCTCCAGCCATTGTCGAACAGTGGGCGGCGGGACGGAAAGCCCAGGGCCCACTTCTAAGCTTGCCCTCAGCCACCGCCGACGTGGTTCCAAGCCGCACAGCCGGGACGAGGGGCACACCTCGAGAGGACCAGCGACTTGGTCGGCTCGCCGAGCCCACCCGCAGCGCCTAGGCGTTCTCCTCCGGGTCAGGCTCCCCCCGCAGCGCCTGCACCGCTGCCTGTACCAGCATGTCCAGTCCTGAGTCCACGAGCGGATCCTCGAAGTGGGGGCTCCAGGAATCCCCGGCCAGGGAGTCGCTCACGGTGAAGCCAGCGGCGAACCCTACCCCGCGAACCTCTGCCACAGCTGCCAACGCCGCCGCCTCCATCTCGACGGTCAGCACCCCCTGCTCCCGGTAGTGCCGGAGCTCCTCCACCGTCTCGCGGTAGGGAGCGTCTATGGTCCAGGTCGGCCCGCGGTGCAGCGGCCTTCCCTGTCGGGCGAGTTCATCGGCCAGCCGGTGGGTCAAGCCGGCACTCGGCAAGGCCCGGGCCGCTCCCGGCAGGTAGTGGTGGGAGACCCCGTCGTCGCGGACCGCCTCGGTGCACACCACCAGGTCGCCGATGCCCATCTCGGGTTGCAGGGCGCCAGCGAGACCGATGGCGATGAATTGCGCCACCCCTGCCGCTGCCAGGTCCTCCAGCCGGTTGGCTGCGGCCGGGGCGCCAATCCCGAAGCGGCCCACCATCCCGACCGCGCTCGCTCCCTCCCCGAGGACATAGAAGCCGTGGGAGCTGGTGAGGGGCGACTCCAGCTCGTGCCAGCCAGCTCCGGCGGCGACGCGGCCGAAGAAGCCGGGGCTGAAGGTGAGGATCACCCCGCGCAGCGGGGGTAGCCCCTCCCAGCCGGTGGCCTCGCGGAGGTAGGCCACCCACTGCTCGGGGCTTAGGTACGGTGTTAGCTCCTGCTTGCCCGAGTATTGGGGGAAGGACACCGGCTGAGCATACCGGCGCCGCCGTCGCGGTCCTCGGCAGGCCCGGCGATCAGCTCAGGGGTGCATCTCTGACCGTCTGCCGGGTCATGAGCGCCACCTGAAGAGAGGCCAGCGCCTCGCCGTCGTCCAGGTCCACAGCCAGAATGGCCTCGATCTGGCGCAAGCGCGCATACAGGGTGGGGCGACTCATGCCCAGCGCCGACGCCGTCTCCGCCTTATTGCCCAAGTGGGAGATGTAGGCTCCCAGCACCTTCAGGAGGTCGGAGTGCTGCCGCCGGTCCGCCTCCAGCAGGGGCCGCAGCTCGCGCTCGGCAAAGGAGACCAACCGCTGGTCCTGGCGGAGCAGGTGGAGCAGCCCCCGGAGCCGGATGTCCGGGGCTCGGTAATAGAGCTTCCCCCCAGCTCTGGGGAGTGCGTCCAGCACCTGTCCGGCCTCCTCCATCGACCAGCGAGCGTAGTGCAGGTCCCGAACCTCGCCGCCGAAGGCAATCAGGACTTCGCCCAGCTCCCGGCCGGCAACCCTGGCGTGGATGGCGCCGGCCAGACGACCGAGGCGGCGCTCGACCGGACCCGCCTCTGGCAGGCTGATCAGGAGCTGCACCCGGCCGTCCGGGCGCGGCGCCGCCAGCACGCGATCCCTGGTCTCCCCGGCGGCCGCCGTGACCTGCCGCCCGAGGTCACCCGCCCGGGACTCGGCCATGGGACCGCTCCCTGAGGGGTCGACGCCTGCCCAGCGGACCTCGCCACCCAGCAGAATCGTCCCCGTGAGGGGGAAGCCGAGCGCGGCTGCCCGCTCTGGCACCCCCGCCGCCGCGCCAGCCCCCTTCAGCAGGTCGTCCAGCAGCGACCGCCGGGCGTGAAGCTCAAGACTCAGCCTCTCGCGTTCCACCAGCCGGTTCAGAGCCAAGGCCCCCGCGGCCCGCTCCAGAACCAAGCGGCTGCGAGCCGAGCCGAAGCGCCCCGGCTCGCGCAGCACCAGCTCCCCCCAGACCTCGCCCCTCGCCCTCACGGGGCATATGAGCCATGAGGGGCGGCCGTCCAGGAGCTCCGGCTGCCCCGTGAATCGGTGCGAGGGGGCGGCGGCCTGCCATTCCTCCAGCACCCGGTCGGCGTCCCAACCTCCCGCCTCCACATGCACCACCGCTCCGGCCAGCGTCGTGAGCAGAATCGGCCGGCGCGCGGCCCGGGAGGCGTACCCGACGATGGCCCCGGCGTCCGCCCCCTCCACCGCCATCTCGGTGAAGGCTTCGTGGATCGCCTGGCGGAACCTCAGTTCAGTGACCTGCGAGTCGATGATGTAGGCGTGGGCCTGCTCGGTGACCTCCACGAACCTCGCCTCGCGGCGGAGCACCACCAGCGGCAGCCCGCTGCGCTCCGCCGCAGTGACCATGGCTAGCGGCGCCTCAGCCAGCTTGCGACCGAACTCCACCACCAGCCCGGCGACGCGGCGCTCCGCCAGGCTGGCCACGTACCGTTGCAGCCCCGGAGGGGAGAGGTCCAGGGCGATGCCGGTGGTCAGCAGGAGCTCGCCACCGCGCAGCAGCCGGGAGATGTCGCCCAGCTCGCTGACATGCACCCAGCGCACCTCATTGCCCAGGTGGTCGGAGCCCGCGACCACCTCCGGAGCGGCCCGGACCAGGGCGGGAAGGCGAAGGATTGCGCTGACCGTCGGCAGTGACATTCCGTAAAGAATAGGCATTTCTGTAATACATATTGCTAATTGACCGCCCTGCCCTCCGGTGCCAACATCGGCGCCAACGCCGCCATCTAGGGGGCGCGGTGCTCAGTAGGGAGGTGCCAGTCATGTCCACCGGTGAGGACACCCTGAAGGCGCTGGGATACCAGCAGGAGCTGCACCGATCGGTCAGCCCGTTGGGGCACATCGCCCTGGTGCTTTCCGACATCACTCCCACCGCCTCCATCCTGGTCGTGGCCACGGCGGTCATCGCGGTTGCCGGAACGGGCTCCCTACTTCCCTTCATCCTCGGCTGCTTCATCGCCGTCAACGTGGCCCTCTGCATGGGGGAGCTGGGCTCGATGTTCCCCGTGGCCGGCGGACTCTTCTCCATCGTGACAAGGGTCCTCGGCCGTCCCCTCGGGTTCATCGCCATGGTCGACTACATGGGTCAGGCCGTCTTCCTGCCGGCCAGCATCGCCATCGGGATCGGTACCTACATCCACTCCCTGCTGCCATCCCTGCCGGAGAACGCCATCTCCGGCCTGGGCATGGTGGTGGTGACCGGCATCTGCCTGCTCAAGATCCGGCTCAATGCCTGGCTGACAGCGGTCTTCCTGGCCATCGAGCTGGTGGTGGTGACCGCCATCACCGTGGCCGGCTTCACCCACCTCCACCAGCCGCTCTCCATCGCCATCCACCCCGTGGCCCTGGGCAGCCACGGAGCGCTGGTGGGAATCGCCGGAGGTGCCGTGCTGGCGGCCATCGCCACCTCCCTCTTCTCGGTGAACGGCTATGACAGCGGCATCAACTTCGCCGAGGAGGTGCTCGGCTCGGCCCGGGAGGTGGGGCGGGCGGTGGTCACCGCCGCCCTGGTGGGCATCGTGTTCGAGCTGGTGCCCTTCATCGCGGTGATCTTCGCCGCCCCGTCCGTGGAGGGCTTCCTCCACTCGGGGACCCCCTTCACCTACGTCGCGGGGGCGGCCTTCGGCTCCAAGTTCGAGACCATCATCACCATCGGGGCGCTGCTGGCCATCTTCAACGCCTCCATCGCCATCACCCTGCAGTTCTCCCGCATCGTCTGGGCCAGCGGCCGGGACCGGGCCTGGCCGGAACCGATCAGCTCCTGGTTCAGCAAGGTGAGCTCCCGGCACGGCTCGCCCTGGGTGGCGACCCTGTTCGTGGGCATCCTGGCGACCATCCTCTGCTTCCAGGGCACCCTGGTGGCGGTGGTCACCTTCACCGCGGTGCTCCTCATCATCCTGTACGGGCTGATCGCCATCTCCGCCCTGGTCAGCCGCGTCCGGCAGAGCCAACTGCCCCGGCCGTCCAAGATGCCGCTCTGGCCGGCGCCGCCGATCCTGGCGCTGATCGGAGTGGTGCTGGCCCTCACCCAGCAGAAGGTTTCCGACCTCATCACGGTGGCCGTGATCTTTGGGGTGGCCGTGGTCTACTACTACGGGTTCGTGGCTCGCCGAGGCGGCCGGTACTGGGTCCAGAGCGAGCTCCCCGAGCCGTACGAGATCACCGAGCCGTTGCCACCACCAGCGGAGGCCTAGGAGATGGGATTCGAGGACCGCCAGCTTCCCCAGCAACCGGGGCTCAAGGTCCGCCGCTACCGGCCCCGGGAGTCCGAGTACGCCTGGACCTTCGGTGGGGTGGACCCGGTGGACACCGTCCGGGCGGGTGAGGTGCTGGAGCTGTACACCGAGGACTGCTTCGGCGGCCGGATCCGCAGCGCCCAAGACCTCCCGGCTCACACTATCGAGTTTCCCTTCATCAACCCCCAGACCGGGCCGTTCTACGTGGAGGGCGCCGAGCCGGGAGACACCCTGGCCATCCACCTCATCGATGTCTCGCCGGCCCGGGACTGGGCGGTCAGCACCTCGGTGACCCTCTTCGGGGCCCTCAGCTCCACCCACATCACGGCAACCCTGCAGGATCCCCTGCCCGAGCGGACCTGGGTCTACCGGGTGCTGGAGTCGGAGCTGGCGGTGCTCTTCCAGGCTCAGGACTCCGACTTCACCATGCGGTTTCCGCTCCAGCCCTTCCACGGCACCGTGGGCGTGGCTCCGGCGGCCTTCGAGGCCCGCAACGTGCTGGTGCCGGACGCCTTCGGGGGGAACATGGACTCACCGGAGGTCCGGGCTGGAGCCACCCTCTACCTCGGGGTCAACGTTCCCGGCGCCCTCTTCTCCCTGGGGGACGGCCACTACACGATGGGGGAGGGAGAGGCCTGCGGGGCGGCCGTCGAGGGAGCCATGAACACCGTGCTCACCGTGGAGCTGATCAAGGGCCAGGCCTGCGAGTGGCCGCGGCTGGAGAGCGACGAGGCGATCATGGTCGCCGGCTCCTGCCGGCCGCTGGAGGACGCCTTCCGGATCTCGCACTCCCAGCTGGTCCGCTGGGTTGCGGCGGACCTCGGGCTGTCCCTCCTGGACGCCTACCAGCTGGTCTCCCAGGCCGCCCGCTCCAGGATCGCCAACGTGGTCGATCCCAACTACACCATCGTGGCCAAGGTCCCCAAGCGCTACCTGCCGGCGGAGGTCGAGTGGATGGGCGGGGCCCACCGGCGGCTGAGCCAATTGGGCTCCGACTACCTCAGGGCGGTGGGGCGCCAGCCGGTGTGGGCCCCCGGTTGAGCGAGAGGGGCAGGCTCCGGGACTTCGGGGTGGTCGTCGGCCGCTTCGACCCCGGCCCCGCCAACAGCATCTCGGACGTAGCCGGGGTAACCGTGGGGCACGTGACGATCTCCCGCGAGGAAGGAGGAGGGCAGCCCGGGGCCCGGACCGGGGTGACCGCCATCTGGCCCCACGAGGGTGTTCCCTGGCGGGAGCGGGTCTACGCGGGAACGTCCATCGTCAACGGCTACGGCGAGTTGATCGGGATCAACCAGATCAATGAGTGGGGGCTGCTGCACAGCCCCATCCTGCTCACCTCGAGCCTCGCCATAGGCGCGGTATACGATGCCACCGCCCGGTGGATCGCGGAGCGCGACCCGGTCCAGGGGACCGATGACGTGATCATGCCGGTGGTCACCGAATGCGACGACTCCTATCTCAACCACGCCCGCTCCTTTCCGGTCACCTCCCGGCACGTGGAGCTGGCCCTGGAGCTGGCTCGAGCCGGAGGCGTGGTTGCCGAGGGATGTGTGGGGGCGGCCACCGGGCTCCAGTGCTTCGACTTCAAGGGCGGAATCGGCACCGCCTCCCGGGTGCTGCCGTCCGCCAGTGGCGGCTACACCGTGGGCGCCCTGGTCTCCACGAATTTCGGCGCCCGTCCGGACCTTCTGCTCGCCGGGGTGCGACTGGGGGAGGAGATCTCCGACCTGATGCCGGGCACCCATGCCAGCGGCTCCTGCATCGTGGTGGTGGCCACGGACGCCCCGCTCCTGCCCCACCAGCTCCGCCGCCTCGCCGCCCGTGGCGGGATGGGCCTGGTCCGATGCGGGTCGGTCGGGGCCAACGGGTCCGGCGAGCTGGTGCTGGCCTTCTCCACGGCCAACCGCATCCCGCGCTCCGCGCCCCAGGGCCAGGTCCACCCCACCGCCCTCCTGGACGGGGCATACTGGCACCAGCCCAGCTATTTCGACCCGCTCTTTACCGCCACCATCGAGGCGGTGGAAGAGGCGGTGGGCAACGCCCTGTTCCAGGCGACAACCACATACGGAAGAGACGGCAACGTGCTGCACGCCCTGCCGCTGGACCGGGCCCTGGAGTCCCTGCGCCGACACCGGGTCCTGGGGACGGAGGGCAGAGCTGGAGGAGACGGCTAGTGAGTTCCCAGACCACGATTGATGAGGCCGGTGCCACGGTCTTCGGCCAGGACCCCCAGGAGGCCACCGTCCTCGGTCACTACATCGCCGGCCGGCTCCGCACCGGCGTGTCCGGGCGCAGCGGGCCGGTGTTCGATCCCGCCACCGGGAAAGAGGCCCGCCGGGTGGCCTTCGCCAGCCAGGAGGAGATCGACCAGGCGGTGGCCACCGCTCGGGAGGCTCAGGTGGGCTGGGCGCGCACCAGCGTCTCTCGCCGCACCGAGATCATGTTCGCGTTCCGCCAGCAGCTCCATCAGCACCGGGAGGAGCTCGCCCGGCTGATCACCGCGGAGCATGGCAAGGTCCTCTCCGACGCCCTGGGCGAGGTGGCCCGGGGGCTGGAGAATGTGGAGTTCGCCTGCGGGCTCGGCCAGCTGCTCAAGGGGGGGCATAGCCTGGACGTGTCCACCGGGGTGGATGTCCACGAGCTGCGCCAGCCGCTGGGTGTGGTGGCGGGGATCACCCCCTTCAACTTCCCGGTGATGGTCCCCCTGTGGATGCTCGCCGGAGCCGTCGCCTGCGGCAACGCCTTCATCCTCAAACCCAGCGAGAAGGATCCCTCGCCATCGCTGCTGCTGGCGGAGCTGTTCACCCGGGCCGGGCTCCCCGCTGGGGTGCTCAACGTGGTCCAGGGCGACTCGGTGGCGGTGGACCGGCTGCTGGATCATCCCGGGGTGGCGGCCGTCAGCTTCGTCGGTTCGACCCCGGTGGCCAAGCACGTGTACGAGGTGGCCTCATCCCGGGGCAAGCGCGTCCAGGCGCTGGGCGGGGCCAAGAACCACATGGTGGTCATGCCCGACGCCGATCTGGCGGTGGCCGCCGACGCCGCCGTCTCCGCCGCCTACGGCTCGGCCGGCGAGCGCTGCATGGCCATCTCGGTGGTGGTGGCGGTGGGAGAGGTGGCCGACCCGCTCCGGCGGGCCATCGTGGAGCGGATCGCGGCCCTTCGCGTTGGCCCCGGCACCGACCCCTCTTCTGAGATGGGTCCCCTGGTGACCGCCCAGCACCGCGAGCGGGTCGCCTCCTACGTGGGTCTAGCCGCGGAGGAGGGAGCCGAGGTGGTGGTGGACGGCCGGGAGCAGCGCCCTGACGGCCCGGGCTTCTTCCTGGGAGCCTCCCTGGTGGACCGGGTCCGTCCGGAGATGCGGGCCTACCAGGACGAGATCTTCGGGCCGGTCCTGGAGATGGTCAGGGTCCAGAGCCTGGATGAGGCGCTGACCACGGTCAATCACAACCTCTATGGCAATGGCACCGCCATCTTCACCCGGGACGGCGGGGTGGCGCGCCGCTTCCAGCGCGAGGTCGAGGTGGGGATGGTGGGGATCAACGTGCCCATACCCGTCCCGGTCGGCTATTACTCCTTCGGCGGCTGGCGCTCCTCGCTCTTCGGAGACACCCACATGTACGGACCCGACGGCATCCACTTCTACACCCGCACCAAGGTTGTCACCACACGCTGGCCCGAGGCCGGTCCGAGCCAGGTCGACCTGGGATTCCCGCAAACCAGATGACCGCTGAGAGCCATCCCGTGGATGCCGCCCCGGCGATCGCCGACGACCGCGAGCACGTCTTCCACTCCTGGTCCGCCCAGCGGCAGCTGCACCCCGTGCTGGTGACCGGGGGCAGTGGGAGCCACTTCTGGGACTCCGAGGGGCACCGCTACCTGGACTTCTCCTCGCAGCTCGTCTACACCAACCTGGGCCACCAGCACCCGGCGCTGGTGGAGGCGATCAAGCGCCAGGCCGACCGGCTCTGCACCGTGGCCCCGGCTTTCGCCAATGACGTCCGGGGCGAGCTGGCCCGGTTGATCGCCGAGCGCGCCCCCGGCGACCTGGACCAGGTCTTCTTCACCAACGGGGGCACCGAGGCCAACGAGCACGCGGTGCGCATGGCGCGCCTGCACACCGGACGGCACAAGGTGCTGGCCGCCTACCGGTCGTACCACGGGGCCACCGGCACCTCCATCGCCCTAACCGGGGAGCCTCGGCGCTGGGGGAGTGAGCCGGGCTTCCCCTCCGTGATCCACTTCATGGGACCGTATCCCTACCGGTCAGCGTTCTACTCCTCCAGCCCGGAGGAGGAGTCGGAGCGGGCGCTGGCCCACCTCCGACAGGTCGTGGAGTTCGAGGGCCCGCAGTCGGTGGCCGCCGTCATCCTGGAGACGGTGGTGGGTACCAACGGCGTTCTCATCCCGCCTCCTGGCTACCTCCCCGGCGTCCGCCGGCTCTGTGACGAGCACGGCATCCTCCTGATCCTGGACGAGGTGATGGTCGGCTTCGGCCGGGTGGGGGAGTGGTTTGCCTGCCAGGCCTTCGACGTCGTCCCCGACCTGCTCACCTTCGCCAAGGGGGTCAACTCCGGATACGTGCCCCTGGGCGGGGTGGTCATCTCCAAGCGGGTGGCGGACTCCTTCGCCGACCGCCCCTTCCCCGGGGGCCTCACCTACTCCGGGCATCCCCTCGCCTGCGCGGCCGGGGTGGCCAGCATCGAGACCTTCGAGAGGGAGGGGATCCTGGCCCATGTCCGCAGGCTCGGCACCGAGGTTGCCGGCCCCCGCCTGGCCCGGCTCGCTGAGGACCACCCCAGCGTGGGGGAGGTGCGGGGGATGGGTCTGATGTGGGCGATCGAGCTGGTCCGGGATCGGGACACCCGGGAGATGCTGGTGCCCTACAACGCCTCGGGGGCGGCCAACCAGCCGATGGCCGAGGTGGCGGCGGCGTGCCGGGCCGGCGGGCTCTGGCCCTTCACCCACTTCAACCGGGTCCACGTGGCGCCCCCCCTGGTGATCTCGGAGGCCGAGCTCCTGGAGGGGATCGACATCCTCGACCACGCCCTGGACGTCGCCGACCGCTACAGCTCCACCTGAGCCGGATGGTCGGGGCGGGCCGGGGCTCCTCGGAGGGCACCGGCTGGGATGATCTGGTCGCGAAGATCGCCGGTTACGCCTCGACCCCCCTGGTGCTGGACGAGGCGGCGCGCTCGGCGGCCCGGCTGAGCCTGCTCGACTCCCTGGGGGTGGCCTGCCTCGGCGCCCAACATCCGGACTGCGCGCCGCTGCTGGGGCCGCTCTCCTCCCTGGCCGATCCTGAAGGGGGAACCCCGATCCCGGGCACCCGGCACCGGGTGGGGCTGCTCGACGCCGCCTTCGGGATCTCCGCCGCCATCCGCTGGCTGGACTTCAATGACACCTGGCTGGCCGCGGAGTGGAGCCACCCGTCCGACAACCTGGGGGCCATCCTGGCGGCTTCCGACCAGCTGAGCCGGCGCCGCCAGGGGGCCGGCGGGGCTCCGCTCCGGGTCGCTGATCTCCTCGAGCCCATCTGCAAGGCCTACGAGATCCAGGGGGTGCTGGCCACGGCGAGCTGCCTGCACGACCGGGGGCTGGACCACGTACTCCTGGTGGAGGTCGCCAGCGCGGCCGTGGGGGCCTGGCTTCTGGGAGCGGGCGAGGACCAGGTCCGGGCGGCCGTCTCCAACGCCCTGGCGGACGCATCCACCTTGAGGGTGTACCGGCACCAGCCGGTGGTGAGCTGGAGGAAGTCGTGGGCCGCGGCCGAGGCCGTCCAGCGGGCCCTGCGCTTCGCGCTCCTGGCTCTCCGCGGCGATCGGGGCTGTCCGCGGGTCCTCTCGGCCCCCACCTGGGGCTTGAACGCCGTGCTGGGGGAGGAGGCGGTACAGCTGGGCGGTGAGCTCGGCTGCGCTGTGGCCCCGCAGGTGCTCTACAAGGTGCCCTGGCCAGCCGAGTATCACGGGCAGTCCGCGGTGGAGGCGGCCATCCGCCTTCGGCCGGCGCTCCAAGGGCGGCTCCGGGAGGTGCGGGAGGTCCACGTCCGGACCCAGCGCTCCGGGGTGACCATCCTGGACAAGCGGGGGCCGCTGCCCACGGCCGCGGACCGCGACCACTGCCTCCAGTACATGGTGGCCGCGGCCCTGGTGTACGGGGAGCTCGACTACTCGACCTACGAGGACCGGGCCGCTAGGAACCCGGAGCTGGAGCGGATCCGGGGGCTCACCCGGGTGTTCGAGGATCCCGAGTACACCCTGGCCTACCACGATCCGGACCGCCGGGCCGTGGCCAACTCGGTCGATGTCGGGCTGATGGGCGGGGAACGGCTCGGCCCTGAGGTGGTCTGGTACCCGCTGGGTCATCCGAGGCGCCGGCAGGAAGCCCTCCCGATGCTGCGCCGGAAGCGTACCCTCAATCTGTGTCGAGGC